>DUVF01000055.1 GCA_012841165.1 Clostridiales bacterium
GAAACTGACGGAGACAGTCTGAAAGGCTCCGGTCGTAGCGTAGCGGGCGTCGACCTGCATCAACTGCTTTCTTCTGCCGCTGGTCTTTTTGAAAAATTTGGCGGTCACTCCGGCGCCTGCGGATTTACCCTGCCTAAAAACAGTTTGAGTGAAATGTCAAGTCTGGTGACTAAGGCAATGCAGAGGCTGCTTGAAGAAGACCCGGCTTGTCTGACACCGATTTTGAAGATCGATGCTGTGACGGCTGCCCGGGATGTCAACGTCGGGATGCTGGAACAGCTTGACCGCATGGAGCCCTTTGGCCGGGGCAACGAGCGGCCGTTGCTATGTTTGAACGGAGTGGTTACGAAAAACCCTGTGTTCATGGGTGAGCTGGGGCAGCATGTCCGCTTTCAGGCAGATGGTCTGGATTGTGTTTGTTTCCAAAAAGGAGAGATTTTCCGAGACTGGATAACAGCTGGGGAAAAGCTTCGTCTGGCCGGTCATCCCGGCTGGAATGAGTGGAATGGCAGCCGTAAGATTCAATTTGTGGTCACTGATATTCAATGCTATAATAGCTCAAATTGATCAATTGTAGAATCAATTATAGAAATGAAAGGCGAATTTCATGCTATCACTAAAAAAACGTAATTTTCTCTTTCTGCTGATCGGAGCGATGGTGATTGGGGCGCTGGTCATGGGGTTGTTCTCACTAGGGATGAATTTTCTGACCAATCAGATCCGGCTCACCCGCAGCGAATATAATGAATATCAGACCTTGAAGAAAAACTACGGTGAACTGGCGACCTTGCAAAAATTAATCGAAGAAAAGTATTATGAGCCGGTAAAAAAGCAGGACCTGATAACCGGCGCTTACAGAGGTTTGTTTTGGGGAATCGGCGATCCCTACTCCAGTTATCTGACAAAAGAAGATTATAAGCAGTTGCAGGAATCCACAAAGGGCGAGTACCAGGGTATCGGCGTCACATTGGAACCCGATGCGCAGGGTTATGTAAATATTATTGCGCCGATCGACGGCTCGCCGGCAGAAAAGGCAGGTATTCAGGCCGGCGATAAGGTGTTGGCGGTTGACGGTAAAAACTACAACGCAGATTCAATCGATGGAGCGGTCAACGCGATGCGCGGACAGCCGGGAACGAAGGTTGAACTCTTGTTGCTGCGCGGTGATAAAGAGATTGAGCTGGAAGTCGTTCGGGCTACCATCACGCTGGAAACCGTCAAATCAGAAATGCTTCCGTCGGGTATCGGTTACATCCGCATATCTGCTTTTGAGGAAAAGACCGCGGACGATTTTAAAAATGTCCTGCGCAACATGGAGACATCCGGCGCGAAAGGCCTGATCATCGATTTACGGGATAATCCCGGCGGTTTGGTCGATGCCAGCATCGAAGTAGCCGATCTGCTGTTGCCGGAGGGCGTCGTCACCTACACTGAAGACCGCAAAGGTGAGAAGACCTTCTATCGTTCAAAACCGGGCGCAACAGATCTGCCCTATGTGCTGCTGGTCAACAATTCGTCGGCCAGCGCCAGCGAGATCGTGGCCGGTGCGGTCAAGGATTTCAACGCCGGAGAGCTGGTCGGTACGACCACCTATGGCAAGGGCATTATTCAGGAGATAGTTCCGCTGGGGAATGGCGGCGCGACGAAGCTGACTGTCATGCAATATTTTTCGCCGGAGGGCAACGTCATACACAAAGTTGGCGTAGAACCCGACTATGTGGTTGAAGCCACTAAAACACCCGGCGGCGCGAAACCATCGTTCGATCAGGACGCTCAATTGATCAAGGCAGAAGAATTGTTGAAATAGGAGGGTGGCAAGCGGCGACACCGGCTGTGGTAGCGTTGCTACTTGGAGCTAGTGCTGTCTTGTTCCTTCAGCCGATCGAGCAATTTGCGGTAGCCCTCCGCGCCGTAGATGAGGCAGCGGTTGACCCGGCTGATGGTTGCGGTACTGGCCCCGGTGGCAGCTTCAATATCGCTGTAGGTTTTATGGACATCGAGCAGACGGGCCACCTGAAAACGCTGAGAGACGGCCTGCAGCTCTTTGATGGTGCAGAGGTCGTCAAAAAACCGGTAGCACTCCTCGATGGATTCGAGGGACAGGATAGCCCGATAGAGGTCATCCATCGCGGGGCTTTTCATTTTAGAATCATAAGCCATATTTTTGCCTTTCTCCAGTGCCACTTTAGCACTTTACAGTAAGATTATAGTATAGATAAATGGCCTTGACAAGCCATATTTTATAACCCAAAATAATACCGAAAAGACCCTGGTCATAACACTTTTCGGATGCAGACGCAGAAGTGTGCGTGGGCCGAAAAGTTTTTTTCGTCATTTTCTTATAGAGTCGGCTCAGAGAGCTTTTAAGGCCCCCGAGTCCAGATTGGGAGGTAGATATATTGGATTATCAGAATCAAAGCGTCAACCAGGTACTCAGCAATCTCGGCGTTGTCGCCGGGAACGGTCTGACCCGGCAGGAGGCAGCCGACCGATTGTCTGAATATGGTCCGAATGCGTTTGAGGAAAAGAAGGGAAAAACCAAGCTGCAGATGTTTTTGTCGCAGCTGCGCGATCCCATGATCTATATTCTGATGGGCGCAACGGCGATCTCTCTGGTGCTCAGGGAATTCAGCGATGCCGCCATCATAATGGCGATCGTCCTTTTGAACGCTATCATAGGCATGGTTCAGGAATCCAAGGCCGAGAAATCGCTGGAAGCCTTAAAGAAGATGTCAAACCCATACTGTTTGGCACGGCGCGACAGTAAGACGGTGGAAATACCGGCGGCGGATCTGGTGCCCGGAGACATCGTGGTGCTGGAAGCGGGGCGGGTTATTCCGGCCGACCTTCGGTTGCTTAAGACCGTAAATCTGAAGATCGAAGAATCAGCCCTGACCGGTGAATCGGTGCCGGTCGAGAAATCCGCCTCCTATTTGGCCGAAGGTGATGTCCCTTTGGGTGACCGCCTGAACATGGCATATATGTCAACGCATGCCGTCTACGGCAGAGGAGAGGGCGTCGTCGTCCGAACCGGCATGAACACCGAAATTGGGAAAATCGCCCGCATGATCAGTGAAACGACAGACGAGATGACGCCGCTGCAAAAGCGATTGGGTGATTTAGGAAAAATACTCGGCATACTGGCGCTGGGACTCTGCGCCGCGCTTTTTGTGGTCGCGATATTGCAGCAGCGGCCGGTCGTTGAGATGCTATTGACAGCGATATCGCTGGCGGTGGCGGCGATTCCGGAAGGCTTGCCGGCTGTAGTCACCATCGTGCTGGCGCTCGGCGTCATGCGCATGGTCAAAGTCAATACTATCGTGCGCCGGCTTCCGGCCGTTGAAACATTGGGCTCTGTCAGCATTGTCTGCTCGGATAAAACCGGCACGCTGACGCAGAACAAGATGACGGTCACGCATGTTTATACAGATGGGAAAACCTATTCGGTAGATGAATTTTCGGGCGAGACCGACCCTCTGCTGCTGAATGGTTTTGTACTCTGCACCGATGCGACGGTGAATGGAGATCAGCGAGTGGGCGATCCGACAGAACTTGCTCTGGTCGATCTCGGTTTGCGCTACAATATTGAAAAGGCAGTGTTGGAACAAGAACAGCCCCGAATCAACGAACAGCCCTTTGATTCGCAGCGAAAGATGATGACGACGGTGCACGATCAAAAAGACGGCGGAACGATCGCCTATACTAAAGGGGCAATCGATCAACTGTTGCCGCACTGCGTCTCCATCCATGAAAACGGTAAGATTCGGCCGTTAACGCCGGAAGACATTTCCCGCATCCAGCAGGCGACGACAGACATGGCCACTCTTGCTTTGCGAGTCCTGGCTCTGGCTATCAAACGAGACGATCAGTCAGCAACCGAAGAAGATCTGGCCTTTGTCGGCCTGGTTGGCATGATCGATCCGCCGCGGCCGGAAGCTGCTGAAGCGGTACAGATATTTAAGGGCGCCGACGTCAGAACGGTGATGATCACCGGCGATCACAAGGACACCGCCTTTGCTATCGCCAGGGAACTGGGCATCGCTGACAGCGAAGATCAGTGCATCACCGGATCAGAGTTAGATCTGATGACACAGGAGCAATTGAACGAAAAGGTGGACGATTTGCGGGTCTATGCCCGGGTATCGCCGGAACATAAGGTGATGATAGTAAAGGCCTTCAAGTCGCATGACAAGATCGTTTCCATGACCGGCGACGGCGTCAACGACGCACCGTCGCTCAAAGCCGCTGATATTGGCGTTGCTATGGGTATCACCGGCACCGATGTCGCCAAGGGCGCCGCCGACATGGTGCTGACCGACGACAACTTTGCTACCATAGAAAAAGCTATCGCCGAAGGGCGCAATATATACAACAATATTCGCAAGACGGTGCTCTTCCTCCTGTCATCCAACCTGGGTGAGATCCTGACCATGTTTGTCGCCATCACAGCCGGTCTGGCGCCGCCGTTGAGAGCCATTCACATCCTCTGGGTCAATCTGATCACCGACTCTCTGCCGGCACTCGGTCTGGGCGTCGATGAAGGTGATCCCGACATTATGAAGACAAAGCCGCGAAATCCCAAGGAAAGCCTCTTTGCGAACGGCGGCCTGGCAATCACGGTGTTCTTCGGCATCGTCATCGGTTGCATCACACTGACGGCCTTCGTCTATTCGCCGATCACGCATTTGCTGGCGTCCGGCCAGCCGATCAGCTTCACGGCGGTCAAGAACGCCTACGCCGACCCGGATATCCTTGTGCATTCGCAGACTTACGCATTTACAGTGTTGGCGATTTCCCAGTTGTTCAATGCGATCGGCATGCGCAACAGAGACAGGTCGATCTTCAAGTTCAATCATCTGAACAACCGGATGATGATAGTCGCTATTTTTGTCGGCTTTCTGCTGCAGATCATGGTCACCGAAGTCGGCTTTCTGACCGAGATGTTCGGCACCGTAGCCTTATCGCTGTCAGAGTGGCTGCGCCTGGTATTGCTGGCCTCAGCGCCG
Organism: Clostridiales bacterium; assembly: GCA_012841165.1. GTDB lineage: Bacteria > Bacillota > Clostridia > Peptostreptococcales > Anaerovoracaceae > DUVF01. The sequence goes on from DUVF01000055.1 coordinate 5,007, forward strand.
CTGTGGTTTCATGAATTATTCGTGTTTGTGAAATACCTCAAGAAACGTTCGGGGAATTGATATGGGAGAAGTTCGCAAGAATGATTTGAAGCCTTTCGCAGCGGCGGTCTTGTTTTCTCTGACGATTGGATTTTCGTTTATGGGAATCAAAACCGCGTTGATGACGGCAGACGCTTTACAAACTCTGGCCTGGCGTTTCACATTTGCTTTTTTGGGCGGTCTTTTCGGCGTCATCCTGATGGAATTTAAGGGAAAAGAGTCTAAACAATTACAGGAACGGAAGCGCTTTCAGATTTCCGGACGACTGCTGCTGACAGCGTCGTTCTATGTCGGCGGAATGGGCTTGCAAGCACTTGGACTGGTCACCGTTACTTCGATCGTCAGCGGTATCCTGTTTGCGGTGGTACCAATTTGGACGAAGCTGCTGGCAGCGATTTTTTTACGTGAAAAAGGAAATTGGCAGCAGAATCTTTTCGTTGTAATGTCGGTTTCAGCGGTCATTGCGATGTTCATTTTCAGTTCAAATGGCCTGGGAGGTTCCAGTTTAGCCGGTATGATTATATTGATAGTGGCCAGCCTGCTGATGGCAGGAAACAGCGTGGCGATCAGGTCTGTCAGGAAGATTAGTACGCCCTTTCAGATTACTCTGGTAATTACAGGGTTGGGTTGTCTGGTCTTCAACTTGCTTTTGTTTGTTCGCCAGCTGCGGCTGGGAACATTGACAGAATGGTTTGCGCCGCTGGCCGACCCTTCGTTCTTGATAGCGACCCTCTTTCTAGGCATACCTTCCACCCTCATATCATCTCTTCTCATGGCTTATATGCTGGCGCATATGACAGCAGTGAAAGCCTCGATGTTTGGCAATCTGGCGACTGCGATCACAGTAGTGGCGGGTGTGCTGTTTCTGAAAGAACCCCTGGGTGTGCACCATATAGTGTGCAGCATCCTGATCATAATAGGGGTAGCCGGCGTCAGTGCGACCGGCCCGATTCCACCGGAAGTGCGATCAGAAGAACTGCAGACTGGAAAACAGTAGTCGGGGGCCACGGCAGTAGAAAGGCGATTGACATGGAACAGACAGCTTTTGATGCAGCGTTGAGTTATCTGACAAAAAGGGATAGAACGGCGAGCGAGATGCGTGGCTGGCTGAGGGGACGGGATTTTGATAAAACGGCGATCGATGAAGCGATAGAGCGTCTGATCGAGCTGGGCTTGCTGAATGACAGCGCCTATGGTCTGCGCTATGCCGAATATGCCGCCGGCCGCTGCCGGGGGCCGTTAAGGCTGAGCCGGGAGCTGAAAGACAAGGGACTCTCCGACGAGATTATCAAAGACAGTGTCGAGCAGGTTTTTGGATCCGGGCAGGAGCTTGAGCTGGCGGAGAAACAAGCCAGACGAATTTTGCGGGAGAGCGCCGGGCGAGAGTGGTTTTTCCGCGCCGGCGAACGACCGGTCGATGTGAGCGAAGCGGAGAGTGGTGAAGAAGAATGCCGGATAACGCCGACGGATAAAGAGTTGGGGCGGATCGCGCGTCGGCTGGCCGCTCAGGGTTTTCGGCAGTCGGTGATCTACGATGTGCTGAACCGTCTGCGGCGTGATTTTATTTGACAGTATCCCGGCTGGCAGATAGAATATACACGAAAAGCCGAGAAGGAGACTGCCGCGCGCAAAAGAAACCCAGCAGAGAGACCGTGCAGGTGAGAGTCGGTCGGTATCGGGCGCGTGGATATCACTCCGGAGCCGGCTGCCTGAAATTATAGAGTAGGGCAGTCCGTCAGCCGCGCGTTAAGCGGTTCAAGTGGCCGGTCGTCAAAGGCGGACCGGGCCAGCAGGGTGGTACCGCGGAGTTGATTCGTCCCTGGTTTCCGGACTACGGAGCCGGGATTTTATTTTATGGAGGAGATAGTAGAAGATGTTCGAACATTTATCGGAAAGGCCGATCGCCGATGTCCAGAATGAACAAGCCGATCAGTGGGATAAGGATGGCCTGCTGGAAAAATGTGTCACTACCCGGGAAGGCCGGCCGACCTTCCTGTTTTATGAAGGCCCGCCGACCGCCAACGGCAGCCCCGGCATTCACCATGTGATCGCCCGGACATTGAAGGACTCCGTGCTCAGACACAAGACGATGCAGGGCTATCTGGTCCGCCGCAAAGCGGGCTGGGATACGCATGGCCTGCCGGTGGAAATTGAAGTCGAAAAAGCGCTCAAGATGAGCGGCAAGCAGGATATAGAGAAATACGGCATCCGGGCATTTAATCAGAAATGCCGTGAATCGGTTTTCACCTATGAAAAACAGTGGCGAGAGATGACCCGCCGGATGGGTTATCTGATCGACATGGATGACCCATATATCACTTTGGACAACGATTACATCGAGACCGGCTGGTGGATCATCAAACAATTTTATGACGCCGGCTTGATTTATGAGGGACACAAGATTCTGCCCTACTGCCCGCGCTGCGGCACCGGACTGGCTTCGCACGAAGTGGCACTGGGTTATAAAGAGGTTAAATCCAACACCCTGACAGCTAAATTCAAGCGCAAAGACGCCGACGAGTACTTTTTAGCCTGGACGACAACGCCCTGGACGCTGGCCGCCAATGTCGCGCTGACTGTCGGTCCGGATTTTGATTATCTCAAGGTGCGGCAGAACGATCAGATCTACTATGTCGCCAAAGCGCTGGCGGATAAAGTGCTGGGAGCGGACAGCTACGAAGTGCTGGATGAGATGAAGGGCAGTGCGTTGGAGCACATTGAATATGAACAGCTGATGCCCTTCGTAAAAGTGGATAAAAAGGCATTTTTTGTTACCGTAGCCGACTATGTGACGATTGAAGACGGCACCGGCATCGTTCACACCGCGCCGGCTTTCGGTGAGGACGACTATAACACCGGACGGCGCTACGATCTGCCCGTACCCAACCCAGTCGATGAAGAGGGCCGGTATACCGAAACTCCCTGGGCGAGCCGCTTTGTAATGGAAGATGGCCTGGACGTTGATATCATTCGCTGGCTGGCGGAGCAGGACAAGATCTACTCCAAGGAGAAGGTCGAGCATAATTACCCGCACTGCTGGCGCTGTGCGACGCCTCTGCTCTACTATGCCAAGCCGAGCTGGTACATCGAGATGACAAAACTGAAGGATCAGTTAGTGGCCAACAATAAAACTGTTAACTGGTTTCCCGACTTTATAGGTGAGAAGCGCTTCGGCAACTGGCTGGAAAATGTCAACGATTGGGCGAGCTCGCGCAATCGTTACTGGGGCACGCCGATCAGCATCTGGCGCTGTGGCTCCTGCGATCACACCGAGGCGATCGGTTCGCGGGCCGAACTGGTGGAACGGGCGATTGAAAAGATCGATGAAACGATAGAGCTGCATCGGCCCGATGTCGATGAAGTACACCTCACTTGTCCGGACTGCGGCGGTGTGATGAGCCGTATCCCCGAAGTGATGGACTGCTGGTTCGACAGCGGCGCCATGCCCTTCGCCCAGTGGCACTATCCGTTTGAGAGAAAAGAAGAGTTCGACCGTGATCTCTTTCCGGCCGATTTCATCTGCGAAGGCATCGATCAGACGCGGGGATGGTTTTATTCGCTGATCGCCATTTCGACCTTCATCAAGGGCGCGGCGCCTTACCGCAATGTGCTGGTGAACGACCTGATTTTAGACAAAGATGGGAAAAAGATGTCGAAATCGCGCGGCAATACGGTCAACCCCTTCGACTTGTTCGATAAATACGGCGCCGACGCCACTCGCTGGTATCTGCTGGCGGTCTCACCGGCCTGGGCGCCGACCAGATTCGACGAAGACGGCTTGATCGAAGTCGTCAGCAAGTTCTTCGGAACGCTGCGCAATGTCTATAACTTCTTTGTCCTCTACGCCAACAATGATCAGATCGATCCCCGGCATTTCGAGGTCGATCCTGCCGCCAGGCCGGAGTTAGACCGCTGGATCCTGTCGAAATATCACCGCCTGATCCGCGAAGTGATGTTCGAGATGGATCAATACGATCACATGCGGACGGTGCGCAAGATCCAGGAGTTTGTCGTTGAGGATCTGTCCAACTGGTACATCCGGCGCGCCCGGCGGCGCTTCTGGGGAGACGAACTGACGGAAGATAAGAAGGCGGTCTACCTGACAACCTATGAGATTCTGGTTGGTGTGGCCTGCCTGGCCGCTCCGCACGCCCCCTTCCTTATGGACGAGATCTATACGAAACTGACCGGCGAACCCTCGGTGCATCTGGCCTTATATCCGGAGGCGGACGAGACACTGATCGACGCCAATGTGGAGGAGCGGATGGATCTGGTGCGGACGCTGGTCGGCCTTGGCCGCGGGGTGCGGGAGAAGGAGCGTCTGAAGGTGCGCCAGCCGCTGAACGAGATTTTAGTGGACGGAAAATATGAAGAGCTGATCAGCGACATGCAGGATCTGCTCAAGGAAGAACTGAACGTCAAGCAGGTCATCTTTGAGAAGAACTTGGACGCATATATGGATTTCAGCCTGAAACCGAATTTCAAAACGGCCGGGCCGGTTTTGGGCGCCCGCATCAAGGCGTTTGGGGCGGCATTGGCCGCGGCTGATCCGGCAGAACTGGCGAAGAGATTTGAACAGGGTGAGACAGTCACACTGGAATTAGATGGGACTCCGGCGGATATCACCGCCGACATGGTCGATGTGCGCATCAGCGCCCGCTCAGGTTTTGCGGTGGCTATGGAGAACAATGTTTTCGTCATCTTAGACACGACGGTGACGCCGGAATTGGAAGCCGAAGGTCTGGCCCGTGAGATGATATCCAAAGTCCAGCAGATGCGCAAGCAGAAAAACTTTCATATGGCGGACCGGATCTGGATCTACTGGCAGGGCGACGAAGCGGTCATACGGGCGGTGAACGATCACGGCGCCTACATCATGCAGGAAACTTTGGCATTGGAGATGCTGGCCGGCCAACGGCCGCCGCTGAGTGATGAAGAGCTGCCGGAGTTTGATTTGAACGGACACAAGACGGGTATCGATGTCATCCGGGTAATCAATTCGGCCAGGGAGGATTAAAATGAAAGCTGTGGTATCGGTCATCGGAAAAGATCGGGTGGGTATTCTGGCAATGGTCAGCCGCATACTGGCAGAGGCCGGGGTGAACATCATTGATGTCACGCAGTCGGTGCTGCAGGATTATTTTGTCATGATCATGTTAGTCGACATCTCAGAGATGAAAGGGGAGCTGAGCAAGCTGCGCGGCGAACTGGAAAAAAACAGCATGGGAATGAAGATCAATGTCATGCACGAAGATATCTTCAACTCCATGCACAGGATATAGCCATGTGGAATTCAAGCGATATTCTTGAAACGATCAGGATGATACAAGACGAGCACCTTGACATCCGGACGATTACTATGGGCATTTCGCTACTTGACTGCAGCGATGGTGATTCGGAGGTCTCCTGCCGTAAGATGTATGAAAAGATTTGCCGTAAAGCCGGCGATCTGGTTAAAACAGGAGAACAAATTGAATCGACATACGGCATTCCCATCATCAATAAACGTGTCTCAGTGACGCCGATTGCCATGTTGGCGGGGGCGTCGGGCGGCGATCCGGTGGCTTATGCCCGGACACTTGATCGGGCGGCAGCGGAGATCGGCGTCAACTTTATCGGTGGTTATTCGGCTTTAGTGCACAAGGGCTTTTCAGCGGGTGACCGGGAGCTGATCGAATCGATCCCCGAAGCACTGGCCGAAACCGAACTGGTTTGCTCTTCGGTTAATGTTGGCAGCACCAAAGCCGGCATCAACATGGACGCGGTCGCCCTGATGGGCCGCATTATTCGTCAGACGGCTGAACGAACCCAAGACCGGCAGTGCATTGGCGCGGCTAAGTTGGTGGTCTTTTGCAATGCCCCCGAGGACAATCCCTTTATGGCGGGGGCGTTTCATGGGCCGGGCGAGCCGGATGCGGTGGTCAATGTGGGCGTATCCGGCCCCGGCGTAGTCCGGGCGGCTTTGGCTAAAGCCGGCGACCGGCTGGACCTCACCGAGGTAGCCGAACTGATCAAGAAAACTGCTTTCAAAATCACCCGTATGGGTCAGCTGGTCGGGGTGGAAGCCTCCCGACGGCTCGGCGTACCCTTCGACATTGTCGATCTATCGCTAGCACCGACTCCGGCGGTGGGTGATTCAGTGGCCCATATCTTGGAAGAAATTGGCGTTGCCAAGACCGGCGGCTACGGTACTACAGCCGCGCTGGCGCTGTTGAACGACGCTGTCAAAAAAGGCGGCGTGATGGCCTCATCCAGTGTCGGCGGCCTGTCCGGCGCCTTCATTCCGGTCAGCGAAGACGCTGGCATGATAGAAGCTGTTCAGGAGGGTGCTCTGACATTGGAGAAACTTGAGGCGATGACCGCTGTCTGTTCGGTCGGCCTTGATATGATAGTCATTCCGGGCGGCACTCCGGTAGATGTGATAGCCGGCCTGATCGCCGACGAGGCTGCCATCGGCATGGTCAACAATAAGACGACGGCTGTTCGGGTCATTCCGGCGATAGGCTACAAGGCCGGCGACATGCTGGAGTTTGGCGGTCTGTTCGGTAGTGGCCCTGTCATGCCGATCAACCAGACCCCGGCAAAGCGTCTGATCACCAGGGGCGGGCGGATTCCAGCGCCTATCATCAGCCTGCGCAATTAGATAAAAATGAACAAGAACAAAGCAGCGCATAAACCTGAAACTGCGATCGAATCGGAAAGAACCGATAAAGCGGAAGCAAGGCTCCTGCCCGACTTACGCGCTGCCGGTTTAGATGAGATAGCCGCAGTAGTCAGGCAACTGGAGCAGCCTGCGTATCGGGCGCAGCAGATCTTCGACTGGATTCAAAAGGGAATCAGGTCATTTGCTGATATGACTAATCTGCCGGCTGATCTGCGCCGCCGATTGGCGGAAGAGGCCGAGCTGACGACCCTGGAAGCGCTTAAGATTCAAATCTCCAAAATCGATCAGACCCGGAAATATCTCTTTGGCTTAGCCGATGGCGAGGCGATCGAGAGCGTCTATATGGAACATTCTTATGGTACATCTGGTTGCATTTCTTCGCAGGTTGGCTGCGCGATGAGTTGCAGCTTCTGCGCTTCCACACAGGGAGGCCTGGTGCGCCAACTCAGTGCTGCCGAGATGATTGAACAGGTGAACGCGATGGAGCGGGACACCGGTCAGCCGATAAGCCGCATCGATGTCATGGGCAGCGGCGAACCTTTGCTAAACTACGCCAATTTAAGCCGCTTTCTGGAACGCATGCACGATCCCAGAGGCCGGAATATGAGCTACCGAGCTTTTACCGTTTCGACCTGCGGCATTATACCGGGCATCGAAGCGCTGGGCCGTGACTTTCCGCAAGTCAATCTGGCAATCTCCTTGCACGCCCCCAACGATGTTATCCGGCAGCAGCTGATGCCGATCAACCGAAGTTATCCGGTCAAGGAACTGCTGGCTGTCTGCAAAGCTCACGCTGACCGCACCGGGCGGCAGCTGACCTACGAATACATCCTCATCGCCGGTGTCAACAATAAAAGCGAACATGCCGCCGAATTGGCCAACCGCCTGGCCGGCAGCCTCTGTCATGTCAATCTGATTTTCCTGAATCCTGTTACGGAGAGCGGCTATAAGCCTTCATCTATGGCTGCCGCCCGTGTCTTTACCGAGCTGTTAGCCAAAAAAGGCGTCAGTTCGACCATTCGTAAATCTATGGGCGCTGATATCGACGGCGCCTGCGGCCAGCTGCGCCGTTCTTCTGTAACCGGGCATAAGGATATAAAATGATATAATTTCGCCTTGTTGGGCGTGATTATTTTTGCTATTTTACTTCATACTGTGTAAAACATATAAAGTTAACATATAAAGAAAACAAAAAGGTTTACATGTATGAACAAAAGAAGTATACTATTCCTTAAATAAAACCATGCGTCAACACAAATCGTATTTACAGGGGACCGTATGAAAACTCACGAACCGCTTTTAGAGCTTGAAAGAATTTTAATCGAAAAACCAACGGCTTACGAGGACATGTCCGGGTTAATGAAAAAATATTTAGACTCTCCGGAGGAGGTTATTAATTTTATTCGATCCGTTTCGGAAGATAAATATTTATATTGGGATGAGATAAAATACAAGACTCCTCCCGAGGGGTTCAATATTGAAGAAATATGGCATTTATTGAAATTTTTTAGAAAAGTACAATCAAATTATACGCCCATAATGACTCCTCAAGGGAACAATTTCAAATTATATCGCCAGGAAAAAATGCTTAGATACCAGAGGCTTATTGATATGCACTCCGGAGGATCATATTTTATTGACAGTAAAAAAACAACTCAAGAATGGCAAAAGTATCTCATTGTAGGCCTAATAGAAGAAGCTATAGCATCCAGCCAATTAGAAGGTGCCAGCACTACCAGAAAAGCAGCGCTGGCGATGATTGCCGAAAACAGACCGCCTTCAACCAAATCGGAAAAAATGATTTATAACAATTACGAAACAATGAAGTTCATTGAAGAAGAGTATCGTAATAAACTCATGTCTGTTGAGTTGCTCTGCGATCTTCAAAGAAAACTGACCGCGGATACTTTGAATGAAGAGGAAAGCGGCAGATTCAGAACCGATAAAGATGAAGTAAGAGTTGTTTATAACAATAAGATCAGTCATCTTCCACCTCCTATGGAATTTGTAAATTCGGAAATTCCGCGCTTTATTTCCTATGCTAATGAAAAAGATGACGATAATATACATCCTTCATTAAAAGCGATATTGTTGCATTTTTGGATCGGATACCTGCATCCGTTCTGCGATGGTAACGGGAGGGTGGCAAGAGCAGTGTTTTACTGGTATATGCTGAAACGGGGATATTGGTTAATTAAATGTTTCCCTCTATCGCGGATAATTAAGAAATCTCCTAAGCAGTATGCATATGCTTACATTTATTCCGAACAAGATGATAACGATGTAACATATTTTGTCGACTATAATTTTAGGAAGATCGAATTGGCGATAACTGAATTCAAAAAATATACGGAGAGAAAAATCGCGGAAAATAAGAAGATCGAATCCATTGTAGCAATCAAAAAGATCGCGGAAAAAATCAATTTCCGCCAGAAGCAGATATTGGATTATATTACAGAAAATAAAAATCATTATGTAACGGTAACATCACACAGCACATTAAACGGAATTTCACGCGTGACAGCCGCAAAAGATCTTAAAGAGTTAGAGCGATTGGGCTTGGTTGAAGCAAAGAGAGCCGGGAAGTATATTCATTATGTAGGAATTGAAGGATAACGTGTAAACTATACATGTAAAGATAAATGAAATGTTTACACGCCACCCTGATCAGGGGTCGGGGCTTTGTCGCCGGGCGAGTGCTCTGCCGCCGGGCGATTTGCTTGCTCGGCCAGAAGGGGTGGTGTATAATAAATAAAAAAGGGGGCGATTCCAATGGTGAAGCTTCTGGTGGGTCTTAAAGGGTCAGGTAAAACCAAGAAACTGGTGGAAATGGCGAACGATCAGACTCAGACAGGTAAAGGCAGCTTCGTTTTCCTCAGCAAAAACAATAAACTGATGTACGAATTGAAATATCAGATCCGCGTTGTTTATATGTCGGAGTACGATTACATTGAGAACATCGATCAATACACCGGGTTCCTCATGGGTATCATCAGCTCCGATCATGATTTAGAGACGATATTCATCGATGGACTGATGTATCACACCCAGATCGGGACTGAGAATCTGGGCGAGTTTCTCCGGCGACTGAATGAGATATCGAAGAAGCATGAATTAGAATTTGTCATCAGCATCAGTGCTGATCTTAATGATATCCCGGCCGATGCTTTGGCCGGTTGTACGATTTTAGACTGATGTGTTTCGAAAGAATCATTTTTTGGGATATCGACGGAACTTTGATGCACTGCGGCAATGATGGTACCAAAGCCCTCAACCTGGCCTTCGCAGAGCTGTTTCAAATAGAAGACGCGCTGACGGGAGTAAAGGTCGGCAGTGTCATGGATTACACCTTGGTAAATCGGGTGTTTGCCAAACATGGTATTTCGGAGGACAGACTGGAAGAAGTAAAACTTCGCTATATTGAGAACTTGAAGCGGATATTGTCTGCCAATCACACTAAAAGAGTGTTGCCGGGTGTCATTGAATTGCTTGATTTAGTGCAACAGACAGGCACTGCTGTAAATGCGCTTTTAACCAGTAATTTCAAAGTCGGAGCTATGGCCAAGCTAGCATCGGTGGGCTTGGCCGATTATTTTGAAATTGGTGCTTTCGGGGATGCTCCCGGAGAAAAATGGCACAGTGCCGAAGACTGTCTGGCAGGCTTGAGCAGTGCCTGGGGCAGGCTGATTGACGGTTCGGATGCTGTTTTGATCGGAGACGGCGGCTATGATATCGAGTGCGCTAAAAGGATCGGCATGCGCAGCATTGCGGTGGCGACCGGCTGGACGGCTCCGGACATTTTACAAGAATTAAATCCCGATCATTACTTTTCCGACTTACGGAACACTGAACGGGTTAGAAGGATATTGAATATTTAGCAGGACTCAGTCATTTTTTGATGTGCAGCAGTGGAACAAGTGAGAATTGATGAAAGGTAAAAAAATCTTTTGCGGATTGATGATAATCCTGTTGCTGGCCGGTTGTTTGTCCGGCTGTGCCAGCCGGGCAGAGTCCAAGCCGGCGGAACAACGCCTGCGGGTCACTTTGATTACGACACAGGAGCATTATGAAGATCCGATGATCCGGGAAATGGCCGTTGCCGCCCTCAAAAAAGCGCAGACCGATTTCGACCTGATCCTGGAGTTTTGGCGACCCAAGACGGCAAACGCTGTAATTGAATCGGTGCTGCAGGCCACCAAAAATAATTCCGATCTGATTATTGTCCCTGCGCTGACCGATTTAGGCCGGCTTAAGCAGATTGCCGCCAACCACCCCGACAACCTGTACGCAGTGATCGGTTCCGATAAAGACCTGGGCCCCAATGTGATGAGCCTGTCCCTCAAAGAGGAAGAGGGCGCCTTTATGACAGGGGTGATTGCCGGCCTGACAACGCAGACCGGGGTGATCGGTTTGGTCGACAGGACTGCCGATGCCGGAACGAAACGGGCGGACATCGGTTTTCGGGCGGGAGTAAAAGCCGTCCGGCCGGAGACACAGATTTACACCAGGCATATAAAATCATACGATAATGTTGCGCTTGGCAAGATGATAGCGCTGGAATTGATAGACGAGAAAAATACGGATATCATCTTCCAAAACGCCGGCTCAAGCGGTCTGGGAGTCATTGCCGCTGCCGGGGAAAGAGATATTTGGGTAATCGGATCGAACCTGGATCAGTCATCGCTGGATCCGGAGCATGTCCTATGTTCAATGCACAAAAAGATCGACGATGCGGTCTATTTTGCTGTGCAGAGCATGGTAAAAAACAGATTTAAGGGCGGGGTGCGTTCTTTCGGCCTGGATTTTATGGCGGTCGGCTATTCGGATGGAGCCGGCAACGTGCCGAAAGAAATGGTATCGATTGCCGATGCCTTTGGTGTGGCAATCGCTTTGGGAGATTTAGTAATACCACAAACCAAGGCTCAGCTTGAAGAATTTTCGATACCGGCTGGCGGCTGGAGTTTCTTGCCCCGGCTGAAACCAGATATAGCCGTTAACAAGGCCGCCGATGGGCCGACCTTGGAACCGGTCAGACCCGGCAATTAAGGCCAGGCACTTCCGAAAATGGCAAGCCGGTGGCTCTGCTATCCGGTGGCGATGCCGGATGGCCTAAGGAGGGCAGGCACATGAAAAGACTTTTGTTGCTGTTGCTCACCATTGTGATGATTCCGTGCTTGGGTGCTTGTAATGGCAAAGAAGAAACGCCGGCGTCAGAACCGGTAGCGGAGAGCTACGAGCTGGCTATGATCACGGATGGTGGCATGATAGACGATAGATCGTTCAATCAGCGGGCTTGGGAAGGTCTGGTCGCCTATGCCGAGAAAAATGATATAACTAAACAATATTATAAACCGACTGAGCAAACATCCGACGCCTATCTGGCTTCTATTAAGCAGGCTGTTAACGGTGGCGCCAGGGTCATTGTCGCGCCCGGCTGTATTTTTGGAAAATCAATCTTCACCGCCCAGGATCTGTATCCTGATATAAGCTTTATCATTCTTGACGCTTTTCCGAGCGATGGCGATGATCCCCCGACTTTCAAGACTAATGAAAATGTTGTCGGCATCGTCTACGCCGAAGAACAGTCCGGATTTCTGGCCGGTTACGCGGCTGTTAAGGAAGGTTACACCAAGCTGGGATTTATGGGCGGTGTTCCGATCCCGGCGGTCATCAAATTTGGCTATGGCTTTGCGCAGGGTGCTGAAGCGGCAGCCAAAGAAATTGGTGTTGACGGTATAGATCTGAAATATCATTACACTATGAATTTCAAAGCGACTCATGGGAATCAGGCGTTGGCGGCTTCCTGGTACGCTGATGGCACTGAGGTCATTTTTGCCGCCGGCGGGGCAGTCGGCAATTCTGTTATGTCCGCCGCTGAAGCCGCTGGTAAATATGTGATCGGCGTTAATGTCGATCAGAGCGATGAATCTCCGACTGTCATTACTTCTGCTATGAAAGATCTGAGCGCTCCTTTACAAAAGGTGCTGGCCGACTTCTATGCCGACAAATTTCCGGGCGGCGAGGGTTTTGTGTTTGACGCGGCCAAGAACGGAATAAAATTGCCGATGAAGACCTCCAGATTTGAGAAATTTACGCAGGAAGATTACGATAAGATATATAAAGAGATGGCTGCCGGAAAAATTGTCATCAAGAAGGATGTCGATGCTGGATCGGCCGATCAGCTTGGCTTGACCATCGTTAAAGTAAGGGTGGTTTAGACAGAAGGAAAATCACTGACATGTCATTCTTGCCGGTCAATTATGAAGAAGTGAAGGAGCGGGGATGGGGTGCTCCGGATTTCGTGTTTGTGAGCGGTGACGCCTATGTCGATCACCCTTCGTTCGGCACGGCGCTAATCAGCCGTTTGCTGGAAAGCAGAGGCTATAAAGTTGCCATCCTGGCACAGCCGGATTGGAAAAGCGAGAAAGATTTTAAGCGTTTTGGGCGTCCCCGCCTGGGGTTTTTGATAACCGCCGGCAATGTCGACTCTATGGTCAATCACTATACGGTGTTTCGGCGCAGGCGGAGCAACGACAGCTATTCGCCGGGCGGTCGCCCGGGTCGGCGGCCGGATCGGGCGAGCATCGTATATAGTCGATTAGCGAAGGCTGCCTGGCCTGATGTGCCGGTGGTCCTGGGCGGTCTGGAGGCTAGCTTGCGCAGGCTGGGACATTATGATTATTGGGATGGTCGGGTCAGGCCTTCCATTTTGCTGGATGCCGAGGCAGATCTGTTAGTGTACGGAATGGGTGAGAGGGCGTTGATCGAGATTGCCGAGGCTTTGGCCGGCGGAATCCAGGCTGCCGATATCGCCTGGATTCCAGGCACGGCGTGCCGGATCCGCCTGGAGGCAGGTCGACCGCCGGGTCTGCCGGACGACTATGTCGTACGGCTGCCGGCTTTCAGAACAATAGAGAGCGATCCGGCCGCTTATGCCAAAAGTTTTCGCCTGCAGTACCAGAACCAGAACTGGGCCGGCGGTAAAACCCTGATCGAAGAATATGATGACGATCTGGCGGTGCAGGTCAATCCGCCGCAGCCACCACTGGCCACGATCGACTTGGATGACCTCTATGAACTGCCCTACATGCGGGCAGCGCATCCTCAATATGACGAGGCCGGCGGAGTACCGGCTTTGATTGAAGTTCTGTTCAGCATCACCGCGCATCGCGGTTGTTTTGGCGGTTGTGCCTTTTGCGCCCTGACCTTTCATCAGGGCAGGGATGTGCGCGGGCGCAGCCGGGAGTCTATCGTTCGGGAAGCCCGGCGCATGACGGAAGATCCGCGCTTCAAAGGCTATATTCACGATATCGGCGGACCGACGGCCAACTTTCACCGTCCGGCTTGTCCAAAGCAGGAAGAGCGGGGCAGCTGCGTTGACCGTGACTGCCTCTTCCCACGGCCCTGTCCCAACCTGGACATAAGCCACCGGGAATATCTTGAGATCCTGCGCGAGGTGAGAGCGCTGCCCGGTGTGAAAAAGGTCTTTATCCGTTCGGGCATCCGCTTTGATTATCTGATTGCTGACAGTGACACGACTTTTTTAAACGAACTCTGCCGGCACCATATCAGCGGTCTGCTGAAGGTGGCTCCCGAGCATGCCGCACCATCCGTCCTGCGCCGGATGCGGAAACCTGAAATCGAAGTCTTCAAGGAGTTTAGCCGGCGTTACCGGGCAGCCAATCAGAAATTATCGAAAAAACAATATCTGATCCCCTACCTGATTTCCTCTCATCCCGGTTCAACGCTGGATCAAGCCGTTGAGCTGGCGCTTTTTCAGAAAGAACATAATTTATCTCCGGAGCAGGTGCAGGACTTTTATCCCACTCCGGGAACCTTGTCGACCTGCATGTATCACAGCGGGATCGACCCCTTGACCGGAGAAGCGGTGTTCGTGCCCAAAAAACTGAGCGAGAAAAGGCTGCAGAGAGCGATGCTCCAATTGAATAAAGCCGCAAACCGTCGGTCGGTTCGCCAGGCGCTGGGTGCTGCCGGTCGAAGCGATCTGATAGCCAAGCTATTTCCAGGAGAAAGGAAGGTGCTGCATGAGCCTGATCGAAAGACTGCCGGCGATCGTAAGGCAAAGCCGGGAAGAATACGAAAACGCTCGCGCTAACTCGTCTGTTCGCTTCCTCTTAACGGAGCAAATCGGCGGGCCAAGTCAAAATCAGTTGGTCTTAGGCGATAATGCCGCCTACATGGCCTGGCTGCTCAATGAAAAGCAGATGGAAGGCAAGATTGATCTGATTTACATTGATCCGCCATTTTTTACCCAGAACAAGTTTAACTCTGAGATCAAACTGCGCTCAAAGAGGGTGCGAACTTTGGCGGCCATCAAAACGACAGCTTACAGTGATCAGTTCAACCGCAGCCTGCCGGATTATCTGGTGATGCTGGCGTCGCGCCTCTATCTGATGCGCGACTTGCTGGCTGACAGTGGCAGTCTGTTCGTCCATTTAGACTGGCACGCGGCTCACTATGTAAAGATTCTGCTGGATGAGATCTTTGGGGAAAAGCGCTTTGTCAATGAAATAATCTGGCACTATAAATCCGGCGGGGTGAGCCGGCGGCATTTCGCGCGCAAACACGATACCATCCTGTTCTATTCGAAAACAGCAAATTACTATTTTCAGCCGCAGCAGGAAAAATCTTACAATAGAGGTTTCAAGCCTTATCGCTTCAAAGGCGTGCGGGAATACAAGGACGAGCGGGGCTGGTACACTATGGTCAATCGCAAAGATGTCTGGCTGCTGCCCATGGTTGGCCGGACTTCGGCGGAGCGCACCGGTTATGTGACACAGAAGCCGGAAGCGCTGACTGATCGGCTGATAGATAGCTGTACGCCACAGGGGGCTCTCTGTGCAGATTTCTTCGGCGGTTCCGGTACGCTGGCCGCGTCTGCCGACCGCCTGGGCAGAAAATGGATCAGCGTCGATAGTGGCGAATTGGCCTGCCTGTATGCTGGTCAGCGTCTGGCTAGAGCCGGAGCGGCGTTTGATTTTTATCGATTTGAAGAGACTGAAAAAAATCAGCTGAACATCGCTGCAATCAAGATCGACGCGACAGTCGAACCGCTGGTGGGCAGCGAGCAAAAGCGGCTCAGGGTTCGGCTGGTCGATTATCGCTTGCCGGAAGACTGGACTTTTCCGGTCTCGCAGGAAGATCTTCCCCTTCTGCGGCAGGTTTTAACCCAGGAGCCGCTGCTGATCGTATCTGCCTGGAGCGTCGACCTCAAGCCGGACGGCAATATCCATCGGCCGGAACGCCTGCTCAGCCGGGATAATGACGGTCTGGCTATTGAGTTTGAAGCAATCGGCCGTCAGTTCGGTTCTATCGGGGTGGCGGTGACCGATCTGTTTGGGAATCGCAGTTATATGATCGTTGAACCAAAGGAGTTCGTTTAATGTTTTTTAAAAAACCAGAAATCAACAAGACCACCGTCCGTAAATTTGCCGTCGATCTCATCTTTATCGTCACCGGCTGCTGCCTGGGCGCCTTTGCCACGATCGCCGTGCTGATTCCGAACGGACTGTCCAGCGGTGGCATCACCGGAATCTCCCGCATCATACAGAATCAGTTTGAAATTCAGTTTTCTCTCATCTATTATGCGCTTGCCCTGATAATACTGTTGGCCTGTATCATTTTTCTAGGCTGGAAGGAAGCGAGCAAGATATTGCTGCTGACCATCATTTTCCCCAGTTCTCTGTGGTTGTTCGAGCAGTTTGAATTTAACCTGCTGGAGCAAAAGGACACCATTCTGGCGGCAATTTACTGCGGCATACTCAGCGGCATCGGCAGCGGCCTGGTCTTCAGCCGGGGCTATTCGTTCGGCGGAACGGATACAGTGGCCAAAATCATAAAATACCGTCTGGCGCCACAGATGAGTCTGTCCAAGATCCTGCTGGTGATTGACGCGGTCGTGATTATCGCATCAGGGATTTTTTTTGGTCGCAACATCGCCTTGTATGCCTTGGTGACGCAGGTCATCTTCTCGCGCGTCGTTGAATATGTAATGTACGGCTTCGATACTAAGGTAGTACAGCTGGAGGTCATCACCGAGCAGCATGACCTGGTCAGCAACTACATCATGTACAATATCGGTCGCGGGGTGTCGAATGTGCGCATCATCGGTGAATATACCCGCTTGCCGCGGGATAAGATCATCACACTCTGTTCTCCCAGGGAGAGTATGTTGATTCGTCAATTCGTCGCTAAAACCGACCCGCATGCTTTTGTCACGGTTATGCGAATCGAGGCGGTTTGGGGCAGGGGCGACGGCTTCGGTGACCTGCAGGATCAGCGTCCCCAAAACTGAGGTTTATTACTTGATCTCAAACTCGCCGATTTTCTTAAAATCGTTGTAGTCGAAGGCCTGTATGACCCCATCCTGGACATAGTAGAGCGTGCTGCCGATGTAGACGGTGCGCGTGCCGTAGGGGATGAAGGGACCGTAGACTTTGGGTTTCTGGTAACTCAACAGAGCCTTCTGCGCAAGTTGATTGTCCTTAAAAC
>DUVF01000056.1 GCA_012841165.1 Clostridiales bacterium
GATAATGGCACGATTCATGCAATAAATAAAGGATGCATAAAGCAAAGTTAACAATGTTAAAAGAGCGCGTCTATCCTGCGTTCCGAAAACGATCAATGTAAACCAAGGAGGTATTAAAAATGGCAGAATTGCAGAGCCCGCTGGGTGGAAAGGTAGTGGAAGTTAACGTCAAAGAAGGTCAGATGGTGACCGAAGACGACGAACTGTTCATCATCGAAGCGATGAAAATGGAAAACGCAGTTTACGGTGATGCCGGCGTAGTCAAAGAAGTCTGCGTCAAAGAAGGCGATCAGGTAGAAGAAGGCGACAAACTGGCCGTCATCGAGTAAGTCGATACGCGATTTCAGGACCAAAGCCATAAGCGTCGGCGTTCGGCTGCAAAAGACAGCCGGACGCCGGCGAAAGAAAACATACTTGAAGATGGATAGGAGGTCGGGCAATGAATTTTGATTTAACAGAAGAACAAGTAATGGTACAGGAGATGGCGCGCAACTTCGCAGAGAAGGAGATCGCCCCGTACATCGAAGAGGACGAAGAGAACCATCACTACAGGAGAGAGATCCTGACCAAGATGGGCGAGAACGGCCTGTTGGGCTGGAGTATGCCGGAAGAATACGGCGGAAACGGCATGGGCTGGATGGAAGCGGTCATCGCCCTTTATGAGATCGCCAAGGTGCACACATCCTGGCGTCTGTCGATCAGCGGAAACTGCTGGGGCCCTGCGATGACGATCAACCACTGGGGCACGACAGAACAGAAAGAGAAATATATACCGGGTTTGCTGGATGGTTCAGCGGTCGGCAGCTTTGCGATCACGGAGGCGAACTCCGGTTCGGACGTAGGCAGCATGAAGACGACAGCTGTAGACAAAGGAGATCACTTCTTGATGAACGGCTCAAAGATGTGGATCTCCGGCGGCCATACCTCCAATACCGGTTTGGTTTTTGCGGTCACGGCCGAAGGCGGTGGAGCTCAGGGTCTGTCCTGCTTCATCATCGACTATGATAACACTCCTGGGATTACCCGTATTCCGATCCACACGAAAGTAGGAATGTGGCCGGCTCCGACATCGGAACTGGTGTTTGAGAACGCGGAGATTCCGAAAGAGAACCTGTTGGGACCGTTGAACAAAGGCTTCCAGATCTGCATGTGGATGCTGAACAACACCCGTATGGGTTGCGCGACCGGTGCGGCGGCGTTATCGGCGGCAGCGCTGGAAGGCGCGGTTGCTTATGCGAACGAGCGTATTCAGTTTGGCAAGCAGATCGGTAAATTCCAGATGATCCAGCAGCAGATCACCGAGATGAAGCTTGAAGATGAAGCGGCGCGTTATCTGGTGCTGCAGGCAGCCTGGCTGAAAGAGAACGGCCGTCCGAGCCAGCAGGAGACCTCTATGGCCAAACTGTATGGTTGTAAGGCAGCGGTGAACGCGGCGAACCTGGCGATGAAGATCTACGGTTCATATGGCTATTCGACCGAATATCCCTGCGGCAGATGGCTGCGCGACGCCAAACAGTTCGAGACTTTAGAAGGCACCTCGAACATCCACACCGGCATCATAGCCGGCATTGAGCTCGGTTACCAGCCCAACAGATAGACTCTGGCGGCATGTAAAAATAAAAAAACATAAAGGAGATTAAATTATGAATTTTGATTTGACTGAAGATCATGTGATGCTACGTGAAACTGTCCGTGCTTTTGCCGAAGAGCAGGCAGGCCCTGGCGCCGAAGAGCGCGACGAGCATGAAGAATTCCCAATGGATCTCTGGAAGCAGTGTGCCGAGTTAGGTTTGACCGGCGTAAACTTCCCTGAGGAGTACGGTGGGGCAGGTATGGACTATGTCTCTTATTCGTTGACCATTGAAGAACTTTCCCGTGTTGACGCTTCCCTGGGTGTAACGATCTCCGCGCACTCCAGCTTATGCGCCAACCCGATCTACAAGTTTGGTACCGAAGAGCAGAAACAGAAATATCTCGTTCCTCTGGCCACCGGTGAAAAAATGGGTGCTTTTGGCCTGACCGAAAACATGGCCGGTACCGATTCCAGCGCGACCAAGACGACCGCTGTCAAAGAAGGCGACGAATATGTCATCAACGGCACTAAAATCTTCATCACGAACGGTTACTATGCCGATGTCTATGTGATCACTGCTCAGATGGACAAGAGCAAGGGCAACAAGGGCATCACCGCCTTCATCGTAGAAAAAGACACTCCGGGCTTCACTTTTGGCAAAAAAGAGAAGAAGATGGGTATCCGTTCCTCCGCTACCTATGAGCTGGTGTTTGAGAATTGCCGCATCCCGGCAGAAAACCTGCTCGGTCAGGAAGGCGGCGGCTTTAAAGTCGCCATGACCACCTTGGACTATGGTCGTATCGGCATCGCTTCGCAGGCAATCGGTATCGCTCAGGGTGCCTATGAAGCAGCGCTGAAATATGCCAAGGAGAGAGTCCAGTTCGGTCAGCCGATCGCCAACTTCCAGGTCAACCAGTTCAAACTGGCCGACATGTGGATGAAGATCGAAGCTGCTCGCCTGATGGTTCACAAAGCCTGCTATGTTGCCGACAACTATGACAACCGGACGCTGTCGCCTTATGCGGCGGCTGCCAAAACCATGGCCTCTGAAGTCGCTAACGAAGTCGCCCGCCAGGCTGTCCAGATATTCGGCGGTTATGGCTACACCCGTGAATATCCGGTGGAACGCATGATGCGCGACGCCAAGATCACCGAGATCTACGAAGGCACCAGCGAAGTTCAGAGAATCGTTGTCGCCAGCCATATCTTAAAAGACTGAGTTAACTTGAAATAAGGAGGTACGAGTATGAATATTGTCGTGACTCTCAAGCAGACATTTGACACTGAAGCAAACATTGTATTGAAAGACGGCAAGATCGACGCTACGGGCGTGAACATGGTCATGAATCCCTATGACGAATTCGCGGTCGAAGAAGCTCTCAAACTGAGAGAAAAAGACGGTGGCGAAGTCGTTATCGTTTGCATGGGCGGCGCCGACAGCGAAAAAGCGGTGCGCACCGCTCTGGCGATGGGAGCCGATCGTGCCGTTCTGATTAATGATCCGGCGCTCGATGCATCTGATGAATGGGTGCGTGCCGAAGTGCTGGCCAAGGCCATTAAAGATATTCCTTTCGATCTGTTGCTGGCCGGCCGGATCGCGGTCGACGACCAATCCAGCCAGGTTGCCGTGCGGGTCGCTGAAGTTCTTGGCATGCCTTCCGTCACCAGCATTCTCAAGCTGGATGTCGATGGCGGCAAAGCCACCGTCACGCGTGAGATCGACGGCGGGACCGAAACCATCGAAGTGCCGCTGCCGGCCATGCTGACCGCGCAGAAAGGCCTCAATGAACCGCGCTATCCGACGATGCCCGGCATCATGAAAGCCAAGAAAAAGGAAATGAAAACTGTCACTCTGGCCGACCTTGGTCTGAACGCTGCCGATTTTGCGCCGAAGATGACCGCTCCTGTCTACAGCTTACCCGAAGCGAGAAAAGCCGGTGTTGTAATTGCCGGTGAAGAACCGATCGACGCTGTGAAGAAGCTGGTCAAGCTCCTGCACGAAGAAGCTAAAGTCGTTTAGAGAGGAGGAAGAGACATGGCAAAAGGTATCTGGGTTATTATAGAACATCACGACGGAGAAGTCCGTAAAGTATCTTTGGAAATTTTGAGCAAGTGCCGTGAGATTGCCGACAAAACCGGTGATCCGCTGGTAGCCGTTATCCCCGGCAAAGATGTAGCTGCTTTAGCAGACAGTGTTGCGGCTTACGGCGCAGACAAAGTCATCCTGGTCGATGATGCCAAGCTGGAGGGCTATACCACCGGTGCGTATACGTCTGCGTTGAGCAAGGTGGCTAAGAAAGAAGAGCCGGCGGCCATCATTATCGGCAACACCGCAATTGGTAAAGACCTGGCTCCGAGACTGGCTCAGCGTCTGGGTGCCGGCATGGCTTCCGATGCGGTCGGCATGGAACATGACGACGCCAACTTCCTGAGCTTCAAACGCCCGATCTATGGCGGCAAAGCGTTTGCGACGGTCTCCGCCACATCGAAACCTGTAGTGGCGACGATCCGGCCGAACGCTCTCTCGCTGGGTGAAGCGGACGCAGGTCGTAAAGCGGAAGTCGTTAACGAAGCGGCGGAAATCGATGCCGATGATCTCAAGGCAATCGTCAAAGAAGTTGCTCTGGTCGCCTCTGCCAGACCGGAACTGATCGAGGCTAATGCGATTATCTCCGGCGGCCGTGGAATGAAAGGCCCCGAGCACTTTGCTATTCTGGAAGCCTGTGCCGATACGATCGGCGCGGCGGTGGGCGCATCTCGTGCGGCAGTCGACGCTGGATTCATTGAAGAGAAATTCCAGGTCGGCCAAACCGGCAAGACTGTTTCCCCGACTCTGTACATCGCCTGCGGTATTTCGGGCGCCATCCAGCATTTGGCCGGCATGGGTTCCTCGAAGGTGATCGTCGCGATCAATAAAGATCCCGAAGCGCACATCTTCACGCTGGCCGATTATGGCATCGTCGGCGACCTGTTCGAGATCGTTCCGCTATTGACGGAAGAATTTAAAAAATTGAGCTAAGAGACGGCTTGAGGCCGACCGCGCTCTCATTTTTAAGCAAGCTTTATGACGCGGGGTGGCGATCCACCCCGCGTCATCTATCTAAAGTCCGATAATTTAGAATTAAACGACATATCAGGATATCAGGCAAGTATGGAGTATATGGATGAACAATAAAGAGAGTAAAACTGTTGAAAACCGGCAGAAGGATTTAGCCCGGCTGGCGATAGATATGCTGCATCGGACGATGGTGCATCATGTGTTCTGGTTTAAAGAAGTTGAACATCAATTCGGCTTTGACCGGGCTTTAGAAATTATGGCCAAAGCCTATGACAACAGTCAAGCTATCCAGCTCAAGCGTCTGAGCAAGCTCTTCGGTTTTGAACTGGTGGATGGCATTCCGGCGTCGCTGATCAACAAAAGCGAAGAGGAGCTGGAGCAGATCATCACCGGTCTTGGTCAAAACTGGCTGGCGGGAGATGGCGTTTGGTTCCAGGCAGTCGAACAGGAACACGGCATGCTTGATGCCAAACGTTGTAATGACACTTGCTGGGCATGGTTTTCACCTTTTGAGGCCTGGTCTATCAAGCGTCTTTTGGATCTGCCCGACCAATCCGGCATCGCCGGATTGAAGTTAGCGCTTCAATATAGGATGTACGCTAAGATCAATGTGCAGTCCATCATCGATGAAGGCCCGGACAGTATTCTCTTTCAGATGAACGATTGCCGGGTTCAATCCGCCCGTAAAAGAAAAGGGCTGGAGGATTATCCCTGCAAGTCGGCGGGATTAGTCGAATATTCACGTTTCGCGTCAGCGATCGATTCACGTATCGTGACCGAATGCGTCGCCTGTCCGCCGGACGATCATCCCGAAGAGTGGTTCTGTGCTTGGCGCTTCAGTCTGAAGAACGCATAAAACCGTGAGGATTGCGTATGTCGGTACGGACGCGCGATTTAGTGGGGTAAAGGCCTCGAGATGAAGCGCCTGAATTGCTTGACGTTTGTGAAAAATTCAGGTATATTTCATTTAATAGAGTAACGATTCGGTCAAAGCGACGTGCGCGAAAGCCGCGTTTGCGGAGTAAGCCATCTAAGTCCTCTGTATCTTAGGATATGATGCCTTATGTGAGATACGACTATCAGGGTGGATAGCCATGCCTTTGTGGTGCGGCTATCTATTTTTGTGCATGTGTTTTGCGTAAGGCGGATATGGAGATAGAGGATGGTACATGCGGAAGAATAGAAGCAAGTGGTCAATATAGAAATAGAAACGGAAGCCGGCGAGAGGAGGGATGGCAATGATTGAAGTAACACCAGTGGTGGCTGTTGTTGAAGTTGTGATTTTTATTGCGATCATGGCAATTTTTACAGTCATGATCCGACGTGAATTAAAATGAAAGTGAGGAATGAAACATGCAGACAGTAGGTGAAGCGGTCATCTTCGCATCACAAGCGTATCTATTGACTTTTATAATGGCATTAGCTATGGCAGGGATTATCAAAGTGATGAACCTGATCATTCAACGCATGAATCGTAAAAAAGCCGTTAGAGAGAATTAACCTCGCGCGTATCGCGTATAATCAAAAGGAGGATTTGAATGGATTTAGCCATGATGTTTCAGGGCATCGGCACGATGTTCGCTCAAGAACCTAAGATCGCGATCGCGCGGCTCGTGCTGATCGGGATTGGTATTTTACTTGTTTATTTAGGCAGCAAAGGCATACTTGAAGGACTTATTATGATACCGATGGGCTTCGGAATGCTGTCAGTTAACGCCGGAGTTCTCTTTTTTACCGCCACCGAGGCAGCTAAGCAAGCTGGCAATGTGACGGGAACGCTGTTCCTCGATCCTTTTGTAGCGGATACAGATGCCTTGGTGGAATTGATGCAGATCGACTTTCTGCAGCCGATCTATGCGCTCGCATTCAGCAATAGTTTGATCGCCTGTCTGGTGTTTATGGGAGTTGGCGTGCTGGCTGATGTCAGCAACGTGTTGCGCTATCCTTTTACCAGTATGATGATTGCTCTATTTGCTGAACTGGGTTCGATTGTCACGTACCCGGTCGCGATTGCTATGGGTCTGAATCCGGGCCAGGCGGGCGCAATTTCGGTTGTCGGTGGTGCCGACGGACCGATGGTAATTTTCTCTTCGCTGATGTTGGCGAAAGATCTTTTTGTACCAATTACTGTTATTGCTTACTTATATCTCAGCTTGACCTATGGCGGATACCCCTTCCTTATCCGGGCTATCGTGCCTAAAGAATTGCGGGGCTATAAAGTACAAACTTCGCGGTCACAACCGATCAGCCCGGGCGCCAAGTTGGCTTTCGACCTGGTGGCATGCTCCGTGTTGTGCCTGATTCTGCCGGTTGCGGCGCCTCTGTTGTTCAGCTTTTTCCTGGGCAATGCTGTTAAAGAGGCAGGCCTGCTTAAGTACACCAAAATGATAGAAGATGTATTGCTCTACATCTCAACTTTCTTTCTGGGCATTTTGCTGGGCGTGCTCTGCGAAGCCAGTACGCTGCTTGATGCCAAGGTTTTACCGCTGTTGATTCTTGGCGTCATAGCGCTTGGTGTATCAGGCTTTGGTGGCATTATCGGCGGCTATGTAGTTTATTTAATGAACAATCGGAACTTCAATCCGGTAGTTGGCATTGCGGGCGTGTCCTGTGTTCCGACTACAGCCAAGATTGCACAGCATGAAGTCGCCAGCGTTAACAGAAAGTCGAACATCCTGCAATTTGCGATGGGCGCCAACATATGCGGCGTCATTGTATCCGCCATCTTAGTGGGTATCTATATGACTTTCATTCCCATGCTGTAGTAGCGACGGAAAGCTGCGTTAATATAAAAATATAAAGATATCAAAAATAGAGTGAGCAAAGTTTTATTGCACACTCTATTTTTTTGTTCAACCTGTAGGTAGAACCGGACAGTTTAATTGTTATCCGTACACTTAAATCAAGTTTCATACGACTTGGTGCAAACAGAAATGTTACGGCTGTCAATTTTTAGTTTTTACAAACAAACTGAAAAGGTTGGGAAATAGACGTTGTCAGGCGAATGCGAGTTCTATTGTTTCAAAACAGAGGGTTTTCAGGCCTGGTAAAGGGACTTGGCATGAAAAATGCTTTCGTATATATATGTG
This sequence comes from Clostridiales bacterium, assembly GCA_012841165.1. GTDB lineage: Bacteria > Bacillota > Clostridia > Peptostreptococcales > Anaerovoracaceae > DUVF01. Next base: position 7,721 of record DUVF01000056.1, read on the forward strand.
CATCTGCTGCACAGAGGAAGCCGCATTTTACTTTTAAGAAAAGGAGAGGAGACCAGATGTTTGAATTCACACCTTTAACAGTCGGTATCGGTGTAGTGGTGATGGTTGTGATCTTTGCCATCTTCACGGTCATGATTCGTAAGGAGCTGAAAGAATAAACCTTCAGATGACCAAATTACAGCTAGCATTAGTAGAGCATAAAGGAAGGAGAAAGAAAAAAGAAATGGAACCTATAAAAATAGCTATAGAAGTTTATTTCATCGGTTTCGTCGTCGCGACTTTGATGGCATTCATGATGAAAATTATGATGATGACACTGCAGAGAATGGGTCGTAAAAAGCGGACCGGTTCTGAAAACTAATAAGGAGGAAAGCCAACTATGAGTTTACAATTATTATTTCAGGGCATTGGCACCCTCTTTATGCAGGAGCCGAAGTTTGCCATAGCCCGTCTCGTTTTGATTGCTATTGGCCTTTCGTTTGTTTATCTTGGATATAAAGGCGTTCTTGAAGGCCTTATCATGATCCCAATGGGCTTCGGCATGGCAGGAGTCAATGCCGGAGTGCTTTATTTTGAATCAGGAATTAACGCGACTGCCGACGGCACTGGTACTTTATTTTTAAATCCCCTGATTTCTGACCCCGGTGATCTGGTGAACATCATGCAGATCGACTTCCTGCAGCCCGTATATACATTGATGTTTAGCAACGCTCTGATCGCCTGTCTGGTCTTTATGGGCGTCGGTGTTTTGGCCGATGTCAGCAACGTATTGCGCTATCCCTTCACCAGCATGATGATCGCCATGTTCGCCGAGCTTGGTTCGGTCTTTACCTTTCCGATTGCAGTCTGGATGGGCTTGGATTATGGCGGAGCAGCCGCCATTTCGATCGTCGGCGGTGCCGATGGCCCGCTGGTCATCTTTGCTTCGCTGATGCTGGCGCCTGAATTGTTCGTACCCATCACCGTCATCGCCTATCTGTATCTCAGCTTGACCTACGGCGGCTATCCTTTCATGATTCGTGCCATGGTACCACAAGAACTCAGAGGCAAAGCAGTCAAGACGGCGAGAGGCACACCGATCAGCCCGGGCGCCAAAATCGCCTTCGACATTATTGCCTGTGTGATTCTGAGCTTCCTGTTCCCGGCGGCGGCGCCGCTGCTGCTCAGCTTCTTCCTGGGCAACGCTGTGAAAGAAGCCGGCCTGGTTAAGTATACGCAGATGATCGAAAATGTTTTTCTCTATGTTTCGACCTTCTTCCTCGGCCTGTTGCTGGGCGTGCTCTGCGAAGCCAGCACGATTCTTAATCCGACCGTGCTGCTCTTCCTCATCCTGGGTGTAATAGCGCTTGGCGTATCCGGTGCCGGCGGCATCATCGGCGGCTATGTGGTTTACTTCATGAGCCATAAGAACTTTAATCCTGTTATCGGTGTTGCCGGCGTGTCCTGTGTGCCGACTACCGCGAAGGTTGCTCAATACCAGGTCGCCCATGTGAACAAGCGCGTCAACATCATCCAATATGCTATGGGCGCTAACATCTGCGGCGTCATCACCTCCGCTATCATCACCGGTATCTACATCACGCTGGTTCCGTTGCTGTAAGTGGGGTGGCCTTGTAAAAGTCATGGAAAAAACTGTCCGGATTGACAGAAATGAAACAGCGGTTATCGCATTAAAGATAGCCGCTGTTTTTTAGAACCAATCTAATTTCAACAAAAGTAGCAGAAGCGCCGGACAGGAAAGTGTCCGGCAAAGCGGACACTTTTTAAAACGACCGGACACTTTGTGAACATATTATCGAGCCGCCGGGCTTGTTCGGTCAGAAAAAAAGCGGGCTCGAAAAAAATAAAAATAATTTAAAATATAGCAGGCTACGCCCGGTAAGGGCAATGTTTCAGAAACTTACTGTGACGACAGGCAGTATAGCAACAAACATCCTGATAATGGCACGATTCATGCAATAAATAAAGGATGCATAAAGCAAAGTTAACAATGTTAAAAGAGCGCGTCTATCCTGCGTTCCGAAAACGATCAATGTAAACCAAGGAGGTATTAAAAATGGCAGA
>DUVF01000057.1 GCA_012841165.1 Clostridiales bacterium
GCCCGGTTTTGAATAAAGTCCGAAACAGTATCTGATCAGAATCTGAAGTAAGGGTCAGTACTATAACAGGAGAATTTAGGTATGCGGTGCGGCATAAAGTTTTGCGGGGGCTGCAATCCCAGATTCGACCGGGGCCGGGTGCTTGACTCGATCAAAGCCGGCGTTCCGCGGGAGATTGAGTTTTTGTATGCCCGGGAAGAGGAAGCCTACGACGCCTTGCTGGTGATCGGCGGCTGCACTACTTGCTGCGCTTCACACTGCCAGTACTATGTCACAGGTGAAATACTGCGTTTGTGGGACGAAGAACAGGCAGCCGACACCGCTCAAAAATTGACAGAGCTGGTAAAACATTCAAAAGATATCGCGGTCGGAGGATTAAAGGCAGCGACCGGTGATTGAAGGAGTTAGAGCAATTGAGTTGGCAGGATGAATACAACAAGAAGCTGTGTACGGCAGAAGAAGCTGTCCGGCATATTCAAAGTGGCGATACGGTGGTGTTTGCGCACTGTGTCGGCGAGCCGCCGGCATTGGTGGATGCGATGGTGGCGAATGCCGCTCAATATGAGGATGTTGAGATCAAGCACATGGTCAGCCTGAGCCGGGGCACTTACACAGCGCCGGAACTGGAAAAAAACTTCCGGGTCAATCCGATGTTTGCCGGCGCCAGCGTTCGCGAAGCTCTCGCTTCCGGGCGGGGAGATTTCACTCCGGTCTTTTTCCACGAGATCCCTAAACTGTTTCGCGAAGGCAGGCTGAAATGCGATGTCCTGTTGGCGCAGGTCTCTTTGCCAAACGAAAACGGTGAATTCAGTCTCGGTACTTCGGTCGATTACACCTGGCAGGCTATGAAATCGGCGCGTACTGTCATCGTGCAGGTGAATAAGCACATGCCGTTCACCTTTGGAACTCTTGTGAAAGTGGAAGATTTCGACCATATTGTCGAAGCAGATATGCCGCTGTATCAGCTGCAACCGCCCAGGATCACCGAGGTCGAAGAACAAATAGGCCGCTACTGCGCCTCGCTGGTCGAAGACGGTTCTACTTTGCAGCTGGGTATCGGAGGCATTCCCGATGCCGTCATGCTTTTCCTGACCGACAAGAAAGATCTTGGCATCCATTCAGAAATGATATCCGACGGGACCCTGGCCCTATATGAAAAAGGTGTCATTACCGGGAGGAAAAAGAATTTTGATCAGGGCAAGATGTCTGTCACCTTTCTGATGGGAACGCAGAAACTGTATGATTTTGTGCATAAAAATCTGGCCGTCGAACTGCGACCGGTCGATTATATAAATCATCCGGCTGTCATCATGAAGCAGCATAAGATGGTCTCAATAAATTCCGCGATAGAGGTTGATTTGCAAGGGCAGGTCAACGCCGAAGCTATGGGACTAAGACAATTCTCCGGAGTAGGCGGTCAGGTCGATTTTGTTCGTGGAGCTGCGATGGGCGATGACGGAAAAGCTATTATCGCCATGCCCTCCGTCACGGTCAAGAAAGACGGCACCATGATTTCCAAGATCGTAGCCTTCCTCAATCAGGGTGCGCCGGTCACCACCTCAAGAAATGATATTGATTATGTCGTGACAGAAAATGGCATCGCTGAATTGAAAGGCAAATCACTCAGGGAAAGAGCCCGCAATCTGATTGAGATCGCTCACCCGTCTACGCAAGATGAACTTATGGCTGAATTCGAAAGACGCTTTTGCCAAAAATATTAAAATGATCCGGTGATCCGGTAATCCGATGAAATTATGTGTTGGCATAGCCGCAGAAAAGGGGGGGTGTCCAAAATGTTAGCATTCAGGTTGGTTCCGAAAATCCACTACTTTGACACATTCAAAGAATTCAACGAAGAGTTTCAGCTGGGTAAAAACGATCTGGTCTTAACCAACGAGCGGCGCTACAGATCCTTCATCGCCCCTTTGGGGATCGAGACCAATGTTATCTTCCGGGGGCAATTCGGTGATGGCGAGCCATCGGATGAGATGATAGACGCTATTGCTCAGGAAATGAAAAAATACCGGTTCGACCGTCTGATCGCCTTCGGCGGCGGCACTATCGTCGACATCTGCAAAGTGCTGGCGCTGCGGCTGCCTGAGAAATCGCTCAGCCTGTTTACCGGCGAGGTCGCGCCTGCGAAAGAAAAGAAGCTGATAGTCATTCCGACCACCTGCGGCACCGGTAGCGAGGTGACAAATGTGGCGATTGCCGAGTTGAAATCTCTTAAAATCAAAAAAGGCCTGGCTGTCGAAGAGACCTTTGCCGATGAGGCGGTTCTGATTCCGGAGACGCTTAAGGAGCTGCCCTATAAATTCTATGTCACCAGCTCAATCGACGCTTTGATTCATGCGATAGAATCTTATCTTTCGCCCAAAGCTTCGCCTTTCACAGAGACCTTCTCCAGAGAAGCGATCAGTATGATAATGAAGATTTACAAAGAAATTGTCGACAAGGGTGAAGAAGAGCGCTTCAAGTATCTCAAAGAAATGTTGATTGCGTCTACCTATGCCGGCATCGCCTTTGGCAACGCCGGCGTCGGAGCGGTTCACGCGCTGTCCTATGCTATCGGCGGCGCCTTCCATGTGCCGCACGGCGAAGCTAATTACCAATTCTTCACCGAGGTTTTCAAGATGTATCTGCATAAACATCCGACAGGCAAGATCAGGCAGGCGAACGGGATTCTTGCGGATTATCTGGATTGCGATCCCCAGGGGGACGTCTACGGCGAACTGGAGAGATTCCTGAACAAGCTGATTGTCAAGAAGCCGCTCAGAGACTATGGTATGACCGAAGCGCAGATCGATCAATTCACTGACATTACGATTGCCAATCAGCAGCGTCTGCTGGCAAACAATTATGTCTTCCTCGACCGCGATGAAATCCGGGAGATCTTCGCCAATCTCTATTAAAAGGGAAACTTCAAAGGCCGGGGACGCTCCCGACCGGGGGTATGGCGCGGACTCGACCGGGGTATGGCGCGGTCAAGCTCTTTACTTGAATCACCTCGCAGGGTATAATAATAAAGCCCTGTTCGGGGATATTTTTTTCGCCGGGTCAAGTGATTTTGGCGAGACGAGGAGGCAAACATGAAAGGGACGCTCACCCATAAAATACTGGCCGATCACCTGGTGGACGGCGAACTGGCAAGCGGAGAAGAAATCACCATTCGCATCGACCAGACACTGACTCAGGATTCCACCGGCACGATGGTCTATCTGCAGTTGGAGGCCATGGAGGCGGAGGGTATAAAAACTGAATTATCGGTTGCTTACATCGATCATAATATGTTGCAGACCGGTTTTGAAAACGCGGATGACCACGCTTTTATCAAAAGCGTCGCCAAGCGGCACGGGGTGCTGTACTCGAAACCGGGAAACGGCATTTGCCACCAGGTCCATCTGGAAGATTTTGGAATTCCAGGCAAGACCCTGCTTGGCTCGGATAGCCATACTCCGACCGGCGGCGGGCTGGGGATGATTGCGATCGGCGCCGGCGGACTCGATGTCGCCTATGCTATGGCCGAGGGCGTCTATAGCTTAAGTGTGCCGAAAATTCTTGGTGTGCATCTGACCGGAGAGCTCAGACCCTGGGTGTCGGCCAAAGATGTCATCCTCTATATCCTGCAAAAATTGAGCGTGAAAGGCGGCGTCGGCCGCATAATAGAATATCATGGGCCGGGCGTGCAGTCGCTCAGCGTGACCGACCGGGCGACCATCACCAATATGGGCGCGGAACTGGGCGCCACAACCTCGGTCTTTCCCAGCGACGAACTGACCCGGCGCTATCTTGAAGCGCAGGGCAGGGCAAATGCTTACCGCCCGCTGGCCGCGGATGCCGGCGCGGTTTACGACGAGACGATAGAGATCGATCTCGGGCAGATCGATCCGCTGGCGGCCAGACCGCACAGCCCGGACAATGTCGCCAAAGTGGAGGAAATAGGCCGGATAAAGATCGATCAGGTGGCGATCGGCAGCTGCACCAACTCTTCCTACGCCGACCTCATGAAAGTGGCCGGTATTTTGAAGGGCCGGAAAGTATCCGAAAATGTGAGCCTGGTAATATCGCCGGGTTCGAGTAAAATACTTGCTAAACTGGCGGAAAATGGCGCGTTGGCCGATATGATCAATGCCGGCGCCCGGGTCATTGAATGCGCCTGCGGCCCCTGCATAGGCATGGGTCAGTCGCCCAGGTCGGGCGGAGTTTCCCTGCGCACTTTTAACCGGAACTTCAAAGGCCGCAGCGGTACCGCGGATGCCGATGTCTATCTGGTCAGTCCGGAGACTGCCGCTGTATCGGCTCTAGCCGGTGTTTTGTGCGACGGCCGGAAGAGCGGTTTCTCCCTCCCGCAGATCGAGGAAGAGATATTCCCGCCCAACGACAACTTTATCATCTATCCGGAAGGTTCAAATAAGAGCAACACAGCTGTGGAGATGGGGCCCAACATCAAGCCCTTTCCGCTCAACCAGCAGCTGCCGGATATGCTGACGGCCGAGGTCAGCCTGGTTGCCGGAGACAACATCACGACGGACGACATCATGCCTTCGGATTCCCGCCTGCTGCCATACCGTTCAAACATTCCGCATCTTTCCGAGTATTGCTTCTCATCCATCGATAAAGATTTCGCCGGCCGCTGCCGGCAGGCAAAGAATTCGATAGTGGTGGGCGGCAGCAATTATGGGCAGGGCAGCAGCCGTGAACACGCTGCGTTGGCGCCGCTCTTTCTGGGAGTGCGCATTGTACTGGCCAAATCCTTCGCCCGTATCCACCGGTCGAACCTGATCAACAGCGGCATCCTGCCGCTTGTACTGGAGGAGCCCGGAGATTATGCGGATTTTCAGATCGGTCAGAAATTAGTTGTTGAAAACGCACCAAAGCAGCTGGAACAGCCGGTGATCATTGTCAGGAACGCTGAAACCGGGCGGGCATATCGCACGGTTGGAGATTTCAGCGAACTGGAAAAGGAAATGTTGCTGGCCGGCGGCAAGATCAATCTGATCAAGCAGAAGAAAAAACAAGCAGAGTAAAAAAGTTTAAGATCAGGGGTAAATGAGAAATGAAACAAAACGCAGATCACATAAAGGCTTTTGAAACCATCATCGAGCAGCAGCTGGCGCGCATTGAGCGCATGAAGCAGGAGCAGTCGTTTATCGATTATCAGGCGCTGCC
>DUVF01000058.1 GCA_012841165.1 Clostridiales bacterium
GACGGCCAGGAGGCCGTTGGCCGCCGCCGGGATACGTTCTGTCGGAATTCCGAAATTCCCCTGTAACGTTGCCTGCTGCCCAAACGCATGAACGCCGGCGTCCGTCCGGCTGGCGCCTTCTAATGCCACTGTCTGGCCGCATAACTCGCTCAGGGCATGTTCCAATTCGCCTTGAACTGTCCGGCGGCCGGGCTGCTTCTGCCAGCCGGCAAAATCGCTGCCATCGTATTCAATTGTCAGCAGGATGTTCTTCATTTTTCCAAGAGCCTCTTTCTACCGATAATAATTGACTTTTTCTCAAGATTCAATAAAATAGCGTTTTATTATAAAAAAACTGCCTTGACAGACCGAAATTTTTCCTTTAACATTGCTATAAACCGATGAAGAGGGAGAAAAACGGCGAAATGGTCGCACAGCGAACCGGGGACGGTGGGAGCCCGGCGGATACAGCGCTGACATAAAGGCCTCTGAGGGCGGGGTGAACGGATAGTTTTATATTCCAGTAGCAACCGACGTGATGCTGGCGTTAACGGCAAAGGGTGTGATGGCACTCTGTAAGAGAGGGCGCAGTAATTGCGTCAATCAAGGTGGTACCGCAGGCTAATGCTTGTCCTTGTTGGAATAGGACAGGCGTTTTTTTATTGTCCACCGGTTCTAGATAAGAAAGGAGACTACGATGAACAAGCGAAAACGGGAGTTGCACATCAACGCTTAACATAGGTTATCGCTCATGATTCAGAAATATAAAATATAAGGAGAAAAGAAATGAAAGAAATTATTTTTAGCGGATCTGGTGTTGCCTTGGTCACTCCTTTCACAGAAACCGGAGTCGATTTTAACAAACTGGCCGAACTTTGTGAATTCCATATTCAAAACAACACGGACGCGCTCGTGATCGCCGGCACCACCGGCGAAGCTTCGACGATGCCCGATGAAGAACATGTTGAGACGGTCCGTCAGGCAGTTATTGCTGCCGGTGGCCGGGTACCGGTGATCGCCGGCGTGGGCAGCAATGACACCGCGCATGGTGTCAATCTGGCAAAAATGGCCGCTAAAGCTGGCGCTGATGCGCTTCTGAACTGTACACCTTATTACAACAAAGCTTCACAGAGCGGTTTAGTGCTGCACTTTTCAGCCTATGCCAAGGCTGTCGACCTGCCCTACATTCTCTACAACGTTCCTTCCCGGACGGCGGTGAACATCAATCCGGAGACCTATTATGAGCTCTCAAAAATCGATAATATCGTCGGCGTTAAAGAGTGCAACATCAATCAAATGGCCGAAACCGCTAGCCTGTGCGGCGATAACCTGACCCTCTATAGCGGTGAAGATGGAATGATACTGCCCTGTCTGTCGTTTGGCGGCAGAGGCGTCATCTCTGTAATGGCTAACATCATTCCCAAGGAAACCCACGAGATGGTAGCGAGTTATCTGGCTGGAAACACCCGGCGGGCGACAGAACTGCAGATTTGGGCGACTCCGCTGGTTAAAGCAATCTTTTCCGATGTAAATCCGATTCCGATTAAAGCAGCGCTTAATCTTTGCGGATTTAATGTCGGCCCATGCCGCCTGCCTCTATCGGATATGAGCGAATCCGGGCTGGCAAATCTGCGCCAGGTTTTGCAATCTTATAACCTGCTTTCCGCTTAGGAAACCGGCGCTTAGACATGGCAAAAGTACAGTAAACGAAACAAAAGCCCCGTCACAGCTTGGTTGATATTTTTAAACACTCAACAGTTAAGACGGGGCTTTTCGTTATTTTTGAAAATGGCAGTTATAAATTTTTGAATTTTGAGTCAAATTAGTGTTGCAAAAAAGAGTAGCATCGTATACTATATGTAGTAATATCATTCCCATGCAACAACTACATCTGCATAAACCGGAGCATTGTTGTATAAATTCAATGGAGGCGACAGAGACGACATGAGTATTAATAAAATTCAAAAGCGCAATGGAGAGATCGTTGACTATAATCTGGTCAAAATCAAAAATGCCATTTTCGCAGCCGCGAAAGCGGTTGGCGGTCAGGATGAAGTGGAGGCCCAACGCCTGGCCGGCCTGGTGGAAGGTGTTCTGTCCGAGACCTATAGGGCAAGCATTCCCAGCGTAGAGGATATCCAGGACATAGTTGAGAAAATCCTCATCGAAGAGGGGCACGCTAAAACAGCCAAGGCCTATATTCTCTACCGCAAGAGCCGGGAGGAGATTCGTGAGTCAAAGAACTCATTCATGGATGCGGAGCGGATGATAGACGAATATGTTTCGCTCGACGACTGGCGGGTGAACGAGAATTCTAATATGGGTTTCTCGCTGCAAGGTCTGAATAATCACATCGTCGAAAGCATCACTCAGAAATACTGGTTGAATAAAATATATCGCAAGGAGTTGTGCGATGCGCACCTGCGCGGTGATCTGCACATTCACGACCTCGGCCTGCTGGCGCCATATTGCTGCGGCTGGTCGTTGGAAGATTTCCTCAACAAGGGATTTAGAGGAGCAAAGGGCAAGATCGAATCGAGGCCCCCCAAGCATTTCGAATCTGCTTTGATGCAGCTGGTAAACCTGCTGTTCACGTTGCAGGGAGAGTCGGCCGGAGCCCAGGCGGTATCCAGCATCGACACCTATCTGGCGCCTTTTATATATTATGACGGACTTGACTATCCGCAAGTCAAAAAAGCAATCCAACGCTTTGTCTACAATTTGAATGTGCCTACAAGGGTAGGTTTTCAGACACCGTTCACCAATATTACGCTGGACATTGCGCCGCACCCTCTGTTGAAGGATCAGCCGGCCATTATCGGCGGGAAACCGGCCGACCGGACTTTCGGCTCCTTCCAGCGTGAAATGGATCTCTTCAATATCGCCTATTGCGAAGTCATGATGGAAGGCGACGGCGCCGGCCGGGCGTTCAGCTTCCCCATCCCGACGGTCAACATCACGCGTGATTTCCCCTGGGATTCCGAAGCGGCGAACAAGATCATGGAGATGACCCGGAAATTCGGAACACCTTATTTTGCCAATTTTGTCAACTCCGACCTTTCGCCGGAAGACATCCGGTCGATGTGCTGCCGGCTGCGGCTCGATAATCGGGAGCTGCGTCACCGCGGCGGCGGTCTCTTTGGCGCAAATCCGCTGACCGGTTCTATCAATGTCGTTACATTAAACATGGCCCGGATCGGTTATCTGGCAAAGGATGTCACCGACTTTAAAAAACGAGTGCGGCAGCTCATGGAATATAGCAGGGAAATTTGCGACAACAAACGGGAGATGCTGGAGAAATATATGGAAGCCGGGCTGTATCCCTATTCTCGTTATTATCTCGAAGGCGTTAAACAGGCGACCGGTTCCTACTTCAGCAACCACTTTTCGACCATCGGCTTGAATGGCATGAACGAGGCCTGCCTCAATCTGCTCGATGTCGACCTGACCAGCCAGGAGGGCAACGATTTCGCTGTTGATATCATGGATTTCATGAACCGCGTGATTCAGCTCTTCCAGGAGGAGACCGGGTCGCTGTGGAATCTGGAAGCATCTCCGGCAGAAGGCACCAGCTACCGCTTCGCTCGCATAGATAAAAAGCTCTATCCCGGAATACGCACTGCCGGCCAGGATGAGCCGTATTATACCAACTCAACGCAATTGCCTGTCGGCGCGACCGACGACATCTTTGAAGCGATCGAACTGCAGGAAAGACTGCAGACCGCCTACACCGGCGGCACAGTGTTGCATGGTTTCATCGGCGAACGAATAGATGATGTTGCGACCTGCAAAACATTTTTGAAAAAGATTATGGAAAAAACAGCCATTCCCTATGTCACGATAACGCCGACTTTCTCCATCTGTCAGGATCACGGATATCTGGAGGGTGAACAATTCAACTGCCCGATCTGCGGCAAGGCGGCGGAGGTCTGGACCCGCGTCGTCGGTTTTCATCGTCCGGTTCAATCGTGGAATAAAGGCAAGCAGGAGGAATATAAAGACCGGCAGACCTTCAGCGTTGAAAGATCGCTTAAATCGGAAAATACATTTCGGCAAACGGCCGAAAAGACAGCTGAACCGGAGACGGCGGACATTCCAAAGCCGGCGACAGCCTAATGAACATTCAAGGTCTGGTTAAATCCTCTCTTATAGATGATCCCGGATATGCATCCACCGTTCTCTTCTGCGGTGGATGCAATTTCCGTTGCGCTTATTGCCACAATCCGGAATTGGTCAAAGCGAAAGCCGAAGCCCAAGCTCGTTTTTCAGTGGATTCGATTTTAGAATTTATAAGTCGCCGGCGGCGGTTTATCGACAGCGTTTGTCTGACCGGCGGTGAGCCGACGCTTCAGGTTGACCTGGTTGATTTTTTAAGGCAGCTGCGTAGCTTTAACCTGCGTCTAAAGCTGGATACCAATGGTTCCCGGCCGGCTGTCTTGGAACAGTTGCTGGCGGAGCGGCTGGTCGATTATATCGCGCTGGATATCAAAGGACCGCCTGATCTATACCCCCAAATTACCGGCACAGCCGAAAATGAAAACTGCGGTCGGGCGACAGATCTTGTGCAGTCAATCTTGGCTAGCGCCCGGCTGGTGCTTGAAACCGATCATGAATACCGGACAACGGTTTGTCGAGAGCAACTTGGCTTGGCGGATTTACGACGCATGCAGGAAGCCTTCCCCAGGCCACAGCGCTGGTATTTGCAACAGTTTCGTGATACTGGGGACATACTCAATCCGGCCGCCGGCTTGCATGCCTATTCGGATGAAGAAATGAAACAACTGGGAGAAGCGCTGTGCGTCAGCGTAAGGTAAGGCATCAGGAAGAAAGGCTGGCAGCGGCCAGCCGGCTGACTGTTCCGGAACCGCAACTGCTGCGTGGCCGCTGGGCAGAACATATGCAGCGGCAAAGAGACCAGGTCGGACAAATAGTGACAGCCGGATCAACATCGGCGTCTGCCGGTTCGGCATCGACATCTGCCGGCGAGAGATCATTTTCGGGGGATATATATTTTGAACCCGGCTGTGGCCGGGGTCATTTTCTGGCAAGCAAAGCTACGGATCAAACGACAGATTTTTTTATCGGCGCCGAAGGCCGCCCATCTGTATTGATATCTGCTTTGGAACGGACGATGCGGCAGGGCTTGACGAATATTTTGTATATACCGGAATTTATGACAGATCCGACCTTGTATTTTGCATCGGGTGAACTTGCCGGCATTTATTTACTGTTTTGCGATCCCTGGCCAAAGGCGCGCCACGCTAAACGCCGTCTGACGCACCGGCGCTTTCTGGAAGCGTACCGAAGCATCCTGCGTTCCGGCGGCTTCATAGAATTTAAGACGGACGACAGGGAGTTATACGCTTTCACTTTGGAGGAATGCAGGCAAATCGACCTTCGTATTGACTATCAGACAGAAGACCTGCATCGCAGCACTCTGCCGGCGCGTGAATACCAGACTCAGTATGAACAGCGTTTTCGTCTGCTGGGAAAAGCGATCTGCTGTTGTCGCATTGAAATCGACTGAGTTGTCTTCGGTATGCTATAATTAAGCTATCCTGGTTGAATTAAGAGGTCCTTTCATGTTTACGCATCTGCATGTCCATACTGTGTACAGCTTGCTTGACGGCGCCGCTAACATTAAAGCGCTGGTAGCGCGCGCCAAGGAATTGGGCATGCAGTCTCTGGCAATCACCGATCATGGCGTTCTCTTTGGCGTAATTGAATTTTATAAAGAAGCCCGGGCGCAGGGGATCAAGCCCATAATCGGCTGCGAGGTCTATACAGCGGCCCGGACGATGGATGACAGAGACAGCGAACGCGACAAGCACTCGGGACATCTGATCTTGCTCGCGAAAAACATCGAAGGCTATCGCAACTTGATGAAGATTGTCTCTGCCGGTCATACCCGCGGTTTCTACTATAAACCGAGAGTCGACAAGGCTTTGCTGCGGGAGCATAGCGAGGGTCTGATCGCGCTGTCCGCCTGTCTGGCCGGCGATATTCAATCTAAACTGCTGAATGACGATTATGAAGGAGCGAAGGCGGAAGCCCTGGAATTAGCCGAAATCTTTGGGCCCGGAAATTTCTACCTTGAATTACAAAACCAAGGACTGGAAGAAGAGTATCGTATCCTGCCTATGCTTAAGAGATTGCATGAAGAAACCGGATTTCCTCTGGTGGCCACCAACGACGTGCATTATGTGTTAAGAGAAGACGCCGGGCCGCATGATATCCTGCTTTGCATCCAGACTGCCCGAACTGTTGATGATGCGGAGCGGATGCGCTTTCCCAACAATGAATTCTATCTGAAATCAGAGGAGGAGATGCGGCGGTTGTTTGCTGATCTGCCGGAGGCGATTGATAATACTCAGACGATTGCCGATGCCTGTGAAGTTGAACTGACTTTTGGTGAGCTGCATCTGCCGGAATTTACGGCACCGTCCGGTCTGACAAACCGCGAGTACCTGCGTCAGCTCTGCGCTGACGGTCTTGATGAGCGCTATAAAGAGATTGATCAGACTCTGCGTGATCGACTGAAATATGAATTAACAACGATAGAGAATATGGGTTACATCGAATATTTTCTGATCGTATGGGATTTTATCCGCTATGCTCGCAGCCAGAATATCATGGTCGGTCCAGGTCGCGGATCGGCGGCCGGCAGTCTGGTCGCCTACTGCCTGGGTATTACCGATATCGATCCGATACGCTATGGTTTGATTTTTGAACGGTTTTTGAATCCTGAACGGGTCAGCCTGCCGGATATCGATATCGATTTTTGCTACAACAACCGCAGCCGGGTGATCGATTATGTGTTCAATAAATATGGCGCAGATCGGGTCGCTCAGATCATCACCTTTAACACGATGAAGCCCAAACTGGCAATCCGGGATATCGGCCGGGCGATGAATCTGCCCTATGGACAGGTTGACGCGATAGCTAAAAAGGTACCCTTTAGCCTTGACATGACGATAGACAAGGCCCTTCGCGTAAACCCGGAACTGGCTCAGGTTTATGAATCCGACGCTGATGTCCACCGTTTGATCGATACTGCCCGGGCGCTTGAGGGCGTTCCCCGCAATCCCGGTACTCACGCCGCCGGCGTTGTAATTTCCCAAAAACCGCTGGTTGAATATGTGCCGTTGTTTGTGTCCGATAAGGGAGTTTGCACCCAGTTCACCATGGGTACAATAGAAGAGCTTGGCTTGCTGAAGATGGATTTTTTAGGCTTGCGCAATCTGACTGTGATTCAGGACGCGATTCGGCTGATAGAAGAGAATCAGGGGGTGCAGGTGGATTTCCGCCAGCTTGACTATGACGATCCGGTGGTCTATGACCTGATTAGCAGCGGCAATACATATGGCGTATTCCAATTGGAAAGCGACGGCATGATTCAGTTCATGCGCAGCTTGAAGCCGGACTGCTTCGAGGACATAGTCGCCGGCATCTCGCTCTACCGGCCGGGTCCGATGGCTTCCATCCCCACTTATATCGCCAATAAGTCGCGACCTGACGGCGTGAGTTATCTGCATCAAAGGCTGGAACCGATTTTGTCTGTCACCTATGGTTGCATGGTCTACCAGGAGCAGGTTATGCAAATCGTGCGCGATCTGGCCGGATATAGCTATGGACGCAGTGATCTGGTCCGGCGGGCGATGAGCAAGAAGAAACGAGATGTCATGGAGGAAGAAAAACAATACTTTATCCATGGCAAAGTCGATGCGGACGGAAAGGTTGAGATTCCCGGCTGTATCCGGAATGGCATTCCGCAGAAGGCCGCCGAGGCGATCTACGGACAGATGGAGAGCTTTGCCGAATATGCCTTCAACAAATCACATGCCGCGGCCTATGCGGTAATCGCTTACCAGACAGCTTATCTGAAGGCGCATTATCCGGTGGAATTTATGGCGGCGTTGATGGGCAGCGTGATGGGCGACTCGGCTCAAATAGCTAAATATATCCGAAACTGTCAGGAAATGGGAATAGAGGTATTGCCGCCGGATATTCTGACCAGCAATGCGCGTTTCACTGTCAGCGACGGTGCGATTCGCTTCGGTTTGCTGGCGGTCAAAAATGTCGGTGAAAACGTCGTCGAGGCCATAGTCCAACTGCGGCAAAGCGAGCCGCCACACGACATCTTTGATTTCATGAACCGGATCGCCATTCAGAGCATCAATAAAAAAGCTATAGAGAGCTTGATTAAAGCAGGCGCCTTCGATAGCCTGAACCCGAATCGGGCTCAGCATTTGGCTGTCTATGAGAAATTGATCGAATCTGCTCAGAACGATTGCCGGCGCATGATCGACGGTCAGTTGTCGCTGTTTGAAATGAACGGTGACGCTATGCGCAACTGTGGCTATCTGAGCAGGTTACCGGAGGTGGCCAATTTTACCAAGAACGCCCTGACGGCGATGGAGAAAGAAATGGTCGGCGTATATCTGTCGGGGCATCCGCTGGACGATTATGCCGAGTTGATCGAACAGATCAGCACAGCGGGAACACATAGCCTGTTTCGCTCCGAAATAGCAGAGACGGTTGAAGATACTCCGGAAGGCGAGTTTGATCCGGTTATCGCAGATGGCCTGGCAGATGGCGACTTGGTGACAATAGCCGGCATTATCAGTTCTCAGCGTCGTTTTACCACCAAGAACAATCAGCTGATGGCATTTGTTCAGCTGGAAGGTATGTTCGGTCAGCTGGAGATTATAGTTTTTCCGGGAAAATTCGAGCGCTATCGGGAACTCTTAAATGAAGAAGCCATAATTGGGGTGCGGGGTAGGTTGAGTTTTAAGGAAGGCGAAGGCGTGAAAGTGTTGGCGGATCATATCTTTTTATTAGACGAGATCAAAACTTTAGCCGTAGACGAGAACAACAACGGAGCGAGGACTGATAACCTGCGCTTACGTCTGACCGACGGCATGGATCAGAATATGATAATCAGGCAGATATCAGATATTCTCAAACGGTATCCCGGCGAAACTCCGGTTCGAATCTATCTGCCAAACCATCGCAGGGGAATGAAAACATCAAGAGATCTTTGGGTTACGCCTTGTCAGGCCTGCGTTGCGGAACTTACGGAATTGATTGGTCAGGAAAATATAAAATACGGAACAAGAGACGGAGGAGAACAAACATGAAATCAATCGGCGTACTCACCAGCGGTGGCGATGCTCCGGGCATGAATGCGGCGATCCGCGCAGTCGTTAGGACGGCGGTATACCACAAAATAACGGTGTATGGCATAGAAAGGGGTTATGATGGCTTGTTGCATGGCGACCTTGCAGAGATGGGCGTCTCTTCGGTATCCGATATCATCCAGCGCGGCGGAACCATCCTGCGCACTGCCCGCTGCGAGGCCTTCAAAACGCCGAAGGGAATGAAGCGGGCGTTGGAGATGCTGGATTATTTTGATATAGAAGGGCTGATCGTTATCGGTGGTGATGGATCTTTTCGCGGGGCGCAGGAACTTGCGCAGCGGGGGATCAAAGTCGTAGGAGTGCCGGGCACAATAGATAACGATTTACCTTACACGGTCGCGACTATTGGCTTTGATACGGCGGTGAACACCGTGCTTAGCGCTATCAGCCATATCCGGGACACCTCTTCCTCGCATGATCGCAGCACCGTGATTGAAGTCATGGGGAGAGCCAGTGGCGAGATCGCCCGGGCAGCCGGTTTGGCCGGTGGCGCCGAGTTCATACTGACGCCGGAGGAGCCATCCGATATCAATGCGATCTGCCGCAAGATTATTCAGGGTAAAAACCGTGGTAAATTACACAGCATCGTAATTCGGGCGGAGGGCTCGGAGATCCCGCTGGACGAACTGGTGCAGCAGATCAAGGACCGGACGGAATTTGATACCAAAGCCGTAGTGTTGGGTTATGTGCAAAGAGGCGGTTCGCCGACGGCGCAAGACCGTTTGCTCGCCAGCCGGATGGGTTATCATGCGGTTGAATTGTTAAAAAATGGGAAATACAACCGGGCGTGCGGAACTACCGGCGCGGATATTTTTGATATAGATTTAGCGGAAGCGCTTGAAAAAACACGACAGGTTGATCCCCAATCCAGAGTCATCGCCGATGTGCTGTCGATCTGACAGGGGAACAATAAAATAATATATGTTAGAGGTGTTTTTGAGGCACGACTAGTAATTTTGCCCGGCCTTGGATTTTTTCCTCAAATTGGGTCAGCAGATTATCGGCCTGAGCTTCAACTACTCCCGGCTCGCCCAACACGACATGGGTAATCCGGTATTTCTCGACCAGCCCGACCAAAGTATCGAGAACATTGTTGGAACGGACAACGGTTAACTGAGCTCCGACCGACATGGCTTTTTCGTAGAGATATTCAAGAGCTTCGCCCTCTTGCGAATTTCCCAGAAATTTGAACTGATAGTGGGCTACATGGATGATGAAGAGGTCTCCGCGATCGTCGTCTAAAATACTGTGGCCGTATTGGATGAGCCGATCGCAATTTCGTTGCTGTGTGACGCAAACCATCACATTTTTCATGGCTTCTCCTCTCGCTTATAACGGATCAGTGTCTGTTATATTATTATACATGACAGGGCACTTCGTCGCCACATATTCGAAGTGGTTTTTTTATCCGCTTTCGTCCGGCATCGTTTGATTGACGAAAGCAGTAGCCAGGCGCTATAATTTGTTCAACCGTAGAAACTGTGATGAGAGGCTGTTCAAATCGATGCAAAACAATAAAGAAAGACCGGCCAATGTTTTTAAAACAATAGAATTCAGTGGCAACACTAAAGAGAAGATCCTGTCGCTGATCATCCTGATCGCTATTTTAGTGGCGATCTGGAATCGCCTGGATATTTTTCTCCTGACTTTCATAATGGTGTTTGTTTTTTATCACTTAAATAAGCTGTTGCGGAGAGTATTCGGACGCTTCATTCGCTTTTCTGCGCCGGATTTGCTGGTGTATACGCTTATCTACGGGACTTTTTTGGCGCTTCTGAGCATAGTCAGCTATACGTATATGCCGCGCATCGTTTCGCAGATAGTCGATATTGGGAACATCATCAAGAATTTTGACATCACTCGGCTAAAATCAGTATTTAATGAGCAAATCTACAAAGCCATCGTCGGCCTTGATTTTGGAACTGTTCTGCAAAAAGCAGGCGGACTTTTGATCGAGGGGATTACCAATGTAAGCATCTTTGGTTTCAGTCTGTTTTTTGCTATCATACTGAGCTATTTGATCTTGGTTGAGAGCAAGCGGATCCGCGGCTTCGGCGCAAGCCTGGCAGACAGCCGTCTGGCTTTTTTCTATTCCTATTTCATTTATTTCGGGTCAAATTTTGTAAATACTTTCGGCAAGGTAATGAAGGTGCAGGTGACGATAGCCACCATTAACGCCTTGGTTTCGATGCTGCTTTTAAGCATCCTGGGTTTTCCGCAGATTCTCGGGTTGGGCATTATGATTTTTTTCCTGGGGTTGATACCGGTAGCCGGAGTTGTGATATCTCTAATTCCGCTCTCGCTGATTGCTTTCAATCTCGGTGGGATATCCAAGGTGATAACGGTGTTGGTTATGATCATTATCATTCATGCTATCGAAGCCTATATCCTGAATCCTAAACTTATGTCGAACAAGACCCGCTTGCCGGTCAGCTTCGTTTTCATTGTCCTGCTAATGGCCGAGCATTATTTAGGTGTATGGGGCCTGTTGATCGGTATTCCCTTGTTTATCTTTTTGTTGACGATTCTGAATGTTCGTTTGCCGGAGAAGAAATCGAAAGGATGACGATCTCCGGCTGAGAGAGGAAGCGAAGAGGCATTAAAGTTGTTCCGATGCCGGTCGTTACATACAGGCGACCGGCTCTTTGATTGGCCAGAGGGTATTCGCCGCGCGGGTACTTGCGACCGTATGCCGGCAGCACATATTCGTCAAAAAAGGGTAGATTAATCTGACGGCCGTGGGTATGTCCGGCAACAATAAAATCGATAGGATATTCGTCCATTTGGGCAGCTATATCCGGCGCATGCGTGAATAGGAGATTATAGCGATCCGGGTCTGCCTGAGCTGCGGCGTGAGGGTCGCCCCGGCCGAACGACATGTCATCAATGCCGATCAGCCTGATGCCTCCGGCCAGGTCAACTGCCTGGTTGTACAAAATAGTGAAACCGCCGGTTTTCATTATGTTTTTATAATAGCGTTCCCCGCCGCCGCCATAGTCGTGATTGCCAAAGACGGCGTATTTTCCCAGCGGTGCTTTGATCGAGGCCAACAACTGCTCGATTTGTTGACAGGCGGTGGGGCGTTCTTCCCGAAAACGGGAAAAATGATCAAACAGATCGCCCAGGAATAGAACCAGATCAGGTTCTTCCTGATTGATTAGATCGACCACTTTTTTAAAATCTTTTTCGGTGTAGGTTGAGCGAATGTGGACATCGGAAAAGATGGCGACTTTGATTGGCGGGTGAGCAGGATCGACAAACGGGTTATTCGAGCACAGGCGCCGGACATTGAGCATATGCGGCTCTATGAAATAAGCATAGGCGAGCAGTATGAAACAGAGCAGGATGATTAGAAGCAGGAGTGTTTTCATGACTTTTGCAATTCGTGTCACGGTGAGAACATCCTTTCGCCCGGCATTGCCTTGGGTTGGTTGAAAAGATATAATAGTAAAGATAAAGCAATCAGAACTCTATTATACTAACATTGAATCTGCGCTGAAGCAAGAAGCGCGGCAGAAAACGGATGACGGACGGGATGCATGATATATTGATCATTGGCGGCGGAGCAGCCGGCTTGACGGCCGCGATCGCCGCCCGGGCGGAAGATCCGGAAGCCAGGGTGGCAATTCTGGAAAGAAATCCTCGCTTGGCGCGTAAACTGGCAGCGACCGGGAACGGTCGCTGCAACCTGTCGCACCGGGATTGCGGGGCAGCTTTGTATCATTGCGACGATCGGAATTTTATTCGTCGCGCACTGGAGTGCTTTGATGAAGTTGCGACAGAAGTATTTTTTGCGGGGCTTGGTATTACATTGAGGGAAGATGAGCAGGGCCGTCGCTATCCGCACAGCGAACAGGCGGAGACGGTGGTGGCCGGTCTGATCAACCGGGCGCGCGAAACAGGAATTGAATTGGTCGCAGAAGCTACCGCGATTGCGGCCGAGCGGATAAGCGAGACAGTGGCTGGTGGCGGGTCTGGCGAAAGCGCCGGCGGTGGATTGAGTAGTAGCGCCGGCAGTCAGATGGTCGGCGGTGGATTTCGGGTTGATACCGCCGAAGGCCGAAGCCTGCGCTGCCGGCGGCTGGTGCTGGCCGGCGGCGGGGCAGCCGGGCTGCCCCAGGCGATCGGCTTCCCCGTTTATGCGATCGCCGCAGGCTTCGGCCACCGGATCAACAAGCTGCAACCGGTTTTGACCCAGTTGCTTGCGGTTGATCCGGCCATTCAACAGCTGCGTGGCGTGCGCTGTAAAGCGCAGCTCAGTCTCTTTGCCGACGGTAGTTTAAAAGCGGTGGAAGATGGCGAGCTTCAATTGACAGACAGAGGACTCTCCGGCATTGCTATTTTTGACCTCAGCCGGTCGATCAAGCCCGGCGCCAAGCAGATCGAAATCGTGATCGACCTTTATCCGGAATGGTCGGAGACGGCACTCACCGAATGGATCTATGAGCAGCGGGCAGCTTCGCCTGAGCGATCGTGGGAGAGTCTACTTGAGGGCATGGTACATAAAAAACTGGCAGCCTGGCTGGCCCGCCGGTATCCTTTGCGGGAGCCGGCTGACTTATCCCGCCTTTTGAAAGGATGGCGGATGTCCGTTTCCGGCTGCGCCGGTCTGGACAGAGCGCAGGTCACGCGGGGCGGTGTGTCCTGCCGCGAGGTTGATCCTGTCAGTCTGGAATCGCGCTTAGCGGCAGAACTGTATCTGGTTGGCGAGATGCTTGATGTAGACGGCCCCAGCGGCGGCCGGAATTTGCAGTGGGCCTGGGCGAGCGGCTATCTGGCCGGTAAGGCGGCAGGCAGGAGGGAAGAATGAAAAAAGGTTA
>DUVF01000059.1 GCA_012841165.1 Clostridiales bacterium
GAGTCCGTGAGACAGAGCGTAGAAGTATAATACAATTGAAGAATCTTTATCGAGCCGATATAATTGATATATAAATCTATCAAGCAAGGAGAGGAAGTCATGATCCGTTATTATTTGCCGGTGGTGTTGATCGTCGGTTCAAACGCCCTGTACCATATATGCTCCAAGGAAATCAACCAGAAACTCAACCCCATGCTGGCGCTGATGGCGACCTATATAGTGGCCTTCGTTGTCACATTTATACTCTATTTGCTGATTGGACATCCTGCCAAAGCAGAGCTGGCCGAGCAGATCAAGTTAATCAACTGGGCGCCGTTGGCTCTCGGTCTGTTTGTTGTCGGCCTGGAAGCCGGATTTATCTATCTTTACCGTGTGGGATGGGATATCAGCATCGGTTCTCTGGTCTGCAATATTCTTTTAGCGATTGTCCTAATCGGTATCGGCGTGCTTCTTTATAAAGAGCAGATCAGCCGGCAACAGTTGCTTGGCATAGTGCTTTGCGTCGCCGGGCTGATCTTTGTGAACAAGAAATAGAGACTGCTTAAATAGAAGCTTTTCTGCGTTTGCGGACAGCTTCTGTGAGCAGGAATTCAATCTGTCCGTTGATGGAGCGGAAATCATCCTCCGCCCAGGCGGCCAGCTCCCGCCAGAGCGTCGGCGAGAGCCGGAGTAGAAGCTGCTTTTTGGCAGCTTCTTTTTCTGTGATAGTTTTTTTATTGCCGGTCTGGCTGGTCATTGCTTAATCACCGCCTTGCAGCATAGTGGGAAAGGCATTAATAAATCGAACCGCTGTTTACAATGGGTTGGGTTTCTTTGTTTGAGCACAGTACGACCAACAGATTGCTGACCATAGAGGCTTTGCGTTCCTCATCGAGATCGACGATATTGTCAGTGCTCAGCCTGGTCAGTGCCATATCGACCATGCCGACGGCGCCTTCGACTATCATCTGCCGGGCGGCGATGATGGCGGAGGCCTGCTGTCTTTGCAGCATGGCGGCGGCGATTTCAGGAGCATACGCCAGGTGGGTGATCCGCGCCTCTATGATTTCCAGACCGGCCACATCAACGCGGGTTTGAATTTCGGCTTTTAGCATATCGGCGACTTCCTGGCTGCTGCCGCGCAGCGATTTCTCGCCATTCTCCACCGGCGCGTCATAGGGATAGAGCCGGACGATGTTGCGCAACGAGGAATCGCATTGAATGGATAGGTATTCCACATAGTCGTCAACATTGAAGGCGGCTTTGGCTGTATTGACCACCCGCCAAATGACAACGATGCCGATGATGATGGGATTGCCCAGTTCATCATTGATTTTCTGCTTTTCGTTGTTCAGGGTCATGCTCTTGAGGGATATTTTTTTATTGAACTTCTTCAGGCTGGCCTGCTTGACATTGGCTCCGGCTTTGCCGGCAGATACCTGTTCGGCGGCAGCCAGGGCGGCGGTGGTGAAAGAGGCGGCCGCCGGGTTGACTCCGATACAGAAGGGGTTGACAAAGTAGAAACCGGCGCCTTTCAAAGTGCCGTAGTATTTACCGAAGATGGTCAATACCAGCGCTTCGTTCGGCTGTAAGATCTTGAGCCCAGCGAACAGGAGTGGGCAGATGATAAAGCCGAACAGAATGCCGATTAACAGCAGGGTGAGATAGAACGGATCGAAGCCGCCGGTGTCTAAGCTATTAGCGGCATAGACGAACAGAACGATGGCGATGAGCATGACTATGATATTGACTACCAGCACGAGCATGCCGGGAGCATATCTGGCCGGAATCTCTTCATAGTGCAACTGCTTGGGCGTGGAGACGCCGTTTGAATTTTCCATGATAAAACCTCCTGAATTTTGTTGCATTTAGCCGGTCTACGCTCGACTAAAGGGCAGCGCGCGATTGATATCATTTTGATATCATAAAGATATCCAAAGAAAAAAGCTTTGTCAAGGGAGGAGACACACTTTACGAGAACTTTACATTGACCGGATAGTAGATTTTACAATTCCACCATAGACTGAGTATGATTCGGAAAATCATTTGATTTCAAAAATTATCTAATGAAGAAGGAGAGAGAAGAGAATGCAATTGCTTAAAAAAAATGCTTTACTGTTCGCCCTGATAATGATTTTGGCAGTAGCGCTGGCAGGATGCGGCGGTGCTCCGGCTGAAGAGGGTGATGAAGGAGCGGTCAAAGATGATTTTGACAACACCAAGGCGATCACAGTCATTTCCAGAGAAGATGGTTCCGGTACCCGGGGCGCCTTCATTGAACTGGTAGGAATTGAAGAGAAGACTGACGATGGTAAGAAGGTCGACCACACTACTGTGAATGCCGACATCGTCAACAATACCGACATCATGCTGACCAGCGTTGCTGGCGACCCCTATTCGATCGGCTATGTTTCACTCGGTTCACTGAATGATACCGTCAAGGCAGTTCCGGTGGAAGGCGTCGAAGCCTCTGCTGAAGCCATCAAAGACGGCAGCTACACCATTTCCAGACCTTTCAACATCGCCACCAAAGGTGAGCCGAACGAGCTGGCCAAAGACTTTATCGCCTTTATCCTGAGCCAGGAAGGCCAGGCGATCGTAAATGACAATAAATATATTGCGATCGACGACCAGGCTGCACCCTATGATGGAAGCAAACCCTCGGGCACGCTGAAAATCGCTGGTTCTTCTTCAGTCGCGCCGGTGATGGAAAAGCTCAAGGAAGCCTATAAAACTGTTAATCCGAACATGACGATCGAAATTCAGACCAGTGACTCAACCGCTGGAATGACAGCTACCATGGAAGGCATCTGTGACATCGGCATGGCCAGCCGGGGCTTAAAAGACGCTGAAAAAGCGGCTCTGACTCCTCAGGTCATCGCTATGGACGGCATTGCTGTCATCGTCAACAACAAGAACCCCTTGGCGGACATCACCAAAGATCAGATCAAATCGATCTACATTGGCGACATCGTCAGCTGGGATGCTCTGTAAGTAAATCTGTAAGCAAATAGGATAAATCGTGAATCACATCAAAGAATTTGTAATGAAATACGTGTTTATGATCGCAGCACTGTTTACTATTGTGGCAGTGCTGCTGATCTGCGTATTTCTGTTCGCCAACGGCTTGCCGGTAATGAAAGAGATCGGCTTCGATCAATTTCTGGCCGGCACCCGCTGGTTCCCCAATAATGTTCCGGCTGAGTTCGGCATCCTGCCGATGATCATGGGCAGCATCAGCGTGACTGCCGGAGCGATCGTGATCGGCGTTCCGGTCGGCATCCTGACAGCTGTTTACTTGTCGCACTATTGTCCAGCCGTCATATATCGCTATATAAAACCGGCGGTGGAGCTGCTGGCGGGAATCCCTTCCATAGTCTATGGCTTTTTCGGCATGATAGTGCTGGTTCCCTTTGTACGCGAATTTTTCGGAGGCAACGGCAAGAGCGTCCTGACTGCTTCGATCCTTTTGGGCATCATGATACTGCCGACCATCATCGGGGTCAGCGAAGCCGCGTTGAGGGCGGTGCCGGATCAATACTACGAGGGCGCGTTAGCCTTAGGGGCAACGCATGAGAGATCGATTTTCTTCACCGTGCTGCCGGCGGCCAAGTCCGGTATCGCTGCCGCAGTCGTTTTGGGCGTCGGCCGGGCGATCGGCGAGACCATGGCGGTCATAATGGTGGCCGGAAACCAGCCCCGGATGCCGGGTGGAGTATTAGAGGGCGTTAGAACGATGACTGCCAATATCGTAATCGAAATGGGTTATGCTGCCGGCCAGCACCGCCAGGCACTGATTGCGACCGGCGTGGTTCTGTTCGTCTTCATTCTGATTATCAATTTAACTTTCAATATTGTGAAGCGGAGGTCGGACATATGAATCAGAAAACGATGTCCATCATCCTGCGGGTAATGGTTTTCGCGGCTTCCATTCTCACGATCGGCGTTCTTTTGTTTTTGATGGTCTATATAATGGCTCGCGGCCTGCCGCATTTGAAGCTGTCGCTGTTTGCGCTGGAATACAACTCGGAAAATGTTTCGATGTTCCCATCGATCATCAATACTATCATCATGACAGTGCTATCGCTGTCAATTGCCATTCCTTTCGGGCTGGCGACGGCGATCTATCTGAACGAATACGCCAAGCGTGGAAACCGCCTGGTTGAAGCGATCCGCCTGACAGCCGAAACGCTGGCCGGTATCCCGTCTATCGTATATGGTTTGTTTGGGATGTTGTTTTTCGTCATAACGCTGAAAATGGGGAACTCTATACTGGCCGGAGCAGGGACGCTGTCGATCATGATATTGCCTTTGATTATGCGTACCTCTGAAGAAGCTATCAAAGCTGTTCCGGATAGTTTTCGGGAAGGCAGCTTCGGACTGGGAGCCGGAAAACTGCGCACCATCAGCCGGATCGTACTGCCTTCGGCGATGCCCGGCATTTTAGCCGGCGTAATACTGGGTATAGGTCGTATAGTTGGCGAAACCGCCGCCTTAATCTATACATCGGGAACCTTGGCGGAGCTTCCCAAAAGCGTATTTTCATCCGGCAGCACACTGTCTGTTCATATGTGGTATTTGTCCGGCGCCGGTCTGCACATGAACGAAGCGGCTGCCACGGCTGTCGTACTGCTGCTTATCGTGCTGCTGATCAATACATTTTCGGCAATCGTTGCAAAGAGGGTATCTAAAACATGAGAGATAACAACCAGACAATTGAGGCAAAAGAAAACAAAATCCAAGTCAAGGATCTCGATCTGTTTTATGGAGATTTTCAGGCGCTTAAGAAAGTCAACATGGATATGCCGGCAAATGAGATTACTGCCCTGATTGGTCCTTCGGGCTGCGGTAAATCGACGCTGCTGAAGACTTTGAATCGCATGAACGATCTGATCGAGGGCTGTCGGATTACCGGCCAGGTCACTCTTGACGGAATCGATATATATAGGGATCTAGATGTCAACATGCTGCGTAAACGGGTCGGTATGGTCTTTCAAAAACCGAATCCTTTTCCGATGAGCGTTTATGACAATATCGCTTACGGGCCCAGGACTCATGGCATCCGGTCGAAGGTCAAGCTGGATGAAATCGTCGAAAGATCACTGCACGCCGCGGCGATCTGGGACGAAGTCAAAGACCGCTTGAAGCGGAGCGCGCTCAGCCTGTCCGGCGGCCAGCAGCAGCGATTGTGTATCGCCCGGGCGCTGGCGGTGGAGCCGGAAGTTCTGCTGATGGATGAGGCGACGAGTGCTCTGGACCCGATCTCGACGGGAAAGATCGAAGACCTTGTGACCGAGCTGAAAAAGGAATATACTATTATAATGGTTACGCATAACATGCAGCAGGCTGTTCGGATTTCAGATAACACCGCCTTCTTTTTGCTGGGCGATATGGTGGAATTCGGCGTGACCGAAGAATTGTTTTCAGTTCCTAAGGACAAGCGGACAGAAAATTATATCACTGGGAGGTTCGGATGATGCGCACCCGTTTTGAAAATCAACTGGAATTATTGAACACGGAGCTGATCCGCATGGGTTCTCTGATTGAGGCCGCAATCAACAGTGCGGTACGGTCGTTAATCAACCGCGATGTTCAACAGGCCAAAGATGCGATCCTTTCGGATGCCGACATTGATGAAAAGGAAAAGGAGATCGAATCGCTCTGCTTAAAACTGCTGCTCCAGCAACAGCCGGTGGCCAAGGACTTGCGTTTGATCTCAGCCGCTTTGAAGATGATCACCGATATGGAGCGAATAGGCGACCAGGCAGCCGATATCGCAGAGATATCAGTCTATTTAAGCGAAGGACCGGAGGTTTGCGATCCGGTGGCTATAAATAAAATGGCCCAGGAGACGATCAAGATGGTGTCGGAGAGCATAAATGCTTTTGTCCGGCGGGATCTCGATTTGGTTGAGAAGGTGATTAAGCACGATGATATTGTCGATCAGATGTTTTTATCGGTGCGCAATGATTTGATCCGGCTCATTCTCGAAAAACCGGACAACGGTGCGCGAATCCTTGATCTGCTGATGATCGCCAAATATCTTGAACGAATCGGCGACCATGCCACTAACATTGCCGAATGGGTCAAATTTTCAATCACCGGTGAACAGAAAAATTATCCCCGGGAGGATTTGTCCTGATGATTTATTGCGTGGAAGACGACAAGAATATCCGCGACCTGGTGGTCTATGCCTTGAACACCGGCGGGCTTGATGCTGTCGGCTTTCCCGATGCCGAGAGCTTTTATAAAGCTTTGGCAGAGCGCAAACCGGTTCTGGTACTGTTAGATATCATGCTGCCGGGTGAAGACGGGCTGGCTATTTTGGCTAAGCTGAAGCGAGATCATGAAACGGCCAATATCCCCGTAATCATGCTCACAGCTAAAAGCTCCGAGTATGACAAAGTGCAGGGTCTCGACCAGGGGGCAGACGATTATATCGCCAAGCCCTTTGGAGTAATGGAATTGATGTCGCGCATCAAGGCGGTGCTCCGCCGGTCGGCTCCGAAGGACGCCTCAAATGAGCTGAAGATCGGCCCACTGAGTCTTAATCGGGAACAACATAAAGTTTTCGCGGAAGATGTGGAGATTCAGCTGACCTATAAAGAATTTCAATTGCTTAATTACCTGATGGAGAATCAGGGCATCGCGCTCACCCGCGATAAGCTGCTGAAGGCTATCTGGGGCTATGACTATGAGGGGGAGACCCGGACGGTGGATGTTCATATCGGAACCCTGCGTCAGAAGCTGGGCGATGCCGGGCAGCTGATTGAAACGGTCAGGGGAATCGGCTACCGGATCGGAGGCGAAAAATGAGGCGTCGTCTGTTGGGCAGCATGTGTCTGCTGGCATTGGTAGCTGTGATTCTGACTGCGACACTGTCCGCGGTTGTTTTTTATGGTCAGATAACTCGTGACATGAATCGTGAAATGCACAACGGCATTGGCTATATCAAAGCCGGCCTGGATGAGGAAGGCCGGTTGTTCTTCGACCGGATCAAGAACGTCAACCCGGATACTCGCATTACCTTGATCGATCAAGACGGCACGGTCTTGTTTGACAATAAGATAGATCCGGTAAACATGGAAAATCACGCTAATCGGCCTGAGGTGGCCGGAGCTTTTAAAAATGGTCAGGGTGAGGACATCCGCTTCTCAGCCACCATGGAAAAACGCACTCACTACATAGCGCAGCGTTTGCCGGATGGAACCGTGCTGCGTTTATCAAGCACCACCGATACGGTATTATCGGCGCTGAAACAGAATATCCCGATGATAGTCCTGGCGATACTGCTGGTCATCCTGCTGGCCTTTCTGCTGGCCCGGCGACAGGTGCGCAAAATCGTTGACCCCATCAATTCGATCAATTTAGAGGAACCGACGGAAAACGATGTCTATGAGGAACTGGCGCCCTTGCTCATGCGGGTGCATCACCAGCGCAGGCGTATCGACAATCAGATCTCGGAGCTCAATCAGCGTCAGGAAGAATTTGACGCCATCACCGCCAACATGGAAGAGGGCCTTATTGTACTGGATGAACGAGGCTTTGTTCTCTACGTCAATCACAGCGCTCTGAAGTTAGTAGACGCTGAATGGACCGATCCGGCCGGCAAGCACATCTCCAGCCTGAACCGCGATCTGAAGTTTCAGATGATGGTCGATGATGCGCTGGATGGAGAGTTTTCCGAGGAAATGTTCGTGTTTGAACAACGGCGCTATCAACTGCGGGCGAATCCGGTTTTTCAGGGTGATAAGAAGCAGGGCGCAGTGCTGTTGATGCTTGATGTGACTGAAAAAGAAAAAGCAGAGAGTGTTCGCCGGGAGTTTTCCGCGAATGTTTCACACGAACTGAAGACGCCCCTGACAGCGATTTCAGGTTTTGCAGAACTTTTGAAAAACGATATGGTGCGCAAATCGGATATCCCGGCGGTGGCGGATCGGGTCTATGAAGAAGCCTGCCGGATGGCGGATCTGATCGACGACATAATTCAAATTTCCCGCCTTGATGAAAGAAGCGAGCTACCGCCCAAAGAAACGGCCGACATTTATCAAATCGCCCTGGAAGTTGTTGAGCGCCTGACCGGCAAAGCCGAACACGAAGGCGTCCGGCTGAACGTTGAGGGACAGCCGACGAAAGCTGAAGTCATGCCCCGCCTGATTGAAGAACTGATTTTTAATCTGTGCGAAAACAGCATTAAATACAACAAGCCTGGCGGCGAGGTAAATATACGAATCTTTGAGCAGGACGGGCGGGCGACCATAGAGGTGGCCGACACCGGGATAGGGATACCATCCGAGCACTGTGAGAGGATTTTTGAGCGCTTCTACAGAGTCGATAAGAGTCACTCCCGGGAGACCGGCGGAACCGGCCTGGGCCTGGCTATCGTCAAGCATATTGTGGCGTCTCACCATGGAGATATCCGACTGGATAGCACGCCGGGGGTCGGCACAACGATCACGGTAGAGCTGCCTTGATTGAGGTTTGATTTTAATGAGTCCGCTCCAGCAGAGGGCGGATTTTTTTTGTCAGCAAAAAGGCAGCGATGATCTTGACTGCATCTCCGGGCAGGAAGGGGAAAACACACATTGTGAGGGCAGCCAGGGCGGGTGTGTTGGTTACATGCATGAACCAGAGAGTTCCGACAGTATAGCAGACGCCAAGGCCGATGATGAAACCGGCCAGGCTTTTCGGGGCGGAGGTTCGGCTGGAGGAATGAGCAAAACCGACAATGGCTGCCGCCAGAATGTAACCGATGATGTAGCCTCCGGTCGGGCCGGCCAGGATGCCGGGGCCGGCCGTGAAATTATGAAAGACCGGCAGGCCGACTAAACCAAGCAGGACATATACAATCTGCGACATCGTTCCGGCCGCGAAACCTAATAGGCTGCCGGACAGATAGACGAAGAGCAGGGCGAGATTGATGGGAACGCCGCCCGGCAGGGGTATGGAGATCCAGGAACCGACGGCGGTGAGGGTGGCGAACAGACCGCAGAGGATCAGATGGCGGGTTGGGATGGTGCGAGATGACATGATCATAACTCCTTTCCAAGAAATGGTTTTAGTGATACCTCGCCTGAGTTCAGGGTTAGACAGGAGCCATCGGCTCTTTCGACAACTAAGCCGCCGGCGGCGTCGATATCGCGGGCGATGACGGTTTCCGGCGCCTGGCCTATCCTGATGACCTCGACCGGCTGATCGATGATGAAGCAATTAGCGCGGTATTCGCTAATGAAGTGCGCCGGGTCGGGCGGGTCTGCCAGATCTAAGATCTGGTCGTAGATCAGCGCAGTCAGATGATTGCGCGGGGGCATCGGATGATCGGCGGCACTGAAGAGAGAACCGGCAGTGGATTGGATGTCTTTTGGAAATTCATCGGCAGAGGTCGACAGGTTAATGCCGATGCCGACGACCAGCGACTCCATGTGGCCGGTTTGCATATCGGTAGCGGCCTCAGCTAAGATGCCGCAGATTTTGCGCTGATTATAAAACAGGTCGTTGACCCATTTGATGCCTACCCGCCGGCCGGACCATTTGAAGATGGCCCGGCTGACGGCCACCGCGGTCGCGGTGGTCGTCAGCGCCGCCTGGGCGGCGCTTCCGGCGGGTCTCAGCAAAACGCTCAGGTACAGGCCGGTTGAGTTCGGCGAAAAAAAACTCCGGCCCATTCGGCCACGGCCGGCGGTCTGCTCTTCGGCGACCACCAGGGCGCCGTGCCGGGCACCTTTCGCGGCCATTTGCTTAGCGACCTGATTGGTGGAGGTAGTGGTTTGCAGAACCCTAAGGTCGTCTAAGTGCAGCAGAGGAGTTTTGATATGTGCCAGGATGCCTTCTGCCGACAGCCGGTCGCTGCCGGCCGCCAGGCGGTAGCCCGCGCCGGTCACGGCTTCGATGTCGTGGCCTTCCTGTCTCAGTTCGCGGATCGCCTTCCAAATGGCAGACCGCGAAATATTAAACTGCTTAGCTAGTGCCTCGCCGGAGAGATACTCCCTGCGGTGACTCTCTAAAGCAGTCAGCAGCAGTTGCTTGGTTGTCATCCTCATCTCCTCTATCATGCTTGCTGTTTGCAGTATAGCAAGGCGGCACAGGCGATGTCAACCCAAAACAAGAAAAAGGTTTACAGGGGCCGGCGTCATTTGCCAACTAAGGCCGATATCCTTTGCTGAACACTTGTACTCTTGTGTTTTATGCGCATTATTGCTATCATAAAGTAGTTTATCGGACATATAGATAAGCGACAGATTTGAACAGGGAGATGGCTCAGATGACAGAAAAAAAACCTACTTATTACATTACGACACCGATTTATTATCCGAGCGCCAATCTGCATATCGGGCATACCTACTGTACGGTCATGGCCGACGCGATGGCGAGATATAAAAGGTTGACTGGTTATGACGTAATGTTCCTCACAGGAACAGACGAGCACGGCCAGAAGATCCAAAAAATAGCCAACGAGCATGGCACCTCTCCGCAGGCCTATGTCGATCAGGTCGTGTCGGGAATCAAGCAGCTGTGGAAGACGATGGAGATATCATATGACGACTTCATTCGCACCACCGAAGAACGGCATGTCAAACGGGTGCAGGCCATGTTCAATAAAATGGCAGAAAAGGGAGATATTTACAAAGGAGAATATGAAGGCTGGTACTGCACACCCTGCGAAGCCTTCTGGACAGAAACCCAGGCAGTGGAAGGGAAGTGCCCCGACTGCGGCCGGCCGGTTGAAAAAGCCAAAGAAGAGGCCTATTTCTTTAAACTGTCCAAATACCAGGACAGGCTGATCGATCTCTTTGAAAACCATCCCGAATTTCTCCAGCCGGACAGCCGGCGCAACGAGATGCTCAGCTTCGCCCGCCAAGGCCTGGAAGATCTGTGCATCTCCCGGTCGACCTTCAACTGGGGCATTCCGGTGCCCGGTGATCCCGGGCATGTCATCTATGTATGGCTTGATGCGCTGTCAAATTACGCGACCGCCCTGGGCTATCCCGACGATCCTGAAAAATATGATCATTACTGGCCGGCCGACGTTCACCTGGTCGGCAAGGAGATCGTCCGCTTTCACAGCATCATCTGGCCGGCCATGCTGATGTCGTTAGATCAGCCGCTGCCCCAAAAAGTGCTCGGCCACGGCTGGATCCTGTTAGAGGGCGGCAAGATGTCCAAGTCGCGCGGCAATATCGTCGATCCGGTCGTGCTGATCGAACGCTATGGCGTAGACGCGCTCAAATACTTCCTGCTGCGCGAGTACACCTTCGGTCATGACGGCCTCTACACCAACGAAGTGATGCTCAACCGGATGAACGCCGATCTGGCGAACGATCTGGGCAATCTGGTCAGCCGGACGACTTCGATGATCGATAAATACAACGGTGGGGTAGTGCCCGGCCCCGGCACCGATGAAGGCCCGGATCAGGAATTGAAGAAAATGGCTGTCGGCGTAGCCGAGCGGGTCGACCGGCAGATGGAGAAGTTCAACTTCAATCTGGCGCTGGAAGAGATCTGGACCCTGATCCGGCGGACCAACAAATACATCGACGAAACGGCGCCCTGGGTGCTCGCCCGGGCTGAGGCTGATAAGCCCCGCTTGTTGACGGTGCTGCACAATTTAGCCGATTCACTGCGCATCGTTTCAGTGCTGATCTATCCGTTTATGCCAAATACGACAGGGAAGATCCGTAAGCAGTTAGGCCTTTGGTTTGCCGATCCCGAATGGAAAGACACGCAGGTTTTCGATACGATGAACGGTGAACAGATCAAACGCGAAGCCGCGCTCTTCCCCCGCATCGACATTGAGAAAGAACTGGCCGATCTAGAGGCGCTGCAGACCGCTGCCGGCGAGCCGGCCCGCGAATATCCGCCCATTAAAGAAGAAATCGAATACGATGATTTTGCCAAGCTTGATCTTCGGGTTGGCCGGGTGAAGAGCTGCGAGAAGCATCCTAAAGCGGATAAGCTGCTGGTATTTCAAATTGAAATGGGTAACGAGGTGCGCCAGATCATTTCCGGCGTGGCCGACTGCTATAAACCGGAAGAGACTATCGGCCGGACGGTGGTGGTCGTCGCCAACCTGGCGCCCCGCGTCCTGCGCGGCTTGGAATCGAACGGAATGCTGTTATTTGCCGACAACGCTGATCGCTTTGAATTTGTCACGACCGACGCTCCTCATGGAGAGACGGTCAGTTAGAGGTCATAATTTCTGCCGCTGACTGGCAAGTTAGCCAGTTCTGCTAGCTGAGCCTGCTCTTTTTTAAGAAGGAAGTCACTCATGCTATTTGATTCCCATGCGCATTTGAATAGTGAAGGCTATACGCCGGATGAACTGGCCGAAGTCGTTCGCGCGATTGAAAGCTCATCGCTGAGCTATGTTGTTGATGTTGGCTTTGATCTGAAAAGCTCCCGGGCGGCCTTGAAACATGCCGAGAACTGGCCCTGGTGCTACGCCGCCATCGGCTGTCATCCGCATGACGTCAAGGCGATGGATGATATTCAGCTGGCGATGCTGAAAAATCTGGCCCGAAGACCCAAGGCGGTTGCGATCGGTGAGATCGGCCTCGATTATTATCGCGATCTTTCGCCCAGGGAAGATCAGCAATACTGGTTTCGCCGTCAGATTCAGCTGGCCAACGAGCTGCGCCTGCCGATCGTGATTCATTCCCGGGATGCCGATCAGGATGTTCTGACCATCTTGAAAGAAGAGGACGCTTTCAGTCCGGAGCGCTGCGCCTGGTTCCCCGAACGCCCGATACCGGAAGGCTACAGCCATGGCCGCGACGCCAGGGTGCTGCTGCACTGTTATTCCGGCAGCCGCGAGCTTGCCGAACAGTATGTTCGTTTAGGCGCGACCATCTCCTTTGCCGGGCCGCTCACCTATCACAATAACCGCCGCGGCGTGGAAACTGCCAAAGCTCTGCCGCTGGACTATATTCTGATTGAAACCGACGCGCCCTATCTGACACCGGAGCCCCTGCGCGGACGGCCCAATATATCACCCTATGTCGAACATGTAGCGCGGAAACTGGCCGAGATCAAAGAGGTCGACTATGAAGTCGCGGCTGCTGCGACATTAGCCAACGCCCGTCGCTTTTTTAATATTTGAGGACGCCAGATGGATAGGGGAAGCGGTATTCTGTTGCACATCAGTTCGCTGCCATCAAAAGGCGGCATCGGTACGATAGGCGAGACAACCTGTCGTTTTGTTGATTTTTTAACAATGGCCGGTCAGCGTTACTGGCAGGTGCTGCCGCTCAATCCGCCGGCTCTTGGGCAGTCGCCCTATAGCAGCGTTTCATCGGCTGCCGGGAATCCGCTTCTGATCGATCTGGACATGTTGGTTGATCATGGCCTGCTCAAACAGACGGAAGTGGAAATGATCGATTGGGGCGCCCGACCCGATCAGGTGGATTTTATCAAAGTCAGCGCCGGCCGTGACCGCTTGCTGCGCCTGGCCTATCAGAGATTTACCGATGTGGCCGCGAACGGGGTGCCGAACGCTGCAGAGAAGGAAGCGCTCATTGCGTTGAACGATGCGCCCGGCTGGGAACATTTCCTTGCGGCAGAGGCGGACTGGCTGGATGACTACGCTCTCTACATGGCTTTGACGGAGGAGTTTGAAGGAAAGCACTGGCCGGACTGGCCGGAACAGGCATTGAAACAGCGCCGGCCGGCGGCTTTGGCAGAAGCGAAGAGCCAACTGGCGGAAGAGATCGTCTATCATCAGTTCGTTCAATATCTCTTTCACCTGCAATGGGCGGCCCTGAAAGACTACGCGCAGAAAAACGGCATTCAGATCATAGGCGATCTGCCGTTCTATGTGCCGCTGGAATCTGTCGAAGCCTGGGTGCATCGGGAGCTGCTCAGCCTGGACAGTGAAGGCAACTTGCTGACGGTCGGCGGCGTCCCCCCTGATTATTACAGCAAGACCGGCCAGATCTGGAACAGCCCCTTGTATAATTGGACGGCCATCAGGGAACAGAACTATGACTTTTGGATCAGGCGGGTAGCCTGGACGGCAAAATTTGTCGACATTATCCGACTGGATCATTTTCGTGGATTTGAGAGTTATTGGAGCATACCGGCGGGATCGCCCGATGGCCGCACCGGCGAATGGCTGAAGGGGCCCGGTATTGAGTTGCTGCACCGCTTGTTTGAAGAATTTCCCCAAGTCGAATTCATTGCTGAAGATTTAGGCATGCTGACTCCCGAGGCCAGACAGTTAGTCGCCGACTCAGGGCTGCCCGGCATGAAGGTGCTGCAATTTGCTTTTCAGGACGCCGATTGCATTGCGAATCTGCCGGTGAATTACCCTGAGAATTCAATCTGCTACACCGGGACACACGACAATAACACGATCCGCGGCTTTATTGAAGAAAAAGCCGGCAGCGAAGAATTGGCGCGGGCGGCAGTGTATCTTCACCTGGATGCGGCAGAAGGCTGGAACTGGAGCTTTATTCGCGCCTGTATGGAATCAGCTTCGAAGGTAGCCGTGTTTCCGATTCAGGATGCTCTGGACTTACCGGCGACAGCCCGCATGAATATTCCGGGAACCACCAAAGGGAATTGGGCATGGCGTCTGACTCCGGGACAGCTGACGCCGGCTTTGGCGGGGCGCATTCGTTACTATTGCGAACTGGAAAAGAGGGGTTTTCATAATGGCAGCGAAGGATCGTAAGCAGCTGGTGGCCGAATATAAAGAGCGGCCGGTCAGCGGCGGCGTATTCAGCATTCGCAACACCGTGACCGGCAAGCAGTTGATCGACTGCGCCGTCGACCTGGCAGGCAGCCGCAACCGCTTCGAATTTTCCCGGCAGACCGGCTCCGCCGTGACCTTAAAATTGCAAGCCGACTGGAAGCGCCTGGGCGGCGACAGCTTCGAGTTTTTGATCCTGGAGGAACTGAAGCAGGGCGAAAATCAAACCGCCGGCGAGTTCAAGGAGGATCTTAAAGCGCTAAAGGCGCTCTGGCTGGAGAAGTTCTCCGCTGAGGAACTTTATTAATAGATAGCTTGCCGTAATATAGGGTTCGCTACAATAAATCAAACACAAAAGCCGCTTAGATAGCGGCTTTTGCTGCTGGTAACCCGCAGGGGAGTCGAACCCCTGATTCCGCCGTGAGAGGGCGACGTCTTGACCACTTGACCAGCGGGTCGTAAAAGTAATTTCAATTATATTGGATTTTCGTTGGCCTGTCTATGGTAAGAGGGAGTTTTTTTTGATAAAATTGTTAGCATAGTTCATTCTCTTATGAATTATGAAATTGAAAAAACAGGCTTCCGAGTCTGTCAGCGGACATGGTTCGGCAAAAGGAGGGTTTTGACCATGATCTATCGAAGCACCCGTGGCAACGCAGAAAAGGTCGGTTCTGCAAAGGCGATCATTCGCGGCATCGCGGAAGACAAGGGATTATATGTTCCGGATTTCATCCCTGAATTAGATGAGCCGCTTAGTGAACTGGTCGATCTTAGCTATCATGATATCGCCCTCAAAATATTGCCTCGCTTCCTCAGTGACTTCACCGAAGAAGAGCTCCGCGACTGCATTGAGAAAGCCTATGACGCAAAGTTCTCCGCGACTGAGATAGTTCCTGTTGTCCAGGCCGGCGACGCCTGGTTTATCGAGCTGTACCATGGAAAAACATCGGCCTTTAAGGATATGGCACTGTCTATACTGCCCCATCTGCTGACTACCGCGCTCAAAAAAGAAAAAGAGGATAGCACGATTGCTGTTCTCACCGCGACTTCCGGCGATACGGGCAAGGCGGCGCTGGAGGGCTTCGCCGACGTTCCCGGGACTGAAATTTTTGTGTTCTTCCCTCAGGACGGAGTCAGTCAGATACAGGCTCGCCAGATGGTGACTCAGGAAGGCGAGAACACCCATGTCTATGGGATCAATGGAAACTTCGACGACGCTCAGACAGCGGTCAAGCGGGCTTTTAACGATCTCGAACTGGCAAAACGCTTAGCCGGTCGGGGTTATCGCCTGTCGTCTGCCAATTCAATAAACATTGGCCGATTGGTGCCGCAGATCGTCTATTATTTCTGGGCCTATCTGCAGCTGCTCAAAAGGGGCGGCCTGGCGCCGGATGATCCAGTCAATATCGTTGTACCTACCGGAAACTTTGGAAATATCCTGGCGGCTTACTATGCTTCGGAGATGGGTCTGCCGGTAAAGCGACTGATTTGTGCTTCAAACATCAATCATGTGCTGACCGATTTCATCAATACAGGGATATATAACGCTAACCGGCCTTTTTGCGTGACCAGTTCTCCGTCGATGGACATTCTGATTTCCAGCAATTTAGAGCGCTTGCTGTACCATCTGTCCGGAAAATCGGAAACCGAAGTTTCCCGCCTGATGGAAGATTTAGAGCAAAATGGCCTGTATGAAGTGTCGCCCAAGATACGAAAGGGACTGGAAAAATTCCGGGCCGGCTTTGCCGACGATGCGGAAACTCTCAGCACTATCAAAAAACTTCACGATAAAACCGGTTATCTCATCGATCCGCACACGGCCGTCGCCTACAAAGTGTATCAGGACTACCGGATGGAGACAGGAGATGATACGCCCACTTTGATTGCGTCAACCGCCAGCGCCTATAAGTTTGCCGAAAGCGTGACGGCTGCGCTTGAACTAAAAGATGCCAGCGATGGGTTCGCGGCGATCAGGCAGCTGCATTGCGCCACCGGTGTAGCTGTTCCGGTTGAGTTGGAAACATTAGAGAAAAAACCTGTCCGGCATAAGTCCGTTATCGACAAAGAGGAGATTGCTGCCGTCGTTGATGCCGTTTTGCGCTGAAACCATGTCACATTATTACATTTTCGCTACGAACATGAAAATTGCCCGGGCGGGGTAGACAATTTTGTACTAATAGTTTATACTGTGTGCAAGAGGGTGAAAAGGGTTGGAATTTCAATGATTAAGACCGCACCCCGATGAAATTGCGATACTCAGCTTCCCATAATCACAGGAGCGCATGTGCTTATCCGACAGGAAATAGTAGGTGCGCTTTTGTGTCTCCAAGGGCATGGCGGAAAAGGCTAAAGAGTTAAAAAACCTTGCAATTACTTGCTGATTATTGTATCGTAATTATGCTTGAAAATGCTCGAATACGGTTTTGGAGAGTTGACCGAGTGGCTAAGGAGCTCGCCTGGAAAGCGAGTAAGGCGTAACAGCCCCGTGGGTTCGAGTCCCATGCTCTCCGCCAGATAAGATAGCAGATTTTGATAGAAAAATCTGCTTTTCTTTTTTATCTAAAACCGCTTGATTTCAAGGGGGTTTGAGTCTTATGCCTCATAAAGCAGCCCGCCTCGGTGTCGTTTTCAGGGCGGGTTTTTCTTGTTTTTGGGATTATATCGGACTGCCTCGAAAGTAAAAGTTTGCTTTGTGGGGTAATCGTTTGCTTTGTGGGTAATCGTTTGCTTTGTCCTATTGTGAAAGGGTGCGTGCGTATAAGAAAAAATGATGAGTTGTACCATACTTGTCATGCCAATATAGAGACAAGATGTTAAGTACTCCAATTTCATAATGTAAAATCCTTTATTATTACTCCAACATTAGTATATTGAAATGCAAGTTTAATGTTTGAAATTCCAAACATTATATTGAATTATCGACACATGCATAATATAATATCTTTGTATAGGTGGACCTCTTAAGTACAACACATTGAAGGAGATATTCTAAATGGCGGTTACTTATAAAAAGCTGTGGCATATTCTTATTGATCGTAATTTAAAGAAAAAAGATCTTGAAGCTATGGCGGGTATTACGCGTTATCAGATGTATAAGCTTTCCGGAGATAAAGATGTTACCACTGATGTTATAGGTGCCATTTGCGCTGCGCTGAATGTAAAAGCGGACGATATCATGGAATTTATTCCCGATAAGGAGGATGCAGCGAAATGATCAACATCCGTAAATTAGAGAGTGAACTGTGGGAATCCGCAGATCTGCTTCGTGCCGGTTCCAAGCTGACATCAAACCAGTACTGCATGCCGGTGCTCGGTCTGATTTTCCTGCGTTATGCATACAGTCGTTTCAAGATAGTGGAGGCTGAAATTCTGAAGAATCGTCCCTCCCGCGGCGATCGCATCATGCCTGTGGAAGCCAGCGATTTTGCGGCAAAGAGCGCATTGTTTCTTCCGAAAGAGGCGCAGTATGATTACCTTGTAAATCTTCCTTCTGATATTGCATCTGCCGGTCTGAAGAACAGAGACGGTCACACCATGAACAGTCTTGGCGAAGTGGTAAACAATGCCATGCAACTCGTTGAGGAGCAGAGTGAACAGCTTACCGGTGTTCTTCCAAAAGACTACACAGTGTTCAATGATGAGCTTCTTGCGGAGCTCCTTCGCATTTTCAATAACAGCGCATTGGACGATGTGGGCGGCGATATCATCGGTCACATCTATGAATATTTTCTCAATAAATTTGCCAAGAACATCGCTTCGGATGATGGGGTATTCTTTACTCCGAAATCTCTAGTGAAAATGATAGTAAATATCATTGAGCCGACCACAGGCGTCCTGCTCGATCCTGCGTGCGGTTCAGGAGGCATGTTTATTCAGTCCGGCGACTTTGTGAATGCCGCCGGTATGAATGCCAACAGCGCTATGACTTTTTATGGTCAGGAGAAAGTGGAATACAATGCGCAGCTCTGTCTTATGAATATGGCAGTACATGGTCTCACCGGCGTTATCAAATCCGGAGACGAAGCCAACACTTTCTATAATGACGCGCACAATCTGAACGGCGAATGTGACTATGTTATGGCCAATCCTCCGTTCAATGTGGATAAGGTTAAAGCCGAATCCTGCGAAAACGCAGGGCGACTTCCCTTTGGAATGCTCAGCGTCAATAAGAGCAAAGAAGTCGGCAACGCCAACTACCTCTGGATTTCCTATTTTTATTCCTATCTGAACGAACGCGGACGCGCCGGTTTCGTTATGGCTTCCTCGGCAACAGACAGCCAGGGAAAAGATAAAGATATCCGCGAAAGCCTGATCAAGACCGGCAATGTGGATGTAATGATAAGCGTCGCCAACAACTTCTTCTATACGAAATCCCTTCCATGCACCCTGTGGTTCTTTGACAAGGCAAAGGACGAAGCAATAAAGGATAAGGTTCTTTTTATTGATGCCCGGAACTACTACACAGTTGTTGACCGCACACTGAATGAGTGGTCCGAATGGCAGCTCAAAAATGTGAATGCCATTGTGTGGTTGTACCGTGGAGAGACAGAAAAATACACTGCTTTGCTTGAGGAATATCGCATCGCGCTTGAAAGTGACAAGCCTTTCTCCGAGCAGGTACACGAGCTTTCAGAAAAAGCAAAAGCCCTCAGAGCAGAAGCAAAGAAGGCTTTGGAAGCTGCAAAAGAAGCTGAAGCAGAGGCGAAAAGAAAAAAAGAAAAATACGAGGGAAGAAAGCCGAAAGAATTGCGGGCTGAATATGACGAAAAGTTAGCTGAGCTTACCGAGATTCTCAAAATAGCTAAGGAAGCAAACTGGCTGTATGAAAAATTCGGTGATGGCGGATATACCGATGTTCTTGGTCTGTGCAAGATTGCAGATGTTTCTGAGATTGAAGCGAAAGGATGGTCTCTCACACCCGGCGCCTATGTCGGCGTGGCTCCTATTGAGGATGACGGCGTGGATTTTGAAGAGCGCATGGCTGAAATCCATTGCGAGTTATTATCTTTGCAGGCGGAAAGCAACGATCTGATGGATACCATCTCTGCGAATATGAAGGAGATGGGGTTATGAGTTATTCCTTTGATCAACTTGGAAATCATATTGATGTTCTATCTGGATACGCATTTAAATCAAAAGATTTTGTTAGCACAGGAGTTCCGGTAATTAAGATAAAAAATGTATCTCCCCCATCAGTTATGCTGGAAGACCTTTCATACGTTTCAGATGAAGTGGCTAATGCTGCCTCGAAATTCATTCTTAAATATGATGATGTTCTGATTGCACTTACGGGTTCACATATTAATCAGATGGCCTCAGTTGTTGGCAGAGTTGCAAGAGTAAAA
This sequence comes from Clostridiales bacterium, assembly GCA_012841165.1. Classification (GTDB taxonomy): domain Bacteria; phylum Bacillota; class Clostridia; order Peptostreptococcales; family Anaerovoracaceae; genus DUVF01. Next base: position 20,011 of record DUVF01000059.1, read on the forward strand.
TACTATAAAAAGACTCTTTTAAACCAGCGGGTAGGAAAGATCATCGTTAAAAATTCGGAAGAATGTGACCTGAATTTTGTATACTATTTTCTATCTCAAGAAAAAGTAAAGATTGAACTTGCAGGAAAGGCCGGTGGTGCGGCAAATCAAGCAAATATTAGTCCTTCCGATGTAAAAAACTTATTGATTCCATTTCCGGATGCGGAAACACAGCACAAGATAGCCTCAATATTACGTACATATGATGATCTCATCGAAAATAACCAGAAGCAAATTAAACTTCTGGAGGAGGCTGCACAGCGGCTTTATAAGGAATGGTTTGTGGATCTGCGCTTCCCAGGCTATGAAACCACGCCTGTGGTGGAAGGTATTCCGGAGGGATGGAGTAAAAAGCTTGTAGGCGATATTATTGGCAAGGTACCTCGATCAAAGCAAATATTGGTCACAGAATATCATAAGAATGGCGCTATCCCAATAATAGACCAAAGTCGAGATTTTGTTGCAGGATACACTAACGATGTGGAAGCTCTTGTAGACATGGGCGAACCTGTAATTATATTTGGTGACCATACTCGTATCCTAAAATATATTCAGTTTCCGTTTGCAAAAGGGGCTGATGGAACTCAGCTTATTATCAGTGATGAAGAAAATATGCCTCAGTCATTATTGTATTTATCACTTATTGGTGTTGACCTTTCAAATTATCACTATGCACGTCATTTTAAGTATTTGAAAGCAGAATCAATTCTTGTGCCCTCAAAAGAAACAGCTAACGAATTTGATCGGATTGTATCACTGATGCTATACCAGATACAAAATCTAAGAGATATTTCAAATAAATGTATGCAAGCTCGTGATAGGTTATTGCCTAAGTTGATGAATGGAGAAATTGAATTGTGAAATATATGAGCGAAACTTCCGAATTAGAACGATTGATTTCAATTCGCATTGTTCAAGAAGATGCCGAAACGATCTTCTCGTTGCTATCAAGTGAACGAGACAGCATTTTTGCAATGGAGATCATTCCGTACTACGCTTTGTTTGTGCAATCGTGTCAAGAATATATTGGTGAAAACTTGCTTTCAGAGGATATTGCACTGAACATTAGGGATATTCGTAATCACATCAAGTCTTATGCTGAATCTTTTGGAAAATCCAAGCGAAAAGTTGCTTCCATAGATCAGGAGCAGGATATGAGTTTCAAATCACAATTGAAATTTGATTTCCTTAAAAGCTGGGACATTCACTTGAATTTGGGTACCTATTGGACAGAAGATAATAATATTATCGGAAACACCCAGCAACTGGCCGCTTTTATTGATACAAAAGATTTATCAGATCCCAAAGTAGGAAAGAAACTGTACGACTTAGGGTATCAGATAGGATCATTTGTCTCTTCTGTTCGCGGCGGACTCTCAGAATCCTTGGGACAACCTATGATTGCGCGAACTACTACTGCAATTACGATTAAAAACTATTACGATATCAATACCAATAGGCACAATATTTTCTTCGTAGATAACGCGTCCAAAGAGTTGAACCTTTTCTATTTGCATTTATTATGCAATATGAATTTTGTAAAATATGTTTTGAATCCCTTGTTTCCTGACGGGAATAAATGGGCATTTAGGGTTGAGTACATTGTTACTTATTATACCTTCCGTGCATTATTACGGTTAAAAAATTATTGCGAGAACAATGATGATGTTTCGGTCGATATCAATGGAATCAAAGAATTGGAAACTGATAAGGGCTATATGTTTCAGACAAAGTTCCGTAATTGTATGATGCATTACGGTCTTGGAAATCAAAATGTTCTTTCTCTTGAATATATAGAACGCCCTTTCTTCGGCATTATAGAAAATTGTTTCGATGGAATGGACTATCAAACCTATTTAGGCCGACTTCATTTTTTTTCTGACAGAGTGATTGGCTTTTTAGAAAAACATTTCAACTGCGATGCTGTTAAACTAAAACAGCTGTGAGGAGAGTGCCATATGAGCTACGATTATTCCGAAAACATTCTTGTTCAGGAAAGTGCCGGGAACCTGCTCCATGATGAGCTAGGCTGGGATGTCAAGTTCGCATACAACACAGAAGTACTAGGCGAAAACGGCAGCTTTGGCCGCAGAACATATAATGAAATACTGCTTGCACGATACTTCCGGGAAGCTCTGCAGAAGCTCAATCCGTGGATTACTGTCGCTCAGATTGAGGAGGCACAGAAGCTGCTTGAAAACCGACTTTCTACCTCTTCTCTCATGCAAGTCAACGAGGAAAAGTATTTCCTTATTCGAGATGGCATTCCTGTAACGGTAAAGCGTCCGGGTGGCAAGACCGAAACGAAAAAAGCAACGGTCATTGATTTTAAGAATCCACTGAACAATTATTTCCTTGCCATTAAAGAATTGAAGATTCACGGTGATTTGTACCGCCGTCGTACCGATATTGTGGGATTTGTCAATGGAATTCCTCTTCTTTTCGTGGAATTGAAAAAAAATACCGTGGACGTGCAGAATGCCTACGACGATAATTACACTGATTATCAGGACACAATTCCTCATCTGTTTTATTATAATGCTTTTCTTATGTTGTCCAACGGTACCGAGGCTAAGGTCGGCACGCTGGGAAGCAAGTATGAATTCTTCCATGAGTGGAAACGTCTATCTGAGGAAGAACAAGGCAATGTAGCTTTTGAAACCATGCTGCGTGGTATCTGCAAGAAAGAAAACTTCCTAGACCTTTTTGAGAACTTTATTCTATATGATCACAGTGGCGGCCACACGGCAAAGATTCTCGCCCGGAACCATCAGTACCTTGGCGTCAATGAGGCTGTGAAAGCCTATGCCGCAAGAAAGCTCAATAACGGCAGACTGGGCGTGTTCTGGCATACACAAGGTTCCGGTAAGAGCTATTCTATGGTATTTTTTGCGCAAAAGATTCGCCGCAAGTTTGAAGGTTCACCTACCTTTGTGATTCTCACAGATCGTGACGAGCTGAACAAACAGATTTCCGATACCTTTGAAAACTGCGGTCTGCTCGGAAAAACTAAAGCCTCCCAGTTTATTGCATCAAGCAGTAATGACTTGATAAACAAGCTGAACGGCAATCCCAGCTTTATTTTCACTTTGATTCAGAAATTCAATCAGACTGATGTGGAGTCAATCTATCCAGACCACGATATTATCATCATGTCCGATGAGGCGCACCGCAGTCAGTACGGAATCTTTGCCGACAATATGATGAAGTTGCTTCCAACGGCCGCTCGTATAGGTTTTACCGGAACACCGCTGCTTTCCAATGACAATATAACAGCGAGAACTTTCGGCGGCTATGTTTCCGTATATGACTTTAGGCGAGCTGTCGAGGATGGCGCTACGGTTCCGCTATATTATGAGAACCGAGGAGAAAAGATTCTCGATCTTCATAATCCGGAAATCACGCAGCAGATTCTGGATGCCATTGATAATGCCGACCTTGACGTAGATCAGCAGGACAAGCTGGAAGCCGAATTTGCAAAGGAAATCCATTTGATGACGGCAGAGCCGAGACTCCGTTCTATAGCAAAGGACTTTGTAGGTCATTACTCGGATTTGTGGACAAGCGGAAAAGCTATGTTCGTCTGCCTCAATAAGGTAACCTGCGTGCGTATGTATGAATATGCGCAGGAATACTGGAAAGAGGAAATCAAAGCATTAAAGGCAAAGATTCGTACTGCAACACAACAGGAAGCTCAGGAACTTCACCGCAAGCTCACATGGATGGAAGAAACCGAGATGGCTGTTGTTATTAGCCAGGAGCAGAATGAGATCCAGACCTTCAAGAAGTGGAATCTGAATATCAGGAAGCACCGTACAAAGATGGTAAAGCGCGAACTGGATAAAGAATTCAAAGATTCATCCAATCCGTTTCGCATTGTGTTCGTCTGTGCCATGTGGCTGACAGGTTTCGATGTAAAATGCCTGTCCTGCCTCTATCTGGACAAGCCTCTAAAGGCGCACACGCTGATGCAAACCATTGCTCGTGCCAATCGAGTTGATGAAGGCAAGAGCAACGGTCTCATTATTGACTATATCGGAATTGTCAAAGCTCTCCGAGAGGCACTTGCTGATTATACTGTCAATGTCGGCGGCAGCGGCGGAACCGACCCGACAATTGATAAGGATGAGCTGATTGCCCGTATTCTTGAAACTATAGAAAAGACAAAGACTTTCCTTGCAGAGAATAATTTTGACCTGCAGATGCTTATCGATGCTTATGATTTCCTGAAGCTTTCCTATCTTCAGATTGCGGCCAATGCAGTATGCGGAAGCATTGAGGATAAGAAGGCTTTTACGACTTATGCATCTGAGCTGAACCGGCTGATGAAGTACACAGATCGCAATGATGTTACCGGTCAAACGCGCAAAGAATATGAAGCCATTGCTGCCATTTATGCTGAACTTCAGAAAAAGCGCCGTCATATTGATACGACGGAGCTTTCGGTGGAAATCAACTCTATTATCAGTCAGTATGTCGAGATTGAACCAGGGCAGCCTATGAAGATTCATGAGACAGCAAAACGATTTGACATAAGCGCGATTGATTTTGATCTGCTCCGCAGAGAATTTGCCAGAGTCAAGAAAAAGAATCTTGTTATGCGTGACCTCGAAGAAGTCATTCAACAGAAGCTTGACAGAATGCTGTTCATAAATCCGAATCGTATGGATTATTACGAGCGATACCAACAGATTATCGAGGATTATAATAGTGAGCAGAACCGGGCAACTATTGAAAAGACCTTTATGGATCTGATGAATCTGGCCGACAGTATGGACAAGGAGGAAAAACGCTATGTTCGTGAAGGCTTTGAAAGTGATGAAGAACTATCGCTGTATGACCTGCTGTTCAAAGAAGACCTTACCAAGAATGAGATCAAGAAGATAAAGGAAGTCGCTGTTGAATTGCTCCAGAAAGTCAAGGCAAAGATTGCTGAACTCGACCACTGGACAGACAAACAGGAAACGAAAGCGGCTGTCGATAATCTTATCCGTGATACGCTATGGGCAGAGCTTCCAGAAAGCTATACAGAGCTTCAAATTTCGGAATATAGGCAACGTATCTATGAGTATGTATACACGCGGTATAAGGAGGTAGCGTAAGGAACATCAGCATTTTAGACACTTGTAGTAATATCTTTAAATTCAGTGTAATTTTCAGTATAACCAGATTAGTATTCACAGATTTTTGATTATTTGATATTATAATAATATCGTTATGGAGGATGGTCTTATGACAAATGTAAAAAGAAGTGATCTTCATCACAATTTTCTAAAGAGCATTATCGTACGTCTTGATTTTCAAGGTGTTCTCGAATCAGAAATGGATAAGGTGTTAATTCATATTAAGCCATATGCAAAAGAGCATGGCTTTTTAAGGTATGAGGAAAAAAACGCCAATCAAATTGATATTGCGTTTACCGATAAAGGTATTCAGAATTCGTTTGAAGCCACAAATAAAGTGCGCAGTCAGAAGGTTTTCTCCTTCATTAATGAGGATCGTGGTTTTGTCCTCGATGTATCAAACAACTTTATTTGCTTAATGGTTAACACGACGCGATATACACCATTTGAGGATTATTGCCTCATCATTCCTTCCATAGCAGAGATTTATAATAACAACATTGATTTTTTCACGGTAAAACGATTTGGACTGAGAAAAATTAATGAATGCTTAATTCTGGAAAAAGAAAGAATTAAGGAATTTTTTGCTCCTGCATTCTTTTCATACTTTGATTGCCTTGATGGAGTAAATATTATTCAAAGCAATCACGCTAATTTTTTTATCATTGACAAATATCACATTAATTTACATTCTAATATTGCACAAGGAACATTTGATGGAAAAATTCTATACAGCATCCGTCTTGATATTGATTCGTATTTAGATAACACAGAACAAATTAATTTACTGCTATCTGATTCAGAAGAAATGAAAAAAGTAAATGACTTGATTTTTAAGATTTACATATCTTCTATAACCGAGCGTTTTATTGAACTATTAACTGACGAATCAGATTTCGATAACACGATAATGATAGGAGTTGAACCAAATGAGAGATAGCTTTTTTGAATCATTTATTAAGACAGAACCCATTATAAGTGAAACACGGAACGATCCGGATCATTTTTATGGCGACATTTATGATTTAGCAAATGCTTTTTTATCGATAGAATCTATGACTCACAAAAAACTTCAAAAGCTTTGTTATTATGCTAAGGCTTGGTATCTTGCGCTTAATGATAAAAATATTATCGAAGAGCCTTTTGAAGCGTGGGTGCATGGTGCTGTACAACCAAGACTTTATCAAAAATACAGAGGTTATGGATTTCAAGCGATTCCAATGTACAATGAATCTGAAGAACTACCAGAAGAATTTTTGTCGTTTGCGCGTGAAATACATGAGTCATATGGGGACTTCACCGGAGATCAATTGGAAAAAATTAATCATGCTGAAGCTCCTTGGCAAAAAGCACGTGTAGGTTTAAAACCTTGGCAAAACTCAAGTAATATTATCAGCGAAGATGATATGAGAACATATTTTAGGGGATTGATGTCTGATGGGCAGTAGAATTCCCAAGCCAAAGTCAACCTCACAAAATAGAGTAATAGGGCCATATTTTATTTCAACAAAGGAAAATGTGTCCTTTTCTTTTGCTGCTATTGAAAGGACTGAGTATTTTAATTTAGACGGCACCTGCGAAAACTGGGCCTCAGAATTATTCGAAATGCTTAAAAATGCTTCAAATTATCCGAAGGTAGATTTAATAACCAATAAGCTTAGAACTTATCGTGTGCATAATCATGAAAACGCTAAACCGCCAAGTCCCCTACCGAAAGGAGTAGCATTAAAAGATTGCTATCAGATACGAATATCAAAAGCAAAAGGCGGAATACATGGAGTTTTTAATGAAAATGTCTTTTACGTGATATGGTTTGATCCATTACATAATATGTATCCAGATGACCGAGTTGGAGGATTAAGGAAAGTTCATTCTCCGTCCAGTTGCTGTAAAGATCGAGATGAGATAATTGCAAAGTTAAAGGATAAAATAATACAACTTGAAGAAGACTGTAGGTTCTGGGAATCAGAGGCAGGAAAAGTAATCAATATAGAAGAATAGCTCACATCTCCGTAATGATAAGATGAGAGCTATTCTTTTATTAAACACCGTTTGAAAGTATAAACAAACTTTTCTTCCCCAATCCCTTATTGAACGCCCCTAACGATGGGCGCTTTTTATTATTTCAAAGGATGTGATGCCTATGATTTTCCTTGCGGCGGTGCTGTAGATTTCTGCAGCCCGCCAACTCAATCAAAAAACTAAATACAACAAAGGAGGAAAAATCTATGATTTCAATTGAAACATACCGTGAAATCCAGAAGCACAAGGATTACGGAGCCAGCATGCACAGGACCTCGCAAATCATGAAGCTTTCGTACAACACGGTATACAAGTGGTGGAATCTGACGGAAGAGGATTTCTTTTCTTTCCAAAGTAAGCATGAGTTTATCCTGGATAATTACCGGCAGTACTTCATCGAGCAGCTCCGTATCACGCCGCAGATGAACAACACGCTTTTGTATAAGCGGCTGAAGAATGACTTTGACAATATCGACGTGCCGGTCTCCACTTTTCACCGGTATATCAAAAGTCTCAGGGAACAGACAGGCCTCGTCAAGCCGAAGCGACAGACCGGACTTCGGGATAATCCGGAGCCGGGCTATGAAGCCCAGGCGGACTACGGGCAGTATGTGATGAAAACCATGTACGGGAATAATGTCCGGATATATTTCTTCTGTATGGTCCTCTCCTACAGCCGCATGAAGTTCGTGTACTTCTCGCCGGAACCTTTTAACACAGCCAAAGCCATCGATGCCCATATGCATGCGTTCAGGTATTTCGGAGGCAGGCCGCAGATGATTGTCTATGACCAGGACAGATGCGTGTGCGTAAATGAGAATTTCGGCGAAATTGTGTTTGTAAAGGAATTCGAGGATTTTATCCGGGATACCGGCTTTTCCATCTATCTCTGCCGCAAGAATGACCCTCAGACCAAAGGCCGTGTTGAAAATGTAATTAACGTTGTAAAAAGGGATTTCCTCGACGGCAGGCTTTATTACGGCTGCGATGAACTCAATATGAGCTGCCTTGCGTGGCTGGACGGTTTCGGGAACGGTCAGATTAATGAGAGAACCAGAAAGATTCCGCGGGATATGTTCGCAAGCGAATACCCGAAGCTGCAGCATGTGTATGAACCTAAAAGCAATGATGTAGCGGTCCTTACGCCGGACTGCAATGTCATTATGTATCAGAAGAATTGCTATGAACTGCCTCCCGGGAAAGTCAGCAATGACGACAGAGTGCGGGTGGAAAAGCACGGCGGCATGATCCTCATCTACCATGCGCTGACCAATGATCTTGTCTGTAAGCATGTCATTCCGAAAGGCGAAGGCAATTCCGTCATCCTGCCGAAAGTCGAAAAGACTCTCTCCATTGAGGAGGAACTGCTTCTGGACTATAAGGAGTACCCGGTGGCAAAGGAATTCTTTGAGAAACTGCGGAAGCGCTCTCCAAGGTATGTGTATCCGCAGTGCAACAAAATCAGGAGCCTTCAGAAGCATTATCCGGAAGAGCAGATGATAGACGGATTTGAATTCTGCGTCAGGGAAGACATCTGTTCCGTACGGGAACTCTGCTCCTATTTCCTTTACCGTTACGGAGAGGAAAAAAGCCGGCTGTATATTCCGGGACCGACGTTCCGGTATTACAAAGACCGGGCGGATGAAATAAGAGAGGTGATGCTGAATGGCGACGGTAACTGAAATACGGGATATGGCCCGGACGCTCGGACTCTGGAACACGGCAAAGGGACGTATAGACATTACGGATGAGACCGTTTCAAATCTGGACTATATCGCCGGCATCTTCAGAACGGAAATCGAAATGCGAAGAGCCAAAAAGGAAATAACGCTTCGCAAGGAGTCCCGCCTGCCCGACAAGATATTCGATAAAAGCAAAATCACGCAGGGTTTGATCTGGCAGCTTCAAAAGACGGAGCAGTTTGATTTTAAGAATGAGATTCAAAGCTTCGTTATTGTCGGCGCCTGTTCCACCGGGAAAACATCGCTTGCCTGTGAGCTTGGTGCCTATGCTCTTTCGAAAGGCGCAAAAGTCCAGTACGCAGCACTTGAGGATATGCTTCTTGCAATCCGTAATCAGAATGCAAGATGGGGCAGGATTCTGAAAGCCGACATGATAATCATTGATGATGTGTTTTACATCACTCCCACGGACGAGGAACTGATTGTTTTCTACAAGGCGGTGACTTTTCTTTCGGAAACACGCAGCCTTGTAATCGTTACGAACAGACCTTTATCGAAATGGTCAGGGATGGGTGCGGATAAGCACCTCGCGGAGACGCTGCGGAAACGTCTGATGGCAAATGCACAGCTGATGCATTTGAAATAATTAAATATGATTTACGGGACCTTTATTACTCATTTAACTTTGAAATCAACAAATCTCAGGAACTGATGAATTTCTCATCACAGAGTGAGATTTTTCATATAGACCCCCAGGGGGGATGCATATCTCTACGGGGTATTGCCCCGGATACGGTGGCGGGGTCACGTGTGCAAAAAAGGCAAAATCAAAGGGGTGTCCTCTCTCGCCCAGGAAGAAAGCCGGTCGATATCGGAGAACGTGACCTGGGGACACCGGAAGAGATTTTCAGACGGAAAGGTCAGCCTCGCCTATAGTTCCTTCCTCGGATACAAGAAGGGTCCCGATAAGGATCATCCGCTTGTGATTGTGAAGGAAGAGGCAAAGATTGTCCGCAGGATTTATTCGATGTTCATTGACGGCAAGACGCCGTTTACCATTGCCAAGACCTTAACCGGGGAAGGAATACCCACTCCGGGCGGCAAGAGCAAATGGGGTTCTGCCGTTGTGGAAAGCATTCTCACCAACGAAAAGTACAAGGGTGCGGCGCTCCTTCAGAAGAAGTTCACCGTTGATTTTCTTCAGCACAAGATGAAAGAAAACAACGGCGAAGTTCCGCAGTACTACATCGAGCATTCCCACGAGGCCATCATACCGCCGGAGGACTGGGAGCTGGTTCAGCTTGAAATGGCGCGAAGGAAAAGCCTCGGCAGAAGGTACAGCGGCAACAGCGTGTTCGGAGCGAGGCTTATCTGCGAAGACTGCGGGAACTTCTTCGGAGCCAAGACCTGGAACTCCACGGATAAGTACAAGCGGACGGTTTGGCAGTGCAATTATAAGTTCAAAGA
>DUVF01000060.1 GCA_012841165.1 Clostridiales bacterium
TGTCGGGGCTTCCGGCCTTATCCTGAACCAGATCATGTGTCAGGCGATGAACCGCTCGTTCATTTCCGTCATTTTGGGCGGCTTTGGCAACGAGGGAGCTACTCTCAGTGACTCAGAAGATCTGGGCGAATACCGTGAAATGACTCCTGAAGAAGTGGCTGAGCAACTGAAAAACTCAAGTTCAGTCGTCATCACGCCGGGTTACGGCATGGCAGTCGCGCAGGCGCAGTATCCTGTTGCCGACATCACCCGGAAACTGCGCGATGCCGGCGTAAATGTCCGCTTCGGTATCCACCCGGTCGCCGGACGTCTGCCTGGTCACATGAACGTACTTTTGGCGGAAGCCAAGGTGCCTTATGATATCGTGCTCGAGATGGATGAGATCAACGATGATTTCTCCGATACCGACACCGTTCTGGTCATCGGCGCTAACGACACCGTAAACCCGTCAGCTCAGGACGACCCGAACAGCCCGATCGCCGGCATGCCGGTTCTCGAGGTCTGGAAGGCCAACACCGTTATCGTCTTCAAGCGGTCAATGAGCACCGGTTATGCCGGCGTCGCCAACCCGCTCTTCTACAAAGACAACAGCTACATGTGCTTCGGCGATGCCAAAGCCACAGTCGAAAATATCCTCCGGGCAATGTAGAAGGCAAGACAACAAGATCGCGAAAAAGCCTTATAATTTACCAAACCAAAGAGAGGGGCAGGATATTCCGCCCCTCTCTTTCTGTTCCCCGCCCCTGCAAGAGGTCGGTTCATTTTTTACGAAACAGCCGGCCTCTCTTACTTCTGATTCCTCTTCACATAGTTGTACAGGGTTTTAACCGGGATGCCCGTTCCGCCGGCAGCTATATAACCGCTGGCCTTGTCCGCCCATGACGGACCTGCTATGTCGAGATGCACCCAGGGCTTGTCTTCCGTAAAGTGCTCCAGGAAAGCGGCAGCGGTACTGGCTCCGCCTCCTCCGGCAACTGAATTTTTCAAGTCGCCTACATCACCCTTGATCATATCCCTGAAATCGTCGTCTAAAGGAAGTTGCCAGATCTTTTCGCCTGTCAGCTCGGCCACATCCTGAAGCTTTTCTAAAAGGCCGAGGTCGCTGGCGGTTGCGCCTATGATCTTATCCCCCAACGCAACTACGCAGGCTCCGGTTAAAGTCGCGATATCTATTATGGCTTCGGAATTGACCTTGGTGGCCGCATAGTAGATCGCGTCTGCTAAGGTCAGCCGGCCTTCGGCGTCCGTATTGCCCACCTCTATAGTCGTTCCCTTCATGGAGCCCACGATATCACCGTTCTTATAAGCTCTGCCAGAGATCATATTTTCACAGGCCGCCACTACCCCGACCACATTTTTCTTCAGACCCTGCCTGGCGATAGCATAGAGGGCGCCGATGACAGATGCCGCGCCTGCCATATCCGATTTCATGGTCGCCATGCTCTTAGCAGGTTTGAGGGCGTAGCCGCCTGAATCGTAGGTCAGACCTTTGCCCACTAAGGTGATGGCTGCCTTATCCGCTCCCTCTGGCAGATATTCCATGACGATGAAGCAAGGCTCCTTTTCAGACCCCTCTCCCACCGCCAGAAAAGCCTTCATGTCTAAGTCTTGAATCTGCTGCTTGTCGTATATGGTGACCTTAACGCCCAAGCCTGCCAGGGTTTCTTTAGCAGCCCTGGCCAGGGTTTCAGGATAGAGGTCTATGGATGGAGTGTTGACCAGATCTCTTGCGATGTGGTTGCCCCTGGTTATATCCACGGCTTCGTCAATGGCCGCCTGGTCACATTCATCCGATAGGATGCCGATGGTCTCCACATACTTTTCCTTGGCTTCTTTTTTATAGCGATCAAAAGAATAGGCGCTGTGGAGAAGGGCTTCCACAGAGCATTGTCCCACAGATTTTTCGGAAATTTTACCCTGAGCTGCAACGACCAGGCTGGCCTCCCTGATCCTATTGGCAGCTAAGATTTTGCCGGCTCCAAACGCGGCCTTCCTTATGGACTGGGTGTTTATCTTTTCTTCCTTCCCCAGCCCCATTATAATTACATTATCGGTGTTGGGGCCCAAGTGGCTGAAGGAAGTGCCGGTCTTCCCTTCAAAGCCGACCTGCCTGGCATAGGCCTTGGTTTCGTCGCTTAAGACAATCAGATCGGAGCCCTCGGTCACATAGTAGATCTTGACTTTGAATTCTTTCGAGCTAATAAAAATCATTTTACCTTCTCCTTAGAGCTTGCTGTTTTAGTCTCATTTTTTCATATTTAGTTCACAGAACCTTATTTTCTTACTTTCATTATATAATATTCCCCTACAGATTATCCAGCTCTATCCTTTGCAATTGATGGATGGCTCGGATTGCTGTATGGCGGCGTTGTCAAGCGTTTACTTAAATACGAAAAAGATAATTACCAATACAAATACAAACCCCAGTCCGTACAGCCAGTCATCTCGCTTCATCTGCAATCGCCGCCAGCTGGTACGGCCAGGGCGTGAGCGAAAGGCGCGAGCCTCCATGGAGATGGACATGGCCTCGGCCCGCTGCAAGGCCCCGACGGTGATAGGTACCAACATGGTGATATACAACCGCGCCCTTTGCCGCCAAGAGGCGTTTTTTAAATCACAGCCTCGCATTTGCTGAGCCGCCGCCGTATCTTGAGCCTCTTGCCGCAACAAGGGAATAAATCGTAAAGCGGCCTGTACCATATAGCATACCTCCCAAGGCAGATGTAGCCAACGCAAAGCCAACAGATAATCCCTGGTTTCCCCGGTCAGCGCCAGCAGAGCGGAAGCCACCACGATCAGCAGACGCAGACCCACCACCAGACCGGCCTGCAGGCCGCCACCGGTAACGATGGTTAAACCGCCGATGATGAGCAGCGGCTCCCCGCCGCGGTCAAACAAACACTGCAACAAAAACAGTAAGCCAATCAGAGACAATATCATACGTGTCTGGCGCCATATTTTAACAGGCGCTACTCCGCCAAACAACAAAGCAACCATGGTCAGGACCAGCAAAGCAGCCAGTGCGGCAGGCTGTTTCATAGTCAGAGCCAGGGTGGACAGCAAGGCTAACAACAGCAGCTTGACCCTGGCGTCGATAGCCGCCAGCTTCATAGCAACTCCACCTCCCGGTCCGCGTATTGGCGAATAAACTCCTTTTCATGGCTGACCACCAAGATACCGCAGCCCTGTTCCTCCGCCAAACGGCGCAGCAACTGGCCCAGCTCCCGCCGACAGCGGCGATCCAGGCCGCCGGTAGGCTCGTCTAATACAAGATAGGGCGGACGTAAAGCAAGCACCGCCCCTAAAGCCAGCCGCTGTTTCTCGCCCAGGCTCAGACGCAACGGCAAAGCTCCCTTTTTATGGCTTAAATGAAAAAAATCCAGCCAATACTCTGTATCGGCCGCGATTTCTTCTGCCGTGACGCCCCGGTTGGCCAGGCCGAAGCCGATTTCCTGTTCCACAGTGGGAGCGAACAACTGGCGGTTGGGATTCTGCCACAAATAACCTATCCTGCTCCCTATCTGGAACAGCGAAAGGCCGGCGATATCCTCTCCGTCGATGCGGATAGTGCCGGAATCAGGGCGCAGCAGGCCGACCAGCAACTTGGAGAGAGTGGTTTTACCGCAACCGTTGGGACCGATCAACGCAGTGATCCCGCCTGCTTGAAAACAGACGGAAATCCCGGCCAACACGGGCCGGGGAACGCCGGGATAGGTGAAATTCAGCTTATCCACTTCTATCATAGCAGCTCCAGCTCATACAAGATTTGATTGTGGCGCAGCTTGTCCGGGGTATCATGGGCAACCACCCTGCCCTGATCCAGGATCAGCCAGCGATCGGCCAACCTGGCGGTAACAGCGGTCAAATCGTGCTCTACGATCAGCACGGTCACTTGTTGTTCATGTAACTCCCGCAGCATTTCTCCTACCAGTTGACGGCCGGCTTCATCCAGGCCGGACAGGGGTTCGTCCAGAATAACGATGGACGGCTCGCCCATGGTGGCGGCGGCCAGTGCTGCCCGTTTCTTCTCCCCGCCGGATAGTTGTCCCGGATCGGAATAACGGTAGCGGGAGAGCTTTGTCCGCTCCAGCATCATGTCGATGCTATGGCTGATCTCTTCCGGCTCTACGCAGCGATTTTCCAGACCAAACGCCAGCTCGTCTTCTAAGGTGGTACAAAATAGCTGATTATCGCTGTCCTGCATCACCAAAGCGACAATCAGCGCCAGCTCAGCCACGCTTTTACCAGCAATATTTTCTCCGTCAAGCTCCATTTGACCGCTGACATCCCCTTCAATCAACTGAGGAATAATGCCGCACAGAACATGACACAAACTGCTTTTACCGCAGCCGGAAAGACCGGCGATGACCACGGTTTCGCCACACTCCACTTCAAAGTTGACCCCGTCTAACACAGGTTGGCCGGGCACATAGGACAAATGCAGATTTTCAACCCGCACTGCCTCCATCACTGTACCTCAATGCGGCACAGCCAAAAAGTAGAGCGATTGCCAAATTCATCATCTCGAATCACCAAGCGAAAAGGACCTTTACCGCCATCTTCCTGCCCGGGCAAAAGCTGGCCGTCCAGGGCGTAGGCCACCATGATATTGCCCTTTGTCAACACTTCATCCAGATCAAAGCCGCTGGTAAAATTATCAGACGCCCGGCAGACGACGCTGGTCGCGTCCACCTGCCAGCCGGGAGCCGCCGCGTCCAGCAGTGCAACCAACGCAACGCCCCGAAACAGTCCGGCCTGATTATCGCCGCTGCTGGAAACGATCTCCTTATCCAACTCCATCATAGGCAAGGTTTGCAGATCGGCCAGAGTTAGCGCCGCTGCGGCCTCGCCTTGTACATAGATTTCTATCTGATTCGCATCCAATTCGCCACCGGCCCGGTTCAACCAGGCCAGCCAGGCTATCGCCGCTACTAAGATGATCAATACGCCGGCGATAATCAATGCGGCTTTACGCTTCTTCATTTTTTCTCTCTGTTTTCAACTTGTCTAACCCTGTCCCATTTTATCCTATCCCGTACCTGGCCAAAGCCTTGAGCAGCCACCATGCTAACAACCCGCCCATGGCTCCGGAAAAAGCCGCCACCGCCAGAGATAGCAGCAGTGGAATCAGCGGAAGGGAGAAAAATATCCAATTTACCGTAACTGTGCCGGTCAGATTAGCTAACATCCCGGCCACAAAGCAACAGAGCGGGCAGCAGCAGCGATGCCCCATCAGCACCAGGCCTGTATCTATCGCTAAACCAGGCAGAGTATAGCTAACCAGGCTCATCACTCCATGAGAGCCCACAATGCCGGTGATCAACACTAAAATAGCCTGCACCAGGCCGCAAAGAGTAGCCGCGCCCCGTTTTCCGATAAGGCCCACGGCTACCACCAGCCACATCATATACAGGCCGCCGGCCAGCGCACCGCCAGGAATCAACAGGGGCGCGCTGACCAGATGAGCCAGACTGACCACCACCGGCTTGACCGCAATACCGATAGCGGCCATAGCGACGATGATCAATAAATCTTTAATAGAAAACTTTTGCAAAAGTCGGTTCATTTTTAATACCGGAACCGGAACAATAAATCGTCCCGGCCTTTTGCCATATTCAGGCTATAGCAATTATCACATATCCAAAACCAGGCACAACATCTTGGCAATTTCAGCCCTGGTAGCCAAGCCCTGAGGACGGAAACTGCCATCGCCGTAGCCATTGATGATATTTGCCTGCTGCATAGCACCGACCGCTGCCTTGGCATAGTCGCCGATGGAACCCTGGTCAGTAAAGTTAATGGCCGCTGTGATCTTCGGCAGGCTAATCTGCTTATAGGCGGTGTAACGGTAGATCATTACCGCAACATCCTGACGAGCGATGGGCTGGTCGGGTGAAAAAGCAGCGTCACTGGTGCCTGCAGTCACTCCGGCGTTAATCGCCCAGACCACGGCGGGCGCATAGTAAGCGCCGCTCTTTATGTCACTGAACTTCGTCGCCGCGAGCCGGCCTTCCGGCAAGGTGTCTCCGCTCATTCTGGCTAAGATGGTGATGAACTCCGCCCGGGTAATGTTGTCGTCAGGATAGAACATCTCCGGTTCCTTGCCCTTTATCAGCTCCTGTTCGGCCATTTTTTCCACATATCTATAGGCCCAATGGGTGGCGGAAACATCGTTAAAATGCCGGATTGAAGGATCAGTGGCCGGTTTGTCACTATTATCGTCCTTGACATTGTTGCTCGTTTGATCACCACTACCATCACCGCTCGGCTGACCTCCGCCGCCTCCGCTGCCACCAATTCTGACAGATTGCGCGGTCATGATTGCATTGGCCGTGTAAGCCTTGACGACCATATCGTTGGTGTATCTGTTAGTTCCGTCTGACCAGACGCTGTCGGCCAGGCGATAACCCTGCTCCGCCACGGGAGTAGGAACGGTGAAAGCGTCAGCATAGCTGTTGCTGGTATACAGACCGGCTACGCCATACTTGGCATAGGCAGTGGCAGCAGCCATCGTAGTGCCTCCGCCAGCCTGGAAGGTAATGGTTATATTGGCCAGATTTACCTCTGCATCATCTCCGGCCAGAACTGCTGCCGCCGGATTCGGATTGCCGGACGCGCCGACCCGGACAGCTTGAGTATCGCTCAGGCTTAGCGTGGTTTTGGTAATACCGGCCGGGATGGTGGTCAGAGCCTTTAATTTCACTGTGCCAATGAGGAAACCATTCGCGCCCACGGTCTTATTTGCGCCAGCCTCCTGAATTTCAATTTTGTTTGCAGCGGTGTTGTCATTAGCACCGGCGGCGGTGGTACCGTCACCGGCAGTAAAGCTGACATATTCCACCTGAGCGTCGTTATAGCTCAGATCGGCGGACATGGATGTAAACTGCTGCTCCGGCTGGCCGGTTACCTTAACGGCCACATCAAAAGTCTCGCCCGCATTGACATGGGTGACGGCGGTGGTGGCGGTTATGGTAAGCTCGTTGGCTTCCACGCTGTAGGTTGAGAAATGGTTAACTGTAAAGTAAACAAAACCGTCCGCGTAAGTGCAATCTATTTGCGTTCTGGTTCCATCCTCCGCCACATAGAACACCTGAACGGAATCTGCGCTCTTGCCGGCCGGCAAGGTATAAGGCAGCTTCACATTGGCGGTACCGCGAGTGAACACATCTTCACCCGCGCTGTTGCGCAAGGTCAACTCGAACACGATAGCATCATCTTCCGCGCTCTTTTGCTCGATGTTCAGATAAAGATCGGTATCATCGGCTATATCGGACAGAGCTTCATGGTCAAAGGTCACCTCGCCCATATTGGTATTAATGGTCATGCTGGCGGCCTGATCCAGATTTTGGGCGACCGCCGCCGGGATCGTGACCTGAGCCTTGGTCACTTGGTCGGTTTCCGCCTGAGCGTCAATGAGAACATCAGCGCCCACGCCCACCGGAGTATCAGCCGGGACTTCCGCAGTCACCGTGCCGTTGTTAGCTTCAATATCATCGGCCTGTACCGGCGTTTCATCGGCCTGCCAGCTCAGAATGGGATAGACCGCGCCGGCCTTGAATTTTTCGCCCAGAGTAGCGGCCAAGGCTTTCAGTTCAGCTTCACTTTTGACAGCCACATCGATAGCGATCACCTTATCGGCGGTTCTTTCCAGATAGGCCTGGTCCGCTGTACCGGCAAGATAGTAGCCATTGTTAATGGTAAAGATACTGTTGTTGGACACGCCCACGATGCCGCTGCCAAAGGGAGCCGCGACCTTGCCGCTGTTATACACATTGGTATAAGTCGCGGTGTTGCCGAGACCGGCGATGCCGCCGGAAGCCTGATAGATCTGCGTCCCACCGGTGCCGGTCACATTACCTCTATTGTAGCAGTCGGTGATGTTGGCGCGGTTGTTGCCGGAAATACCGGCTACATAATGGGTACCTTGGACAGCACCAATATTGAAGCATTTTTCAATCTTTCCGTTGGCGGAACCTGCAATGCCGCCTACAGCGTTTCCGCTAGATATTATATCGGCCAGGTTGGCACAATTGCTGATTTCCGCACTGGTGCCGGCAAAATTCCCCACTACGCCGCCAACTGTACCCGAGCCATTGATCGGGGCGTCGTTGTAGCAATTGGTAATAATGCCGGTCATATATCCTGCGATACCGCCGACCGTGTTGGAAGAGCTGGTAACGGCGGCTTTATTGACACAATTATCAATTGTAGCGGTAGCCGCCGCACAGTATCCCACTACGCCGCCGATATTGGAACCACCGGAAATAGCTTCCAGGTTTTTACAATTGCTGAGACCGCCGCCGCTCATATGGCCCACGATGCCTCCCGCAATGCCGTTGGTGCTGGAAATAGTCGCTGTATTAACGCAGTTGGCGATATTGCCACCAATGTTACAGGCGGCAATAGCAGCTGTATAGTTCGCGCCACTCACATTGATGGAACCCGCTATTGTCAGATCATGGACATTAGCGGTATAGAGAGTTTCCCCTATCGTGGCCGCGCCGATGCAGGCGAACAAGCCGCGATAGCTGTTGGCAGAGCCGCTTACATCAATGGCCAGGGTGATGGTTTTGTCGTTGCCATCAAACTCGCCCAGATAAGCGCTGTTAATATTGGCAACATAGGATGTGCCCGCGGCGTTCATCGCACCGCCGATGGGTTGCCAGTCCACATTTGACAGATCGATGTTGTTCATAAGCCTGGCATTGATGGTCCGTTCGCCCATCACGCTGACCCGGTCGGAGAACCATATCAGATCCGCCGCGTCTTCCAGTTCATAGAAGCTCCCGTTCAATACAGGGAAAGCATCCATCACCGTAACCGCCTGAGTGACGGTCTGGGTCTGTCCCTCCGCAAAATTGTAGCTGACGGTAACTTCGGTCAGACCGGCGGTCAGCGGGTCGGGAGTAACAATGTAATCTGTTGCTTCCAAGGTTTTGGTCACCGCGCCTTCGTTGAAGGAAGCCGTGACAACCATGCCGTCCTTCTCAAAACTCTCACCTTTGACATAGATGGTCTTGGTGGGAGCAGCCGTCACCGCAATGCTGTCCAGAGACAGACCGGACACGGTAATAGCCTGATCAGCGGTAACAGTTGCGCCGTTAAAAGTATAGCTGATGGTAATGCTTTGATCACCGATAGCCAGAGCATCTTTTCTATATGTCACCTGGTCGGACACTATCGCCGCCGAGCCGTCGGCAAAAGTGGCTTTCACCACCATGCCGGCCGGGTCAAAGCTCTGGGTGGCTGCATAGGCTACTTTAGTTGGAGCGGTGACAATGCTGATAGCTGTAGGGGTGGAAATATCTTTCCCTGCCTGCCAGCGCAGTATCGGGAAACCGTTGTTGATATTGGTGGTATCCGCAGTGTAGTAGGGACCAAGCAGGGTGAGAATGTCATCGTCGCCATAGGTGGGTTTTTTGAAATCAGCTTCCGTCACCTGAACACCCTTTTCCCGGTCATAGTCGCTGTAATTATTGATCTGCGGAGAAATCAGAGAATAGTTGTTGCGCACGGCCACAGAACACAGTCCTTCGGTGCCGCTGGCAATGGAATTGTAATTGTTGCGTCCGACCGGAATCGGACCGATGTTGTAGCAGTTGTAGATCTCGCAGCGGCCATGGGCGCCGTAGCCCATGCCCACAATGCCACCATAGCCTTTAATGGTCTCATCCTCTACGTCATTTTTACCGTTGTTGGTGATCATGGCCGTATTGTAGCAATAGGCAATAACTGCTTCTTCGACAGCAGCGTTATTGTTGCCGTTGCGGCCCGCAATGCCGCCCCAACCTCCGCCGGAGCCATGCATGTGGGGCAGGATATAGCCGTGGTTATAGCAGTACATAACGGTGGCCGCGTTCTCGCCCACGATGCCGCCCAGCTTATAATAACCGTGAATGGTCGCTTCATTGCCGCAGCGCAGGATAAAAGTGTTGTAGCCGGATGGGTTGGCGGTATATATACCGTCGCCGGCTCCGCCTACGGGCGTACCGGCAAACCCGGCGATGCCGCCCACATTGGTGACGTCAGCCGCTTCCACCTGGGCATAGTTGATCACGTCGCAGATGGTGCCGCCGGCCCGCAGTATGCCGCAGACCGCGCCTACAAAGTCATTGCCCGCCCCTCTTTCCCTGGTGTCGGTGCACTTGACCAGGCCATAGAGTTTAAAGTTCTTCACCACGCCATAGCCCGCTTCACCGGGAGTATCCGTGCCGCCTATCGCGCCGAATAAGCCCAGATAATGGCCGGTATCATCGCCATAGTCCTGGCCCTCGTTCACATACAGGCCACAGATAGCGTGGCCCTGCCCGTCAAAAGTGCCCTTAAAGGAATTTGCTCCGCTGCCGATGGGGGTGAATTTCTGCGCGTTCTCCGCGGCAGTCGCGCCGGAGATCACGCCGTCGGCGTTAAGCAGGATATCGCCCGCCAGCTTCACCGTCTTCCCTTTAAAGGAATCCTGGGCGATGTTCTCAGCCGTGCCGCCGACGATGGCGGATAAACCGGCCAGATCCGCGCCATCAGCCAGTGTAAAGCTGGTATCCGTTGTATTGTACCAGGAAGTATCCACCGTGCCGTCCCAGGCCCCCGCCGGAGCAGCCGCCTTGGTGAAGGTGGAATTTGCGGCATCGAAGCTGTAAGTCACTTCCTTGCCGTTGACATTCAGGGTGTGATCCGTACCGGTCAAATACAGATACAGATTAGCATCCGTGGCCGGATCGGCCGCCGGCCACATTCCGGTGGTATTTGCATTGTAATTCCGGATGATATCACCACTGTACAGGGTGGTCTCACCTTCCTTGACCACATACGCCGGACCCGTGCCGTTGGCGTCTATACCAGCCAAAGACAGTGTGAGCAGATAGACCGGAGCTCCCGCCGCGTTTTGCTTGGTAGCTGTGATGGCAAGGTCGTTGATCTGATCCGCGTCGCCGCTCAGACCCCATTTAAAGAAAGAATTAACCAGCATGATGGTCTTTATGGAACCGCCGCTGACGGTCAGCGTACCATGGCTGGGTTCAGCATCACCCAGACCAAGATCATTAGCGGATTGGTTGCCGCCGCCGTTACCGATAGCGGAGCCGGTAAAGCTGACATAGGTGGTGATGTTGCCACCGGTCACGGTGACCGGAGCCCCGTCGCCCACCGTGCCGCCACTCATGCCGCCGGAGCCGATCGCTGCGCCCCGGGCATTGGCAAACAAGTACAGATCGCCGCCGTTAATGTTAATTTTGCCGGTGGCGTCTACCTTCTGACCGGAGCCGATAGTGGACGCGGCCCTGCTGCTGTAAGCATAGATAGTTCCACCATTTATGCTTATGTCGCCGTTGGATTCGGCATCAGCACCGCCAATGCAGGAACCGCCGCTGCCGGCATACATGGAAAGCTTGCCGCTGCCATCTATGGTCGCGGCCGCATCAGGCCCTACGTGAATACAGGCAGACGCGGCAGAATAAGAGGCGGAGCACTGCAGGTAGTTCTCGCCGATAAAGTAAAACTTATTGCCGACGCCCATGAAGTCGATCACCGGAATGGTGTTGCTGCTTTCAGGCCGGTCAATCCACAGATCTTCAATGGTCAGGTTCCCCCCGGCCACCGTGTAATCGATAGAAAGATTGGCCAATTTTCCTGTAGAGACATTGCCGGTCAGCTTGACTGCCTCGGTCGTGGTGATCCTGATGATGCCCGCCGCGTCGGCGGATATGTTATAGTTGCCGCCCTGGCTGATGGTGTACACACCATCTACAAAATCAGCCAAGTCGATGCTGGTATCCTGTTCCGGTGCAGCTGCGGCAACCTTGATGGAACCATGGTTAAAGCTGAAATTAGAGGTGATGTTCTGAGGTATGCCGCCTTCACCTTCACCGGTGCCGTCGCTGAAAAAGCCCTCGTTGGTTGGGATCGTAATTGAGACCTGCTTGTCACCGGCGGTGGTGGTGGCGCTGACCGAAAAGGTCAGATAAAACAGCACCCCATTGTCGATGATATTGCCGGCCGTAGTAAACTCCACCTTGCCGCCGGCCACATTGGGCGTGAGAGACAAGGTGGGAATCAGATCACCCGCAGCCGAACCGCCGGTGATGGCGGTCAGCGTCAGGTCGCTGTCATAGGATATGCCCAGCGTAAAGCTGGCAAAGCCGGGATTGTTTTCGATACTGACCGGAATCGTAACAGAATCCGTGCCAGCCGCTACATTGTCAATACTGCCTACTTTGACTGTAGGCGCAGTACCCGCCAATGCTGTGCTGATCACTGTCAAGGACAGCGCCAGCGTCAGGAACAAAGCCAAAAGAATTGACTTTTTTGTTTTCAACCTTTGCATTGCTTGTTTCCCCCCTTCAATTTATTAATGATTCAATGATTCAATTTTTATATAAAAATATATAAACGAACGGTGAACATAAAACCGCCGTCAAAAATCTACAGCTTGGTCAATAGACCGGCGCGATAGCGAGCCAGCAACACCGCGTCAGTGCCATTGACGATGCCGTCTCCGTTGATATCAGCCGCCGCTGATTGCACTTCGTTCAGTGTCAGCAAACCGGCGCGATAGCGAGCCAGCAACACCGCGTCAGTGCCATTGACGACGCCGTCGCCGCTAATATCACCCTTCATTACTGCGCTGCCACTGATGGTAAGCGAAAGATTATCAGCTGTAATGCCCTGGTAGGCCAAAGTGTTTTTCTGGGTGATCAGAGCGGAACTCACCGTAATGGCCGTCGCGCCGCCAGCTTTTGGCATCAGGTTCAGGGTGGCGATATCCAACTCTGTGTTGGCAGTAAGACTCTGCTTCCCGTCTATATCCAGATAAGTGAAGGTCACCACCAAATCGCCGGCCTCGTTGCCCATGCCGTAATCCCAGCCCGCAGCCACAGCCGACACGCTGTTCAGCGTAAAATAGGCTGTCGGGATACGCAGACGATATTCTCCTCCGTACAGGGGACAAGCTTTATCCGCGCAAAGGCTGATCCCCACGGTGAAAGGCTGCCCCACCTCCGGACTGCCGCTGCCGCTCATTTTAAATTCAAAGTTGGGCGCGTCCGGATCGTCAGCGATATCAGCCGAATTAAATATCTGCTTAGCACTGCTGACATAGCCCTCCCGCACCGCCTGCACACCCAGATCAAATGGAGCGGTCACATCGTAATTCTCCACCACTATGGGACCTGTGTACAGATTCAGGGGCGCGGTGGTAGTGCCGCCCACTGTGGAGTAATAGATTGAAGCATTTTCATCAGCACAGTTCAAGGTAATGGTCAAGGTATTGCCCGTCAAACTAAAGACGCATTCGGGATCAGCCACCGTCCCCAGAGCGGTAATTGACGAAGGATTGCTTTCTTTTAACCGCAGCTTGTACACCCATTTTTTTACATTGCTGTAGGTAGAGGTGGCGTTCTCCAACTCGGCGGCGGTTTGGCCAAAGCACAGGGTGAAAGCTTCATCACTGATCAGCAGATTCGCTTTGGATAAGCAGCCGGTGACATTCCCTCCGTTGGCAGCGATGTATTCCGCGATGGAACCAAGATTGCCCGCATCCTCCGCCCGCACCCGGCCGCCCATGGCTTCAGTCGCCAAATAGACCTCGGTGGGCACGCCGCCGGCTAATACTTGTTCCAGATACTCCTCAGCCACCATGCTCTCAACAGGATTCCAATGCTCAAACAGCCCTGGATAATAATAACGCTCCGTTTCCAGCAGCACAGCGCAGCTACTGTTAAAACTGGCTCCATCGGTGCAGGTAAAGTACAGCTTGTCGCTGCCTGAATAGGTCAGCGCTGCTGCGCCGGCAACCGAGGTGTTAGCCTGCGCATAGGCTAACAGTTCGCTTACACTTACGCCCCGACCTTCTTTATATGTGGGAGTAGGCATGGCATCGATATAAGACTGAGAATAGGTGCTGGTCTTGTCATCATGAACACTGCCGTGAGCCATGTTTGCCATGGTGGCATAGGGAATGGCCTTGAGCAGCACTTCGGCACCGTTAACATCATTAGCATAAACAAACAAGGTCTCCGCCCGGTCAGAGTTTTTATTGCCGGCGGCCTGTGCCGGACCGACACACAATAACAGCGCCAAAACAAGCAAGCAGACCAGCGCCGGAATGGAACATTTTCTTTGCATCTGTTTAGTCATTTCCCGTACCTCCCGCCACTTGCAAGGCTAACAATTGCGCGTCGCGAATATCCACCGCGCCGTCGTTGTTGATATCGTAATCATCCGCATAAGCTGCGTTACAACGGATAGCGGTCAACAATACCTCAACATCCGCTTCATCCACCACATCATCGGCGTTCAGATCTCCGGGAGTATCGTGCCACACCGGGATAACTGTCCGGTCTTTGGGTGCCAGAGTAACGCGGTCGATCTCCGTGCCCTGACTGTTATATGCGGTCATGGTCAGGCTGCCGCTGTTTGTAGAGATCAGCTGATAATTGCTGACATAGCCGATCTGCACCTCATCAAAGTTTACCTCCGCCGGAGCATAATACTTGGCGCCGGATACACCCATAACATAGGTCACGCCGTGCAAGGCCTTGGTGCGCATATACACATGCTGATGGCCGCACAGCACCAGATCCACCTGCGCCTCTTCGAACAGCGGTACCCACTGCTCCAACACAGCGGCGGATACGCTGTCGCTAGTCACCGCGTAAGCCGGATGATGCATGACGACGATCTTCCATGTAGCGTCGGACGCGGCTAAGTCGGCGGCAATCCAATTTTTGATGACAGTAAAATCTTCCGCCGTCATGCCCCCTTTGAGCAGTTGTTCATTTGAAAGAATGTTGCTGGACAGGAACTGGATATGACAATCGCCCCGGTCGATAGAGTAAAATTCCTCCTCAAAGCCGGCCGGACCGTTGTCTGGCAGAGTAAACAGATCCAGATACATGGCCGGTTTGCCATTGACCGCGTTGCTCTCATGGTTGCCGGGCACGGTCAGCACCGGCAGGCCGGCAAAAGCCGTGGCATTAGACAGAAACAGCTGCCAGCTGGCGGCTTGCTGTCCCTGCTGCACCATGTCGCCGCCTAAGACAGCTAACTCAGCCTGAGGGTTGGCCGCCACTGCGGTGTTTACCAACTGCCCCCAAGCCGCGTAATCACTATCCTTGGTGGTGTATTCGTTATACTGCGCATCACCAAAATAGAGAAAATCAAAGTCGGTCTCACTATCGTTGGCAACAGTAAAGCTATGTACAGCGCTCCAACTATTTCCCTGACCGACCTGATAATAATAGGTAGCGCCGGTTTCCAATCCGGTTAATGTGGCTGTCCAGGCCGTATAATTATCTCCGTCGCTTCTGGTCTGACCGGCCGCGACAACGCTGGCGTCGCTCAGCGATTGATCGGTGCCGTAGCGCACGTTACCGCTCTCTATCTCCGGCGCGTCCCACCAGACGATGCTCATGGTATCCTTTGCCGTCGCCGGCAGCACCAAAGGATAGCAGGGGCCGTTTACACCTAAGCCGCCCTGGGCTAAAGCACCGGTCGCACCCAAAGACAAGGCCAGAATCAACGCCAGCGCTATCAGTAAGAAGGGCCAGCGGCGGTGAGATGTCCACTGCTTATTGATCCACATAAGCTACCTCCTATTCATATTCCTACTCATATATTCCTATTCATAACTGCTGACAAAAGCGGCTGAGCATAGCGCATACCTCGCCCCGGGTGGCAGAGCGGCCCGGGCCAAAAGAACCGTCCCCATAACCGCTGACCCATCCCCGGCTTAAGGCAAAAGCCACGCTGTCCCGGGCCCAGGAGGAAATAGCGGCGCCATCGGTAAAATTAAGCGCCATCTGAGATCCGTCGCCCCGCACCGCGTTGCACAGCATAAGCGTGATCTGTTCTCTGGTAATGGCCGCGTCCGGACGGAATTGATTGTTCCCCATACCACCGGCGATTTTCTGCTCCACAGCGGCGGCAATATAATCCTTGGCCCAATGAGAAGACGTATCGCTAAAAGTAGCCGTGCCGGATAGCGCCACACCTTTCTTGTCATGTAGAATGCGCATCAGAATGCTAAGAAATTCCGCCCGGGTAATAGACCGGTCGGGACGGAAGGAAGCGTCGCTGTAGCCATTGATATAACCGGCGGTGGCCATCTCATCGATATAGCTCTTCGCCCAATGGCCGGAGACATCGGTAAATTTAACGGCGTCCTTAGCAACTGTTACCTGACAGGTAGCAGAGTATTTGCCGTCCGCGCTGCGCAGTGTAATGACTGAAACACCCAAATTACGACCATAGACCAGGCCGTTAGTACTGACCGACGCTACGCCCGGTTGGCTGCTTGACCAGGTCACCTCCTGCTCGGTAGTATTGTTGGGCGTAAACTGTGCTTCCAGCTGCAAACTCTCACCCTTGGCAATTACCGCCGCGTTGCGGGAAAGGGCCAGTCCGGTCAGAGGAATTAACTTTTCTGTAACAGCAAGCTCGCAACTGGCCTGAAATCCGCCGTCTTCAGCAGCAACAGTTATAGTCGTTTTCCCGGCCTTGATTGCCTTCACCAGGCCGCCGGCTGTCACGGTGGCGATTTCAGGATCAGCGCTGCGCCAGATTACGGAGGTATTGGTGGCATTAAACGGACGCAATACAGCCAATAGTTGTTTTTCTCCGCCCTGAGCTAATGTCAGGCGGGTCGGACTCAGGGTAATACCGCTAACCGCCACCTTATCGACAGCCGTTACCGTTACCTGACAAACTGCCTTGATAGATATGTTGCTTTGTGCTGTCACAGTAATAGTGGCGCTGCCTTCTCTCTGCGCAGTCACCACTCCGGTAGTGCTGACCTTTGCTACTGTAACATCGCTGCTGCTCCAGCTGACTGCAGTGTTTATAGCAGTAATGGGCTGCGGAATCACGCTGAGCTGCGCGTTGCCTCCCCGAGCTAAAGTGAGACTGCTGCAATCCAGACTCAATCCTGTCAGAGATGTGTCCACCGCACCGGAGCCTAAATCAATGATAAAATCGCAGCAACCGCGGCGATACTGGCTGACTCGCTGCTCACAGTTTCTCATTTCATCCATGGTGCTGCCAAACAGCAGTGTATAGCGTTCCGGATTATATCTGCGGGTATCATTTTTGTCAGCCGGTGCAGGCCGGCGTTCCTGATAAGAACTGATGGCCAGCATAGGCTGGACTTTGGTTCCCTGCCCCAGGACCGAAACATCCACCTCTGCTTCCGCACTGTTCCAGGCTCCGTTTTCTTTATGCAACATCGGAAAATAGTAGCGTTCACCAAATAATTGAGCTTCAGTAAATTTGCCTGTGGCGCCGTCGGTGGAGCGAGTACGCAAATACTGATAATCCATCAAATTATAATTAGTATATTGGGCCGCGTCGGCTATAAGGTCATCTAAGTACACCCCTTCCGCCTCGGTAATCACCGGACAGGGCATATTGTCGATAGCGGAATAAGTTGTAGCGCCACGAGACAGGCTGTTCATTTCCGACAGACTGTAGGTATGCAGCAATGTGTCATTGCCATTTATCCGCACATATATGTTCAGCGTATCACTAGGTGTTACCGCCGCAGGCGCATTGCTAGCCAAAGCCGGCGCGGGCACGGCTACGATAAGCGCCAAAACGCTTATCAGCAGCAACAGCCGTCTTGATTTGCTCATTTTTCTCATTCCGCATCTCCTCCCTATTTTTTATCCATTATCATATAGAGTTCGCCGGTGGCCGGATCTTTATAAACCACGCCCATCTGTTCATAGCCTGCCGTATCTTCCGGCTGCCGCTGTGTGCTCTCTAACTCTTCCACTGCGGACAGGGGCGTATCGTTCAATGGCTCGTCCACCGCCAGGTCCAGATTCCAGCTGACGATCAGGGATAGCATCAACCCGCAGGCCAGTACCAGCATACAATCAGCCAGATTGGCTACACCTTCCATGGGATTGAAGGACTGATCCCTGCCGACAGTTCTTATCCCTCTGTTACGCAGACTATTCCTCATTTTGAACCGCCTCCCGTTCCAAAATGCATTCCATCAGCGCTTCTAATAAGGTCATATAATTCTCATACCATTTGCGCCGTACCATGGAAATCACATAGGCCAGCGCCGCGGCGGCCAGGCCGGCAATGGTGGTATCAAAAGCGACCAGCAAGGATTGAGACAGGGTATAGGTATCACCCTGCCCCAGAGCGATCAGACCGGGGCCCAGTGGGATCAATGTGCCCAGCAGACCCAGCATGGGACCCAGACGGGCCGTCAGATCCGTCACGCTGATCAGACGGTCATATCGGGTCTGCTCCTGAAACAGTAAGCGTCTGGCCAGGGCTTCCCGCATGACCGGGGTCAGCTGGGGATGAGCTATCAGTTCATTCAAGGCGGCTCGCTGTCGTTTCAGTAAACCGGAGTCGGCAATAGTTTCTGCCAATGACCGCTGGGGATCCTTAATGGCATCGGCCAACAGCGGCATTTTCGCCTTTAATCGCAGCCGTTCGCTGAATAATTCAGCCAACAGGCTGCCCAGCATGAGCACTGCCACAGCGCATAAAATCAACAGCAGCAGGATGACCGGAGAGCGCAGGGCTTCGGCCAAAGTTCGTAAAGCTTGGTTCAGGGTTTCAGAATACATTTCATACCTCTAAGCGAAAAATTATCAAGCGGCCGGCAATTCCGGCAATAAATAAAACGGATATCGCTCCTTGTGCCTGTTGGCCCGATGAGCGCGAAGCTCCCAGAGCAATGGCGTCTGAGGCCATAGCATCGTCTCTCCAGTTCTGCACCGCCGCATCCTCCGACGCTTTAGCAGCCTGTCCGCCCAGACGCAGCTTATAAACCTGCCCCTTGGAAACAACCGGCTGTTCTTTTTTTGACGACGCTGCCGGCGCTGGTTCTTCCCCGTCATTGACGCTGTTGACTGCTACACTGTCCGTTAAACCACCGGATAAAGTGGTAACGGTGATTACCGCCTCGCCCTCTCCTACCACGGTCAGCCGGCCGTGATCATCGACTGTGACCACGCTTTCATCACTGCTGCTCCAGCTCACTCTGGTATCCGTAGTGTTGTCGGTTTTATCCACCTGCGCGGAAAGCTGATGGCTGCTGCCTACCTTTAATTTAAGAGAATCCGCGTCTAAATATACGCCCTTAGGCGGTGAACCGCCCAAGGTCACCGCCAGCGTATGCACCCATTTTGCGGAGCGGGAACCCTCGACCGTACTTACGTCAGTCTGCCCGAAGACAAGCCGGTAGCGGGTGGTGTCAGTCATATTGTTAAAATCGATCTCTGTAGCCATCCGCCGCCATTTATCCCGCACCGCTAAAATAGCATCCACCGGAACCGCTCCGGCAGTGGCTCCGGGCAACGCCCGGGCTTCCTCCCGGTCCCAGCAGACGGGAAGCTTGGGGTAATAATAGCGGGGCGTATCCAGCAGATAGGATTTAGTGTATGTGGTGTACCAGGTGCGGGCCACATCGGCACAGTAGAAATTAAAGCTTTGCACTGAATTAACATCGATCCCGGCGACAGCTAAAATATCCGTCAGCCGCACTCCGATGGCCGCGTCGAGGCACACACTGGGCATATTGTCGATAATGCTGTATATCTGCTTTACATCAGCCATAGCGGCTAATTCTTCAGCGGTGAACACGGCTTTGGTGTAATGCTCGCCACCCCAGTAGCCCACGGTCACAGTGAGATCTCCGGCCATCAGCCCTTCACGATCCAACACCTCTGCCAGCCCGGTAGATGGAACTGCCGGCGCGGCAGGGTCGGCGGGCTCCCCCGGCTCCTCTGAGGTGGCCGGCAGAACAAAGGAACTGCCGCTTTTCACGATAATATTCAGACTGGTGATATGCTT
This sequence comes from Clostridiales bacterium, assembly GCA_012841165.1. Classification (GTDB taxonomy): domain Bacteria; phylum Bacillota; class Clostridia; order Peptostreptococcales; family Anaerovoracaceae; genus DUVF01. The sequence continues at coordinate 19,810 of DUVF01000060.1, forward strand.
TCCAAAATTCAGGCTGACCTCTTCGCTGATGGTGCTTTGCCCATAGCAAAAGCGCAGACCATTCTTATCATTGAGCAGAGAAGCGTCCGGTGCGGCGTTATCACGCTCTTCATAGTAGAGTACAGCCAGCAAGGCCGGAACCGTAACAGCGTTATCCTCCGCGCCCGGCAAAAAAGCGGGCTGCTCTGCAGCGGTCAAATCACGACACTCCACGATGCGAGGAAAGTACCGACGGTTGGAGGACATGTAGCCGGATAAATTATAGCTGCGGCTCCAACCATCGGAAGAGGAGAGTCTCAAGCTTTCCACATCCGTTTGACTGATTCCTAAGGCGGAGAGCAGCTTGCTCACGGTCACGCCCCGGGCCACTATCCCCACCGGCGCGCCGGTGGCATCCACTGAAGAATAATTATGTGTCGCCAGGCCTAAAGCGGATAGCTGCTCATGAGTATAATCCGCCGCCGTCACGGTTTTACCATCTTTGGTCAGACTGACTTTGAGCGCAGCTGCTCCATAAGCCGGACTGGCCAAACCCCACCCCAAGACAGGCAGGGCAAGCAATATCAACAATAACAGATTGATTATTTTTTGCCATTTCAACAATGTCCGCTTCTTCCTTTTGTCTGATTCTTTCTTCATGTATAGCGTTTTATTATTTCTCACTAAATCAGAATGTTTGCTCATCTCAGGCTGCTCATGGCCGCAGTATCTGAATCAACCGAATTCCCTCGTGGCTGGTTCGAGTCTGGCTGTTTACATGGCTCAACGAGTTGCCGTTGAGCTGGAACAGCCCGCTGTCTGCCGGAATCAGACGACTGCTTCCGCCTTCATCGGTCAGCCGCAGTTCATAACCGCTACAGCCCAGCATGGCCGCAGTCAGGCAGTCACGGCGGGTGGCCACGGTGGAAGTCATCCGCCCTTGTTCTCCCTGCTTTTCCGCTACGCCCTCCGGATACGGATAGCTGAGGATGGTTCCCGCGTAGAGCTGTCCGATAGAAAAGTGCTGCTGCCGGCCGTCATTCTCAACAGTCAGGCCTTTGGCGGCATCGGATACAATGATAATCTGTTCCAGCTCCACTGCGTTAACGCTCAGCGGCAGGGTATCGCTCAGGCTATGCCAGCCTCGCTTTCGGTCGAAAGCCAGCCAACACTGACCTATAGTATCCCCGCTGATCTCAGCAGAAAAACCATCCGCGGCCAGCAGCACTAAACGGCTGACTTGATCGGCCCCGGCTTTTTTTGCCACTTGCGCCAAAGATACGGCACAGCAGCTTTCACCATGTACCCGTTGTCTCTCAGGGTTCAATTCCTCTATGCAGCGTAGGTCAAGAGGCTGCGCCACATCTCCGACCACCTTCAAACTTGGCATATAGCCAGGCCGCAAGGCAAAATACAAGCAGCCTGCCAAAGCTATAATCAACAGAACGATAAGCGAAACCATGAACAGATACAGCCGGCGACCTCTCATATAGCGGCCTCCAGTTTCAGCAGCGCCTCTACATGGCTGCCATCGGCCAACTCCAAAACAACCCGGCCCTGTTCATCTATAAACAGGTCGGCTTGCTCCAGATCATCCACGCTATAAGTTACAGCGACGCCTTCGATAGTGCTAAACACATATTTATCGGCGCTGACTCCACCCAGATGATTCAATAGCTTGTAAAGGCCCAACCGACCTGCCTCGCCCCAAAGGGAAACCGCCTTTTCCAGACACAGTACGCGCCACTCACCGCAGTTCAACCACACCAGATCATAGAACTGCATTCCTTCAGGCAGATTTTCGCCCACCAGCCGAGGCGCATCTGCACCGGTGAATTTTAACAGACTCTGCTTAATGTCCACCCAGGTCTTTGTCTGGTTCAGGCCGTCCGCCGCATAAAACCCCAACTGTTCATCATCGGCCGGCGATTCTCCCAGAGTCATGTCCAACAGTCCAATGAGAGTCACTACCCGGTCTGTTACTCCGTAATAATTATAGTTCTCCGCTTGAAGTCCTGGAATTGCGCTCTCCAACAGCATGATTTTTGTGCAGGCTGCTGCCCTTGTCTCCCGTTCAAAGCTGATCGAGGTCAAATGGCGGACCCAGTACATCGCTCGTTCGCCGGGAATCACTATTCGCAGCGGCTGATCTTCCATGCTCAGGGCTTTTCCGCCATCGCTCAGAGCTAAAATTATTTCCCGGTTTGCCAGTAGATTAGCATCCACTGTGATGGCATAACCATCGCTGGCCGCAAAGCGGATGCTGGCAAAATCGTTTTGCGTCATGTCATACTGAGCCAAAAAGGTATCCAGCAATGGACCGGTAGCGTTTATGCTCACTTTTTCCCCGTTGCTGCGTCTGGCGGTGGCCGGCCTGGATACCGTCTCCAACTTGGCCAGCTCACCGATGCTAAGCTTAAAATCTTCTTCCGTTAAGCCGCTGATCGTAATTTCCGCTGCTTCATAGCCCGCGATAGCATCGCTATCTACCTGCGCTCCGCAGCCGGAAAGGACTAGGGCAGCAATAAACAATATGCAAACAAATCCGGTTAATTTCTTTTTCATGCCTCTCTCCGCACCCTTGCTGTAAGCGCTTTCCCTAGGCTAGTTATTCTCTTTTGAGACTATTCTCATTAGAGGATAATATAGCATGCCACCGACCTTACTGGCAAGCCTATCTTGGCTTTTGTGGTTAATTTCATAAAATTATCCGCACTCCTGCATTACAAGTTATAACGGATGTTTTGAACCTTTTGTGCTTTACCTGTTGACATATGAACATATCTATATTACTATATTCATATATTGATATGTATTTCATATAAGAAGGAGCCCCTCATGTTTGTTTACAGGACCCATCCCGAGAATTTCATCATAGCGGCTGATATTTTGAAAGTGCTGGCCCACCCTCAAAGACTCTGCATCGTTAAAACCCTGTGCGAGCGAGGAGAATCCAGTGTCAGCGAAATGCAAAGCTGTCTTGATGAAGAACAGCCAAAGGTATCCCAGCACCTGGCAAAACTCAAAGCAGCCAGAATAGTTATCGGAATAAGAAAGGGGAATAAGGTTTATTATTCCCTTTGCGAGGAAAGAGTCCGGAATATAATGCCGGCCATAATAGACGAATTCTTTTCTAAGCCCGTTTAGCTTTATGCACGATAAGGAGGAAGACATGAAGAAAACTGATTTACTGATCATTGGCGGAAGTGCCGGTGGCGTCCAAAGCGCAACAACTGCCAGAAAAGCCTATGGCGATGATATCGATATCACCCTGATCCGCGATACGAAAACAGTTATGGTGCCCTGCGGGATTCCGTATATATACGGCAGCCTGCACGATACGAACAAAAACATACTTCCGGATGCCGCCATCGAAGCCGCCAGGGTGAACCTGATCATCGATCGGGTTGTCGCAGTAGACAGAAACGCCAGGGTCGTGACAACTGAAAAAAACGAAACCATCTCTTATAAAAAACTGATATTTGCCACCGGCTCATTGCCCTTAATCCCAACGTTTATCCCCGGTCACGAATTGGATAATATCTTCGGGATTTTGAAAAAGCAGGATTATCTGGACATGATACTCAAAAAGGTGCAAGCGGCCAATAATGTGACCGTAGTCGGCGGCGGATTCATAGGGGTTGAATTCGCAGAGCAGATCAGCCTTCTGGGAAAGAATGTCACACTGATCGAGCTGGCCGACGCCTGCCTGTGGCAGGCTTTCGACAAAAGCTTTACGGATGAAATCGAAGCCCTGCTAAAGGAAAAAGGCATCCGCCTTTTAACCAATACCCGACTTACAAAATTCGTGGGAACCGGCGCTGTTGAGGCTGTGGAGATCGAAACCGGCGAACAGATCCCCACCGATCTTGTCATCCTCGGGCTGGGCGTCAGGCCGAACGGAGAACTCGCAAAAGAGGCAGGAATCGTCACCAACGACAAAGGGGCCATCGTGGTAGACCAATATATGCGGACAAACGATCCCAATATCTTCGCGGTTGGTGATTGCGCCTCTAAAAACTGCTTCTTTACAGGCGTAGATGTTCCTGTGCTCTTAGCCTCTACCGCTGCCATGGAAGCAAAGATTGCCGGCAGCAACGCTTTCCAGTTGAGGCTGGTGCGGGCTAACAAAGGCACCATCAGTGCTTTTTCGACAAAAATCCTTGGTAAGACATTTGCCGCCGCAGGAATCACCGAAGCGAAAGCCAAGAAAGACGGTTTCAGCATTATGGTAGGAGAATTCACCACCATGGATCGCCATCCGGCTTCACTGCCGGGCGCTCAGAAGACGACCATCAAATTAATGTTCTCGAAATGTTCAGGAGTAATCCTTGGCGCGCAGATCTCCGGCGGCGACGGCGTCGCCGAGATGATCAATGTACTGAGTCTGGCCATACAAAAAGGCGCGACCGCCAATGAGCTTAACACCTTCCAGGTTGCAACGCATCCTCTGGTATCCGCCTCGCCGATTGCGTATCCCATCAATGCCGCTGCTATGAACGCCATCGCCACAAATTGCAAACATTTAAATGAGGATCTCGTTATAGAATAACTCAAACAAGCATACAAGTACTGGCTCTCAAACCAGACTATCCAAACCCAGACAAAGAGGATGTCCCGAAAAGTTCACCAAGAACCGGGAGGGGCATCCTCTTCGCTCTTTCAATTTATGTTACTGGCTAATTTTCGTTTGTATCGGCGTCCTTTTTATATTCTTCCGCCAGGCGGTTCATCTCCCGGATCTCCCTTTTCCAGGAGGCGTACATTATGAGCCATATCAGCGCGTAGATAAAGATCGCTATGCTCGACATTATAAGTATGGGTATCAGATCGAAAGAAAACCAATGCAGCTGCAGTCCTACAATTATGTATGTGACGAGTATAAGCGCGCAGTGCACCACCGAGGCACGCAGCAGACTCCATTTTTCTATGTCAAAAAAGCACATGCCGCCGAAGGCTACCATGCCAAATACTGCGGCCAATATAGTCTGAAAAACTATGGCTCCGGCAAAGCCAAACCTTTCCGTCAGCTCAGGTACGCAGACGAGGTATTGGCCGGTGCTGAAATAATTTATCAGCAAAGTAATTAAATGTACGGCAATCCCGCCGACAACGGATCCGATAAGAGCTTTGGTAATCAGCTGTTTTTTCATCGTCTTACCCTCCTCTTAAGCGTTTCGTGAATCTGCTTAGCATATCGCCTAGATGTGTAAGACACTATTCCGTTTTCCATCTTTACCTGAATTACTCCCCCGCCTACAAAATCCCAGTTTTTAAGATATTTAAGATTTATTATCTCTGATTGAGATATTCTTACAAACCAGGCGGGGTCAAGACTCTCCTCCACGCGCGTCAGCGCATCCTTGACCACATAGTCGCCCGCGACGGTTTTAGCCGTTACATAGCGGCCATCGCGCATAACTAAAATAATATCCGAAGTTTTTATATGGTCATTTTCCGAAAGCAGCTGACCGGATATCTGCTGCCCGGAATTCTCCGAGAGAACGAACAACAGTTTTTTCACCCGTTCGTCTTTATCTGCGGCGCGCACGATAATTTCTATATCTTCACCGAGCGCGTCATCCTGAATAAAGCAAAATTTGACACCCACGGAGGATTACCCCTTCCTTTAGCACTTATTTTTCTCAAACTGCCAGGCATCCCGTACCATGTCCTCTATGCCGTACTCGGCCTTAAACCCCAATTCTTTCAGAGATTTAGTCACATCCGCGTAGCAGGTCGCCACATCCCCGTCTCTTCTGCCCACTATCTCGTAAGGTACATCCACACCGTTGACCCTTATAAAGGTATTTACCAGTTCCAATACCGAAGTGCCGCTGCCCGTTCCGAGATTATAGACGCTCACACCGGCGCTGTCCTTTTCTATCGCCTTCAGATGCCCTCTCGCGAGATCCACCACATGGATATAATCGCGCACACCGGTTCCGTCCGGAGTATCATAGTCGTCCCCGAAAACATTCAGCTTCTCTATTTCTCCCCGGGCTACCCTTAAGACAAAAGGCATCAGATTGTTAGGTATTCCGTTCGGATCTTCCCCGATCAATCCGCTTTTGTGAGCGCCGACAGGATTGAAATATCTCAATAAACATACAGAAAATTCCGGATTGGCCTTTGCCACATCTGTCAATATCCGCTCTATCATGGCTTTGGTCTCGCCGTACGGATTGGAAGTCGGCATCAACTCGGAGTCTTCTTTTAACGGCGGCTCCTGCTCGCCGTATACAGTAGCCGACGAACTGAAGACAAAGCGGTTGACCTTGTATTTTACACACTTTTCCGCCACCACCATGGCCGAAACAAGATTGTTTCTATAATACTCCAAAGGCTTCGACACGGATTCTCCGACCGCCTTAAACCCCGCAAAATGTATCACCCCGTCTATTTGGTGCTTGCTGAAGATATCGTCCATCTCGGCCGCGTCTGTGGCATCGGCTATAAAAAGCCCTGGTGATTTTCCTGTGATTTGGCATATCTTATCGAAGACATCCACCTTCGAATTATATAGATTGTCTACAATTATCGCCTCATGCCCGCTCTCCAAAAGCTCGACCACCGTATGACTGCCGATGAAACCCAGGCCGCCTGTTACCAGAATATTCATTTTTGCTCCTTTTTCTTATTTCCAAACACCTAAAGTTCCCCAATAACACAATTCAAATGTTGTCTGATTTTCACTGTTTCTCCAATAATGCCTCTAATTGCATGACGGACATCGGGTGGTAAAAATAATACCCTTGAAGCATGTCACTGCCTGCGTCAATTGCTATTTTTTTGTGTTCTTCCGTTTCGATGCCTTTGCATAGTGTCTTTAATCCCAAGTCGTGAGCGGTGCTGATCATGTTTTTAAGAATTGAAAATCCTGTTGGATTTATTGCATTCTGCGTGACGAAGGTATCAACTTTTACAATGCTTATATCAAAATCCGTTAATTCATTAAAACTGGTATAATATTTACCGAAATCATCCAGAAAAATTAAAACCCCTTTCCCTTTTAAGCGGATCAAATTCTTTATCATTGTGGACTTTTCATACTCATTCAAACTTATATCGTTAAGTATTTCCACGGCAATACACGAATAGTCAATATCATATTTTTCTATAATGTTTATTATACTCTCAGCTAAATTTTGATCGCAAAGAGTCTGACGTGAGAAATTGATTGTATATACATATTTCGTGCGATTTTCCTTATCGCTGGCAATCCACTTGCAGTTTTTTTCAAAAATGTAATAATCAAACTTTTCGCTCGCCCCTATATTATTTACCGCTGAAAGAAAACAGCCCGGTGTTAAAATGCCCTCTGTCGGAGAATGAAGTCGCGACAGCACCTCCGCACCCACAATTTTATTTGTTTCAGCATCTAAAAAGGGCTGATACTCAAGAAAAAATCTATTGTCTTCAATCTCGTTTTGGATGTTGCTTTCGATTCTGATTTTTCTTTCAAATTCTTTTTCCTTTACATTATCCCACCTGCAATATAACACTTCTTCATCTTCCGCCATGCTGCAGGCCTGTTTTGCTCTTTCAAGGGCGGTTTCGAATGAAACTTCGGTTGAACTGGTCAGGTAGTATCCAAAGTTTACACGGGCAACGCCTGCTGCACCATGTTCGGCAAAAATTTCATTGATTTCTTCAAAACATTTGTCAATACACTGTGTGATTTCGTCTTCTTCCAATTCGTTTATGACAACAAAATTTGTGCCACCACAAGGGGCAATATCTCCGCATGTATTAAAACAAAAATGATTAAGGAATTTTTTCTTGATTTGTTCTTGCATTCGGATAGCCTTTGATTCCGAATACAGTCTTTTCATACTGTCAAGGGATATCGAGATATACATCACGCAACGATTTTTTCGCGAAGCTCTCCCTTTTTCAAAGTCATTTTTTATCCTACTAATACCGCAAAAATCTTTTTCTACTGTTCCTTCTGCTGTTTTTACAGATTTCGTCATAAAGTACCATCCCATTCGTAACACTACAAAGAATGTGATTACCAGAACAATTATAACGATTTCAGGGTATGCAAGCATTTTTATTTTTGCAACTCCTTGCTGCTTATTTTGTGAAGACTGGCCATTTCTGTGTTTCCGATACCTTTTTCAAACCGATATCCTGCGCAACCTTCAAACATTTTTTTATCTCTTTTTGAGCTGTTTCTTTTCTGCGGATGACCTCTTTTGCCAAAAAACAAGGATTAAAGAGAA
>DUVF01000061.1 GCA_012841165.1 Clostridiales bacterium
CCAAGCTTCGCTTCCGGAAACAAGCGCTTGACTGCCTGCGCCATGATGTGCGAAGAAGTATGCCAAAATGCATGACTGTCCGGTCCGCTCTCGAAGGCCTTGACCGCCTCCAGATTTTGCGGATCGAGAGGCGTTTGATTCTGTTCCGCCATAATTTCAAAAATCTCCTTCCATAAACCATTAAAAAAGCCCCTGCACTGAAAACAACAGGCTTGGGGCATTTGCTGCGGTTCCACCCAAACTACAACTTCATTGTCTTAACGACCGGCTGATTGCCGACCGGCCACCCTCTTCGGGCGCTGCTCCGGGGTGGTAGCCCCCTTCATCGCATTTGACAGTATGGTCGAACTTGTTATAATTTAATTAATATTATATTCACCAGATTGGCTTTGTCAAGCCGCCCCAACAGGAGGAATCATGACCCACAAGAACCAGCTCAAGCGTAAGATCGTCTTCATCGGCGACAGCATCATCAACGGTTTCCCCTTAAAGCGCAGCCTCTGTTTTGTCAGTCTCTTCCGCGGCCTGACCGGACATGAAGTCATCAACAAAGGTGAAAATGGAGAAACCTCCGCCGTGATACTGGCGCGTTTTGAAGAAGATGCTCTGGCACATAAACCCCACAGCATTGCCATTCACGCCGGAGGTAACGACCTCTTTCTCGGCCACAATATCTCCCGCGTGTTTGACAACCTTATAATAATGGCTGAACTGGCTCTTCAACACGACATCCGGCCGGTTCTGCTGACTCCGCTGCCTATCGATCCCGATCTGGCGGTCAAACGCTGGGCGCCAAACGAGCACTATCCTGAAATGGCCTCCAACCTGACGCTTTTAAGCAATTCTCTGATCAATCTGAGCAAGTCAACGGAAGCCGATCTTTCGGTGATCGACCTCAATAATTTTTACGCTGCCCTGTTCACGCCTGAAACGGCTGAAACCTGGCTGTCAGACGGTTTGCACCCCACTGAAAGAGGCCATGCGGCGCTGGCTGAATATCTGGCCAAACAGGCACGCGCCGGCCTCTTGTAAATTCCCTCTAAAAGTGCGCCAGCTCATAGCGCGCACTGCGTTTAATCTGTCTGACTTCAATCAGTGACAGACGAAACAGATCCGGCGTTTGCAGCTGCATCTCGACAGTCACAACCGGTGGTCCGGCTGAAGCGGCAGCTGTCTGATCATCGGTGACGTGAAGCTGCCAGGTCAGAGCGGAGGGGTCTTGTAAACCGAGACGATCTGCTGCCAGACCGGCCAGATAGGCGATCAGTTTGGTGGCTTCAGTCTGATTGATCACCATCAGACCCTGTCCGTAAGCCGCCTCGTCATAATACTGAGCCGCGCCGACCGCACATTCCTCTGCCAGCGCCTTGATATCGGCGCTCATTTTTAAATAGCGGGCCAGATCTCCCTGATAACTGATAAATCCCACCTGTATCATCAGCAAGCCGATAAAGATCAAGAATACTTTCATGACTGCCCCTCCGCATCCGGCAATCGCTCACTGGCCGTACAGCCTTCAATAGTATACACTCCCTGGTTGGCGTCCGCCGGAATTCCCAAGAGCCGTGTGCCGGCCATCAACCGCTTGATAGGAATACTGATCCGATAGTGAATCAATCCCCTTTGTTGACCAGCGGTGAAATAATTCAAACGATACTGCACTTCTTCAGTCGCTGTAATCACAATCTCTTCCGGTAAAATGCCCAACCGCTCTCCCAGGCGAGTTTTCAGATTACGCTGGATTGCCGCTGAAAAGCAACCGGCCTGCCGGGCCTGCTCACGCGCTACCGCCACCTCCTGTTGGAACAAACCAATCTGCGCGCTGTTTTTTTGGTCAAGCGTCGCCTGCATCATGAACACCAACAGCAGCGGCAGCACGGCAACCAGAACGATCAGTTGCTTCATCCCTCCATCCCTTCTCTCACGGCCCTTCGGAACGGATGCGGATCTCATCCTGCCAAAGCTGACCCAGATTTCCGGCAATCGAATCATCCGGTCCGGCGATCAGTCTGAACAGAAACACACCCAAACCAATCATGGCCACCATAATGATGAGTTGTTTCAACTGCGCACCGCCTTCCCGCTCAAGGATTCATGATGTTGTTGTAGGTCAAATTCGTTTTTGCATCTGTCGCCAGTGAGTTCGCAGTACTCGAAAAACCCATCACAATAGCAGCGATGGCGACGCCCAAAGCGATCATGGCGATCATTACGATCATCTGTTTCATGGTTCACTCTCCTTTCCTTTAATCAGCAGAAACGGTTATAGAAATATTTACTAAAACATCAGATCCAGCAGCGCACGCTGATCGATGAAATAGCCGACATAGATGAAATTGATGAACAGGAGCATGACATTCAAAACGACCGGCAGATAAATCAGATCGCTAATCAGTTCGTCTCGCCGCTTTTGGACGGTCTGCCTCATTTCGCGATAACTCTTCTGATGCGAAACCAGCGTCTCAGAAAGAATATGGGGTTCAATCTCATCCCACTGCACCAATAATCTGGCAAAATCAGCCGCCGTTCCCCGATCTGTCGCTTCGGTAAAAAGGCGCACGGCTTCTTCTCTCTGGTTCTGCCTGATCAATCTGAGCATACCTGCAAATATGGGTTTCAATCTATCTGCCTGAACGGTCAATTGTTCAAGAATACGATCGCTGGTCAAAGCCGCGCCGACTGTTAAAGCGCACACGTTGCGCAAATAGGAAATTGCTTCATATATTTCAAAATCGATCTTGTCCTTTGCCGTATAGCCGAAAATAACGCCTATGCGCTCGGCCAAAGCTTCAAACAAAGGCCGGGGCGGTGGTATATTTTGCCTCCAGCGAAGCGCTTTTTCCCATAGCGTTCTGGTATATTGCCGATGCAGTAACAGACAACCGACCGCAATCAGCGCAGCTAAGACACCATAAACCGCAAAACTCAATCCCACTCCGCTAACGCTCCCTTCTGATCTCTAAAAATCAAAACGCCGGTTTACGACGAAAGACAACAGGCATATGTTGAATAAGAACAGGAAGACAATCAACGCAAAGAACAGAAAGCCCTCCGCGGTATAGAACTGGTTGCGTAAAAAATGTCCCAGCGGCAGATCCAGATAGTTGACCGCCATCAAAACAGTTGCCAGATATATCGCCGGTACTAGGAACCATGCCATCCGAATCGATTCGCTATTCAAGCGTTTTCTCTCCTCGGTCAGAGAACGGGCTTCCCGGAGTTGGATCAAAATGTCCTCGATCGCCTGACCGATATGCGTACCCTGCGTTAAGCCGAGGCAGAGATTCGCGGCCAGCATACGCCCCCAGTGCGTCCCCAGAGCCAGTGCGAAATCATCAGTCGCTCGCTTCACCTGTTCGGGATGCCCGGCGGTCCTGAGTTCGAGCAATAGCCGATACACTGACTGTCGGGTCCTTCGAATCGCTGCCTGGCCGGTCACCAGCTGTTCCAGAGCGCTGTCAACATTGCAGTCGCAGATGCGATACTGGCGCAGAAATTCGGTGATCAAGGCCTCTCCTTCATAACTGCCGCGCAATCTAATCGCCACCGCCCTGATATATAGCACCAGGCAAGGCAACGTGCTTCCGATCAAAGCAATTATCAGGGCCTGGCTAATGGGCAGGATCCGCCAACCGGCCAACAAAATCGCCGCAAACAGCAGCAATAAACAGGCAACGGCAGCCGATACCGGCACCGGCCAACCCAAAGCAGTGCGCAATGTTAAACGCAGCTTGCGCCGCCAGCGGCTTTCTGTCCGCGTTTCCGCCTTTTTCAGAGCCAGACGTCGACGCAATTTCCAGCGAGCAGCAATTCTGCGGAACTCTGTCAAACAAAGCAGCACCAGACCGGTGATCAAAGCGCCGTATATCAATCCGCCCAGCAATAAGCCGACGGCCTGTCGCGCCATCATGCGAAAGTCTCCTTAAGACAGAGTCGCTCCCAGTGACAGCGGATCTGCTCAGCCGCGGCCGGATCTTCAGCTGCGGCAATCTTCAGTTTTTCTTCACTTATCTTGTCCGGCCAGTTCCACGCGTCAGCTGCCGGTTGATAAAGACACAACGGCCGAACATTAATTGCGCGTTGCGATCTGTCAAAATCCAATTCATATATCCCGGCCAGTCGCTTTCGGTTTTTCTCTTTCAGCTGTATGAAATGAAAAATGAAATCGAAACTACGGGCCACTTTTTGCGCAGTCAGATCAAGATCGCCTCCTATTGATCGAACTATTTCCCAGGCAACATCATAAGGCAGGTCGAGTGCATCCCGACAGTGAAAGGTCAGCTTCAACCGACGGGTTCCCTTGCCAGCGATGCGCAGAGCGGTATCGAGCGCTATACCGTCACGCGCTTCGGCCAGAATAAAATAATCGGCGTCGCTACGCAATAGATTTTTGGAGATCTGAGCCAAGCGGTCATGATCTGCCAACAGTTGAATTATGGGCGCTTCCGGCATCAAAAGATGCATAGGAATCTCAGGGTCAGTCTCAACTACCACGCCCTCAAGGCTATTGTCTTCATAGCTCTGCCAAGTTGATAAAAATGTTGTTTTAGCTGAACGAACCGGACCGCAGACAACGATGTTGAAGCCGGCCCGCACCATCTCCTGAAAAAGCGGAATCGCTTCCGCCGGTATCGTGCCGCGGGCAGCCTGCTCGTCAAAACTGTATTCGGGAATGATATAACGACGAAATATGATCACATCCTGACCCTTTTTCGTCATCGCTCCCCGAAAAACTGTCAAACGAGTGCCGTCTAAAAGATAGAGCTCGTGAAAATCCCGGTCCATCCGTTCTTCAGGCGTCAGCAACAGAAAGGCTCTGATCATCTGCTCCCTGCGTTCGGCAGTCAATGTTTGTGGCATCAGACGCATTTTCCCCTGGTCAAGAAAGTAGATTCGATCACCTATAACCTTTGCCGAACTGCTGCTCAGATAAGGCTCGGAAAACCACTCGGCAATTCCGGCCAAGCCCCAGTTCTCATGATAGATAGCTTCGGCCAGTGAGGCATACCAGGGCGGAAAGGCCGTTTTCTCTGCCTGCCAGCGAAATACCAGCGCCTGAATCTTATCCTTAAAATAGGCGGTTTCGCTAGCATAGCCAATGATGGCCCGCTTTTGCAATTGCAAGGTTTTCATCAGGTCGCTACTGTCTTCCTGCCACTCCCTGTTAAATTCAACCTGGACTCTCAGGCAGAGTTTTTTGAAAGCACTGCCCTGCAAGGTTTTTTGACTACTGTTTTTCTGCTGATTCATGTTAGCAGCCGCATTAGATAAATATTCATTTACTGAGAAAAAATCCATTTTCTTTCCCTCTTAAACAAACCCCCGTCCGGACATGACCGGCTCAACCAGCCTATGCGATTAAGGATGCGGGCAATGTCCTCTTTGAATCCACTCTCCCGATAAGCCAGCAGAGTGCGTCTCTCCGCTTCTGCCCGCCTGCTGTTGACAGCCTCTGTCACCGGTAACAAGTGATCTTCAGCGATGCCGGTATGCGTTGATATATATGCTTTGTCATATATATCCCGCGACAGATAGCGGTTGATCACCCAATATTTAAAATCGAATTCGAGACGCTCATATAAAGAGTGTAGGCCGACCCAGCACCTTAGCGCGGATTCATGCTGGGTGAATACGCCGATACGACAGGCGATCCGCTCCAACGCCCCCACCGTCAGGCCATCGTCCAACTGATTGCCTGTATCGGCCACTACCACATCAAAATGACTGCTCAGCTGATCCAATAGATCTTTTGCCGTTTCAGGCCGGAAATAACGAGCAGCGCTATAGCTGAGCACGCCCGGCAGGATGGATAAATTGTCTTTGTTGACACAGCCGGCGATTAGTTCCTGACGGCTGATAAAACGATGCCGCAGATCGATCTGCAGCTGTTCCACCGAAGCTGCAGATCCGAGATAACCGACTTCAGGTTTGCTGTTCAGTCCGACCCAGACCACCGACCAGTCGCGATTGCAGGCAGCGGTCATCTGGGCAACAGCTTGCGAGATCATGGTCGTCCCGACTTTTGCATCAACACCATGAAAAGCAATCATTTTATTCATGTCAAAGCCCTGCCTCTTTATCATGCCCGGCCGCAGTCTCCCCTGCCGGCGTCTTCCCGGCTGCTGACTCCCCGGCCGGCACCTGCACAAGTAGGAGATTGCCATCCGCCGAACCGCTGACCGCTTCTAGTATCCGATTGAAAGCATCCCGGTCTGAAATAATCTCAACATGATCGATCAGACCCGTTGAAGCTGTTCGATCCAGAGCAGCAGCGGCAGTCTGGCGTGCTTCGCCATTCGGCGAACTATCGACGACTTCAGCCCCTTGGCTGTCTTTCACAAAAGCAACGCTGAAAACACCCAGAGACAGCCCATCTGTCCGGCTCACCAGTTCGATCCGATCTCCCCGCCTCAGCGAACTGCTCAACATACCGATCCATTCCGGTCTCAATGTGTATATCGATTGCCCGGGCTTCAGATAAAGCGCATCCATTAAAAAATCCTTCCGGCTGATCTGTGAATTGGCCGGCAATGTCCGGCTGGCTGACAGGCCAACGATCTCTTTTATCTGATCAGGCGTCAGCGCGCCTTGCATGCGGGTTTTATCAGTTAGACCGATTACTGCAAAATCAGTAGCTTTAACTATTTGACCAGACGCGATGGTCGAGCGAGCGACTAAAAAGGGAGCGGTCAAAACAGCTTCACGCCCTCGTAATTCCCAAAAAAACAACCCTGCCAAGGCTAGTCCGATGACCAGGATCCCCGCTATCGTCCGCCAGTGCTTCATCACTAGACCACCTCTTCCATTTATTTTTAAGCCTCCGTTTGCGAATCATCGATTCATTATCAGGATAAGGCTTTGTGGTATTTTATGTCAAATCCTATAAATCGTTCCAAAACGACTGTTTTAGCCAGCTACCCTCCGGCTTTTGGCCATAAGAAATAAGTGTAGCTAATCTCTATCTGCTACACTTTCATGATGTTAAAAAGCCCCCTTGCGGGGGCCTGAAGAACAGTTCTGGAATCAGACCGGTTAAATATATCCGGCCTATTAAATCGGATGAAGCTTTTTGTGTGAAACTTTTTTAATATGAAAACCAGCGCTTAAATGGCCGCATCGATAACATGTCGAAACTCCAGACAACGGGCAGTTAAATCTTCAGCGGCGAAAATAGCAGAGCCGGCAATCACCATGTCAAGTCCACACTGGCAAAGTTGCCCGCTGCGTTCAACATCAAGACCTCCGTCCATAGCGATGATCAGATCCGGTTTCCAGCGTTTTTTGAGTTCTACCAGCTCAACCAGTTTACGCTGCGCGGAAGGGATGAAGCTTTGGCCGGCATAGCCCGGGTTGACCGACATGAGAAGTATCAAGTCCAGATCTTCCCAGATATAGTCAAGTACAGAGAGCGGCGTTGCCGGATTCAGGGCCACGCCGGCTTTAACATTGAAAGACCTGATCAGCCGCAGTGTTCTTTGCAGGTGTATCGCCGCCTCGGCATGTACGGTCAGCATCTCCGTTCGCTCTGTGATGAAATGCGGTATCAGCTGGTCGGGCTGCTCGATCATCAGATGGATGTCAAACGGCAGTGAGCTGCTCTTTGCCAAGCTGCGGATCACCGGCGGCCCGTAAGTGATATCGGGGACGAAGTGCCCGTCCATTATGTCTAAGTGCAGCAGATCTGCTCCGCCTCGCCGAACTTGTTCAATCTGTTCCGTCAGTTTTCCAAAATCCGCTGATAACAAGGATGGTGCCAACAATTTTTTCATCAGTATTTCCTTTTTTCCCTGATCTCTTCTATCATCTGCCTATAGGAGACATAGCGTGAAGCATTGATATTGCCTGCATTGACAGCTTTGTGCACCGCGCAGCCGGGCTCTTCCAGGTGCCGGCAGTTATCATATTGGCAAGCGCCGAGCAACGCTTCCATTTCAGGAAACAACACTGCCAGCTCCGCCTCATCAGCTTCTAATATATCAAAGGAAGTGAACCCCGGCGTATCATACAGAAAACCTGAACCGACCGGAAACAGTTCGACATGTCTGGTGGTATGCCGACCTCTCCCGGTTCGTTTAGCCACTTTACCCACCTCGGCGACAGGACGCCCGATCAACCGATTAAGCAAGGTCGATTTGCCGGCCCCGGATGGCCCGGCCAGAGCCGATTGATGGTTCTTCAAATAATCACGCAAACCGGAAAATCCTTCTCCGCTGAGGCCATTGACAAAAACTGTCGGATAAAGCGGGTCATAAATCTGTCTCAGTTCTTCGATCTGACTATCCTCTGCCAGGTCTATCTTATTGAAACAGATGACAATGTCTGTCATCTGATATTCAGCCATGACCAAAAAACGGTCGATCAGCAATAGATTTGGTTCGGGTCGCGCCAGAGCGACAACCAGAATAAACTGGTCGATGTTGGCAACCGGCGGTCGGACAAAGAAATTTTTACGAGGCAGAATTTCAGTTATGACAGATTCTCCGTCCGCGCGGATATCCAGCCGGACACGATCACCGACTGCCGGAGTAAGCTCCTGTTTGCGAAACAACCCGCGAGCCTTGCAGCTATGAATCACACCGTCAACCGATACATAGTAGAACCCGCCTATTCCTTTGACGATTACTCCTTCCGAGGAAGCTGGGGTCAATGCACTTCTCCAGTGTTAAAATTGACTTTGTATTCCCTTATCAGAATATTATCAAAGAAAATCTGAACCACTCCCGGACCGCTGCCGGTGACAACGAAGTTCTCTGAGCCGGCGCTCTTCAGCCGCTGCGCGTTGTTGATTGGCATGGTCAGGCCGCTTTCATCAGACACCGTCACCGTCAGGTAAAAAACCTCATTCTTGGCTGGTGAGTAATCTATCCGTATAGCTACATCAGGATTGGCGCCGCTGTCGGCCGGACCGGTGCTGATGGTTATCGTGACCTCAGTTCCGCTGTCCACCGATGTTCCCGGCGGTATACTCTGATCCATGATGCGATCCGCCTGAACCTCGTTGCTCGGTTTATACTTATATTTCTTGTTTAATAGCAGTTTTTGTTTTTCCAGCTCTTTTTCCGCTTTTGCCACCGTATGCCCGGTTAAACGGGGAACGATGGTGCTGACGATCTCAGCTCCTTTGCTGACAGTCAATTTGATTTCGGTATCGACTTCAGCCTGGGTGCCGCCCTCCGGATTCTGCTTGATGACAATCCCTTTTTCCTCGTCGCTGAACTCTTCAACCACTTTTATGTTTGTATAATTTTGCGTCTCAAGATTGAGCTTGGCCGCCTCCAGTGTCAATGTGACCACATTCGGGACTGTTCCCTTCGGTTGACCGCCACTTATGTTGGCTGTGACAGAACCTCCCGGGCGTACTTTGTTGCCGGCTTCCGGATCTTGAGAAACGATCTGCCCCGCCGGATATTCCGAATCTTCAACAGTGTCCCCAATTACCAACTTTAAGTCGACCGCCTCCAGCTCCTCTTTCGCTTCAGCAATCGTCTTTCCCTTCAACTCAGGTACAGTTACACTCCCGGCCTGGTCGCCGCCCTTGATTATATTGTAGATATAGTAGCTCGCCGGTATCGTCACCAACAGCGCCAGTATAATGGCGATGATCTTCAATCCGCGGTACTGTGATTTTGGTTTTGGTTTTTTACCGTTGCTATTATATCTCCCCGGCGGGACCGTTGGTGGCATTGCGCCGCCTCTGCCAGCTGTCGTATTTGGTGAGCTTTGATTGACCATATTTATCATCTGGGTAGCGTCAAGATTTTTCGCACCGGTCGATTTCTGGTAGTCGGCATATACGCCGATCGGGCTCAAGCTTGCAAAGTTCAGCGCGTCCAACATTTCATCGGCCGATTTATAGCGATTGACCTGATATTTATCGGTTGCTTTCATGACGATCGCTTCGACATCAGGCGGAATTCCCGGAACCAGCTTTGATGGCGGCTCGATCGGTTCATTGATATGTTTCATGGCCACTGCCACCGGATTTTCTCCATCGAAAGGAACTTCACCCGTCATCATCTCATACATGACGATACCGAGCGAATACAGGTCGGACTTCTCATCGACATAACCGCCCCGCGCCTGCTCCGGTGAGAAATAGTGCACCGATCCCATGATGCTCCCGGTCTGATCGTCTATAGTCTCCGCATTCATCGCTTTGGCAATGCCGAAATCGGTGATTTTAGCGATGCCGTCTTCAGTAATCATGATGTTGTGCGGTTTTACATCGCGGTGAATGATGTGATTCTTATGCGCAAAGCTAAGCGCAGAAGCGATCTGTTTGGTTATCGTCACCGTCTCGTCAACCGACAACGGCGCTCTCTCACGAATAATCTCGGATAAGGGCTGGCCTTCGATCAGCTCCATGACGATGTAGTTGATACCGCCTTCCCGTCCGACATCATAGACATTCACGATGTTAGGATGTGTCAGACTGGCGGCTGCCTGAGATTCCTTGCGGAAATTTTCTATGAATTTAGCGTCGCGGGTAAATTCCGGTTTCAGTATCTTAACTGCGACATGGCGGTTCAGCAGACGGCAACGCGCCTTATAAACCACAGCCATACCTCCATCGCCAATCTTTTCCACCAGTTCGTATCTACCGGCGAGTATCCTGCTACTCATGCTTGATTTTCTCCTTGCTGCTCAAACGATTCCTGACCGTCCGCGATATTGACGCAGACGACCGTGATATTGTCGCTGCCACCTTTGGCATTGGCCAAACCAATCAGCTCATTTACAGTCTTTTCAGGGTGCCTGATCCCTGCCAGCTGTAGCTTGATCTCTTGATCATCCAGTTCGTTATAGAGACCGTCGGTGCAAAGAAGCAGACGGTCTCCTGGAAAGAGTTTTCTTTCATAATAGTCGGGAACAAAATCATGACGGCAACCCAAGGCTTGAGTGATCAGGTTCCGGCTGGGATGGTGACGGGCTTCCGCCGGAGTGATGCTGCCCTGGCGAACCAATTCGTTGACATAGGTATGGTCTTCAGTCAGCTGGAATAATTTACCTTTGCTCAAACAATATGCCCGGCTGTCGCCCACGTTTATAATTCCTGCAGTCCGTCCTACGATCAACAACAACACCAAGGTTGTCGCCATGCCTTGTTTATCGCCCCCGCTGCAGGCATCTTGGTAAATCGATTGGTTTATAAATTCTACACAATCGATCAGATACTGCCGGCGTTTGGATGTGGAGCCAATATCAGTCGGAGGATTGGACGCGACAAAAGCTTTGATTTCATCCGTCGCCATCTGACTGGCTCGTTCGCCGGCATTATGTCCGCCGACTCCGTCTGCCACTGCATATATTTGCCATTCCGGCAACAACAAAAATGCATCCTCGTTCAGTTCTCTTTTATGACCTCTGTCAGTCGCCGCAGCCGCCTGAATATGCGATCGAATCACCTACTTTTTGCGCATCCGGCAGATGTAAAAGCCGTCCGTGTTATTGATGTTCGGCAGCAATTGGATGCTCTCTTCCTTTTCAAATTCTTTGTTTGCCTTCAAAAATGCCAATACCACCCGATGGTTTTCTGCCGGGTTTATGGTACAGGTGCTATAGACCAGAATACCGCCGCTCTTGACACTCTGCGACGATGCGTTCAAAATAGCCAGCTGTTTGACAGGCAGTAAACGTAATTCCTTATTAAGATTCCTGTACTTGATCTCCGGCTTGCGCCGCAAGACACCTAAGCCGGAACAAGGAGCGTCGACCAAAACGCGATCTGCACTGCCTTCCAGCGAACTATTCAGACGAGTGGCGTCCCAGGTTCGGGCTTTAATAATGGTAATGCCCAAACGGTCCGCCGCCTGAGTAACCAGGTTCAACTTCCTTTTGTAAATGTCCTGAGCGAGCACCTGACCGATATTGTTCATTTTCTCAGCAATGTAAACAGTCTTTCCGCCCGGCGCCGCGCAAACATCCATAATGAATTCACCTGGCTGCGGATCGAGCATGTTCACCACATGCATGGAGCCTTCGTCCATCACGGAGAACATCCCGCTGTTAAAGAGACGGCCGCCAATCAGCCGAGAGCCTCGAACATGCAGAGCATCCGGCGCCAAGTTGCCGTCAGTCACCTGAAATTTTCGGCTGATAAGCCGTTTTTTCAAGTCTTCACGGTTCGTTTTCAGCAGGTTCGGTCGAATGACCAGATCGGGGATCTGATTGCCCGCACCCAATAATTCCTCAACGAAGCTCGATTCGTAGTTGTCAAGCCACAGCTGAACTATCCAGGGCGCGTAGGAATATTTAAGCGACAGGTAACGCACCTCGTCTTCCTCCCGGTCCGGCAACATGATCGTATGTCCGGTGCGCATGAAATTGCGCAGAACCGCATTGACCAGATCTTTTTTTCGGCTGCAAAAACGCTTGGCCAGCGCAACCGTTTCGTTGACAGCGGCATAGGTGGGTATCGAATCCATATATTTAAGTTGGTAGATGCCCATCCGCAGTACGATCTTCTCACAATTCCTCATGAGTTCGACTGGTGAATCCAGATAATGTTCAATCAGATAATCGATGTATAATTTGTTTTCGAGAATGCCATAGACGATCTGACGAACAAGGGCCGGCGAATCCGGTTTTCTCCTGGCGATTTGATGATTCAACGCCAAATTGGAGTAAGCTTTCCTCGCTTCAATGTCCATTAATGTAAAAAAGGCCGTTTTTCGATTTGCACTCATTGTCATGGTCTCCTACTGCAGAATCGGTTTATTAATAAACATTTTACTCCAAAACTGATCCGATTTCAATTTTATTCCCTTTTAAGAACTCCGATACCGGCATTACCTGACGTCCCGGCAGTTGAATCGTCTTAAGACGGAGCACTCCCTTACCGGTTGCGATCAAAATACCATCGTCCGCTACAGCTAAAACCCGGCCCGGTTGCGCTTCTAAATCTGATTCGGACAAACAAATGTCCGGTATGTCAGCGGTCAGTACTTTCAAACGTTCATCGCCTTTAAGACAATAAGCCCCTGGCTCCGGATTCATCGCCCTGACCAAACGTTCAAGCTGCAACGCCGGCATCTGAAAGTCCAAATGGGCCTCGGATTTTTGGATCGGCGGCGCATAGGTCGCATAGATATTATCCTGAGCCTCGCGCTTGGCTGTACCGTCAATGATTGCCGGTAACTCCTGAATCAACAGTTCACTGCCCAGCTCTGACAATTCAACCGCCAGTTCACCTGTTGTTTTTTTATCGATCGGAGTGGTGACTTTGGCGATTATATCACCGGTATCTAAAATCTCATCCATATACATCAAAGTGATACCGGTCATTTCGTCTCCGGCTAAAATCGCCCGCTCGATCGGCGCCGCACCCCTGTGCCGGGGCAACAAGGAGGCGTGGATGTTGATGCAGCCGTACTTTGGATACTCCAAAATTTCAAGCGGTAAGATCTGTCCATATGCCGCCACAACGATCAGATCGGGCGCCAGTTCGTGCATTGTTTGCATGAACTCCTCGTTTCTACGCAGCCGTTCCGGTTCAATTGAAGGCAAGCCTTTCTCCAACGCCAGACGCTTGACCGGCGAGGCTTGCATCTGTTTCCCCCTATCACGTTGACTATCCGGACGAGTCACAATACCTACCACCGGATAGCCGGCGTCCAGAAGTTTTTGCAAGGGTTTAACTGCAAATACGGGCGTTCCCATGTACAAAATCTTCGGTTTCATTTGTCTCCTCCTTCTCCCCTAATCTAAGGGGACTCCTTGACTGCTTTGGTTGTTTTCGTCGTCATCTGAAACGAAATGCAAGTCAATCGCTTTTTCCGTATAGAGAATACCGTCCAAATGATCATATTCATGGCTCAAAGCTACCGCCAGCATATCCTCTCCCTCAATTTCAAACTCCTTGCCCTGCCGGTCGAGCCCGCGCATTTTAATCACAGCCGGCCGTTCAACCGTCCCGACCATGCCCGGCACGCTGAGGCAGCCTTCTTCTACGATCTGACTGCCTTCCTGGCTAACGATAACCGGATTTATCATTTCGATCAACTGTTCATCCAATTCGATCACGAAAATGCGCTTCAATATCCCCACCTGCGGCGCTGCGATGCCCAGCCCGTCGGCTGCCTGCATGGTCTCGCGCATGTCATCAAGCAACTGGCGAATCTTTTCATCGACCTGCCCCACCTCTTTCGCTTTCTGACCCAGAATTTCCTCGCCTTCGATGAAAATATTACGTAAAGCCATCTACTATACCTCTACTATAGTTTTGCTAATTCAAACTGAACGGATTGAGATCAATCGATAATTGCCAATCGTGTTCTCTTTCTTTTAGGGTTTTGTATTTAATACCCCGTAGCACTTTTTGGTAAACCTGCCAATGCTGCGGAAGACACTTTATTTGTAATTGATATTGATATTTTTGATTCATCCGCGGCAGCATCGCCGGCTGAGGGCCTAGTACATAAGCCGCATGTTCTCTTCCCGCCCGGCGCAGAAAGAGTTCGCGGATCTTTTCCATACCGGTTCGCGCATCTGCTTCATCAGCGGCTGTCAGCACCAGGCGGATCATGTCGCTGAAGGGCGGATAATCGAGAACCTGACGGACCGCCGTTTCAATCTGATAAAAGCTGCGGTAATCATGCGCTAGAGCAGTTTGCACCGCATAATGATCGGGTTCGTAGGTCTGGACTATCACTTCACCGGCCTGGCTGCCCCGGCCGGCCCGGCCCGCTACCTGGGTGATCAGTTGAAAGCTGCGCTCCGCTGCCCGGTAGTCAGGCAGGTTCAAGGTGATGTCTGCCGAAATAACACCGACCAGCCCGACATTGGTAAAATCAAGTCCTTTCGCTATCATCTGCGTGCCAATCAGGATCTGTGTTTTACCACGTCTGAAACGATTAAGTATGGCGTCAAAACTGCCTTTACGCCGCGTTGTATCTAGGTCCAAACGTTCGATAGCCGCTTCCGGAAAAGCCGATCGAGCAGTCTCTTCAACCTTTTCCGTGCCGACTCCGAAATGCTTCAGATATGGGCTTTGGCAGGCCGGACAAATCTGTTGCCAGACCTGTTTTCGACCACAGTAATGGCACACTGCTTCGCCGGTTGATTTATGATAGGTCATCGCAATGCCGCACTCAGTGCATTTTACGACAAAACCGCAACTACGACAGGATAAAAAGCTGCTATATCCTCTCCGATTCAGAAACAGCATAATCTGCTGCCTCTCTGCCAGGCAGTTCTGCATCGATTCATAGAGGATGCGGCTGAAAATGCTGCGGTTGCCAGCCTGCAACTCCTCTCGCATATCAACCGCCTGCATATGGGGAAAAGGCCGGCGGTCATAGCGTTCAGCAAGTTCAAGGCGTTCAAACTCACCGTTCAAGCTCTTATGATAGCTCGTCAGAGACGGCGTCGCACTGCCCAGCAGCACCGTCGCCGCATGGCGGCGGCCCAGTTCAATCCCTACCTCTATAGTATCATATTTTGGCGTCATATCCGACTTATAAGAAGATTCATGTTCTTCGTCTATGATCAAAACGCCCAGCTCCGAAAAAGGAGCGAATACTGCCGACCGAGCGCCAATCGCAATCGCGACTTCTCCCCGGCGGATGCGCTCCCATTGCCGACGACGTTCTCCAGCCGCCAGCCGGCTATGCAGGACTGCTATCTTTTCCCGACCAAAGCGACGATAAAAACGTTCAATGGTCTGACCGGTCAGCACGATCTCGGGCACCAGCATAATGGCCGGTCGACCCGTTCTCAGGCTGGCTTCGATCGCCCGCAGATAGATCTCAGTCTTACCGCTGTTGGTAACGCCATGAATCAGGAAAGTGCCGGCTTGCCGCTTCTCTATCACCGGCAGGATCCGCGATAATGCCCGAGCCTGTTCCCTGGTCGGGATCGGCGGTGTTTCAGGCAGCCATGCTTCAGTATCGGCCACAATCACCCCGTCTCCCTCCGCGGCCTCATCTCCGCTCATCCCGGAAGTCTGTTTAATAGATTTCGCCGCCGCTTTACCTGGCGCCGCAAAACAACGTAAGGCATCGATCAGGCGACAAAAATATCGCTCCTGCATCCATTCAGCAACGTCAATCGCCACCTCGGGCAATGATTCCTCCGGTTTAAGGCTGTCGACCAGTCGCAGGCCTTTGATATGCGCCGGCGGCTCCGGGATCAAAGAATGGATATAGCCTGTCAGTAAGCGCCTGTTCCGTGCAAAGGGAATCGCTACAGCATCGCCCGGCTTCAATCCTGCTTCCGTCGCGCCATAGGTGAAAACGCGATCCGTCGCGTTGCTCGAATGGTCGACTATGACATTGACGTAATACAAAATTTCTCCCCTATAGTATTTCGATCCCATGCGCCAAGCAGGCTTCTATCATGTCCTCCGGCCACATTGCGGCCTGAACTTCGCCAATATGCGCCTTGCGCAGAAAATACATACATAGCCGCGATTGACCGATACCGCCGCCGATCGAATAGGGCAGTTCCCGATTCAGGATCGCCTGATGAAACTCCAGAGACAGCCTGTCTTCAGCTCCGGCTTCCGCCAACTGATGGCGCAGGGCTGTTTCATCGACCCTGATTCCCATCGAACTGATTTCGAAGGCGCACTCCAGCACTTCATTCCACAGCAGGATGTCTCCGTTCAGTTCCCAGTCGTCATAATCCGGCGCCCGGCTGTCATGCCGTTCTCCCGATTCTAAACGACCGCCGATCTTCATCAGAAAAACTGCCCGCTCCGCTTTGCAGATCGCATCTTCACGCTCTGATGGCGACAAGCCCGGGTAACGATCCGCCAGTTCCTGACTGGTAATAAAATAGATCTCATTCGGCAGTTCAGTTTTTATATCGCGGTATAGTCTATTTACATAATCTCCCAAATTTTTTATTGCATTGTAGGTATCTGTAACGGTTTCCCGCAGGTAGTCTTCCGTCCTGTCCTCTTTCGTGATGGTCTTTTCCCAATCCCACTGATCGACGTAAACCGAATGCAAATTATCCAGTTCCTCATCGCGGCGCAGTGCATTCATGTCCGTGTATATGCCGCGTCCCGGCGGAACACCGTAACGCCCCAATGCCATCCGTTTCCATTTAGCCAGTGATTGCGGCACCTCGGCGCGTTTCTCACCCATATCCCGAATGGTGAAGCTGACCGTCCGTTCTACCCCGCTCAGATTATCATTCAAGCCTTTATCGGGATCTACCAGCAAAGGCGCCGATACCCGACGCAATATCAACCCATAGGCCAGTTCCTGCTGGAAAAAATCCTTGATCTTTTTAATCGCCCGCTGGGTTTCCATCAAATTGAGCGAACTGTGATAATCGGTCGGCAATATCAGATTTTTGGGCATGTCAGATCCTCTCCTTGATTTGTTTTTTTGAAAAGCAACAACCGCAATAGTCCTGGCGATATAAATTATATCGGCGGGCAAGTTCAACGGAACGTCGATAGCCGTCATGTTTCTTAAAATCCTCAGCCAAGTAGCCAACGCCGGCCTGGGCAGCAACCTGCTCTCCCACAGCTGCGATTATCTGGCTGTTTTTATGCGGACTGATCGTCAAAGTAGTAGTGAAAGCACCATAA
>DUVF01000062.1 GCA_012841165.1 Clostridiales bacterium
AGCAAGCTGGCAGAGGAGCTCGGTGATCATAAAGTTTGCGCGGTGCTGATCGGGCACGATACCGATCATCTGGTCAAAGAACTTTATGCATACGGCGCCCAGGTCATTTATCAGATCGATGATCCACTGTTGAAGAACTACACCACCGATGGTTATTCTAAAGTTTTTACCGACGCGGTCGAAGAATACAAACCGGAGATCGTCCTCTTCGGCGCGACGCATATCGGTCGCGATCTGGCGCCCCGTATCGCCGCCCGGTTGAATGTCGGCCTGACCGCCGATTGCACCCGGCTGGATGTCAGCATGGCGAACTATATTAAATATCTCAACCGCAAGACGACATTGGACACCTCTAACATGGATCCGGCTTCGCCGGACAAAAATCTTAAGCAGACCCGGCCGGCCTTCGGCGGCAATATTATGGCGACCATCATCTGCCCGGATCGGCGGCCGCAGATGTCCACCGTCCGTCCCGGAGTTATGAACAAACTTGAACGCGATGATAACAAGACCGGCGAACTGATCAAGGTAAAACACAGGCTTTCAAAAGATGACATAAGGACTCAGGTTGTTGATGTAGTGAAGGCCGTCAAGGAGCTGGTTTCACTGACTGATGCGGAGATCGTCTGCTCTGGCGGCCGTGGCCTGGGAGATCCCTCCGGTTTTGAATTGATTAAAAGGCTGGCCGATGCGACAGGCGGTGTTGTCGGCGCTTCCAGAGCCGCGGTTGACGCCGGCTGGATCGATCACTCGCATCAGGTCGGCCAGACCGGTACTACCGTTAAGCCCAAGATTTACTTTGCCTGTGGTATTTCCGGAGCTATCCAACATTTGGCCGGAATGCAGGCTTCCGATACCATCATCGCCATCAACAAAGATGCCGCCGCGCCAATCTTCAAAGTAGCTGATTTTGGCATTGTGGATGACCTCTACAAAGTTATTCCGCATATCATCGAAGAGTGGGGCAGGGTCAAAAATTTCCCCCGGTGAACTGTTCCCATTTAGCCAGAAAGGTTCGGAGCGGGAATCCCATGACATTATCGCGGTCACCCTCAACACTGTCTATCCACCGGCTGAAGCTGCCCTGGATGGCATAGCCGCCGGCTTTGTCATACGGCTCTGCCGTATCGGCGTAAGCTTCAATAAAGGCATAATCATAATTTTTGAAGCAGACGCGAGAGGTCTCACTGAACACTATGTGGCGCATTGCGCCGGCTTCCAGCAGAGCGACGCCGGTCACCACCGAATGGCAACGTCCGTTCAACTCCTGCAGCATGTGAATCAGATCAGTTCTGTTTTCAGGCTTGCCCAGAGCCCGGTCTGTCCACACCAGGGTGTCGGCAGCTACAATATAGGCTGGTTTGGCGGAACAGGCCGGCTGAGCAGAATCGTCTGGCAGGGTAGCAATGTTGGGCGGTTCCGGCGCATCCGCCAGCCAGGGTACCTCCGGTGCATTCACTAAACAGCGCTGCTCCGCCCAGAGCGCTTTTTTTAATGCGATGGTCTGGGCAGCTTCATTCATATCGGTGCCCGGAGCGATGTTTTCGTCAACTTCCGGCGGCAGAATCCGCAAATCAAAGCCGGCGCGCTCAAGCAGTTCAACACGCCGGGGTGAGGATGAAGCAAGGATCAGACGTTTATGAGCGTTGTCGGACAGCTGTTTCTGAATCATGGCTGCCCGCCTGGTCGGTTATTGCCATTGCCGGGGTGGGCCGGTTCAGCCGGCGGAGCGGGGCTTGCCGGTTCGATCGGCGGAGTTGCCGGATCGACCGGCAGCGTCGGATCCGTCGGGTCATTCGGCAGCGTTGGATCGCCCGGCGGAGCCGTGTGGATATTGCACAGTTCTGTCGGTTTTTCTTCAAAGGATTTTGATACCACTTCCGGACAGTTAGGCGTAGCCAGCATTCCCGATTCGGCGCAGACATTGTATTTGACCACCGGGATGCCGGACGTTTTCGGTACGGTGCCTTTGATGAAGAAGTCGGAGTATCCATCCACCGTAGAACTTACGACATTATCCGGCCGGGCGGCGAATCGGCCTGTTTTCAAGCCGCTGTGTAACTGACGCATGACCTTGCTCCACAGCCTGGCGGCGGCGACGCTGCCCTGCGACAGCTCTAAGTTTATATCGTTGCCAATCCACAGCGCCGCGGCGTAGTAGGGAGTCAGGCCGACGAACCAGGCGTCATAGTTGTCGGTGGTGGTTCCGGTTTTTCCGGCCACCGGCTGACTGCCGATGGCGGCGGATTTGGCGATGCCCGCAGTGACTGTCGTGCGCAGGATATCGGTCATTATGTAGGCGACGCCGCGATCCATGACCTGCTTTTTGGGGCTGACGCCGTCTAAAATAATCTCGCCTTTTTTATTGGTCACCTTGGTATAGGGAATAGGTTCGACATAAACGCCCTGATTGGCGAAGGTGCCGTAGCCGGCAGCCATTTCCAGAGGCGAAATGCCCTTGGTCATTCCTCCCAGCGCCAATGCCGGATTCAGATCGTTAGATTTGCCTTGTTCGACCACCGTGGTGACGCCCAGTTTCTTCAGGAAGCTGACCGAACAATCGGCATCGATATCGCGCCACACCTTAACGGCGTTTACGTTGACGGACTGTTCGACAGATTTGCGCAGGGTCATCCAGCCGCGATAGCCACTGTACCAGTTTTTGGGCCAGGTTTTGCCGCCGGCTTTCAATGCTTCGTCTTTAATACCGCTGACAGCGGTCCACATCGTGTATTTGCCCACATTGTTATTTGTTACCATATCCGCGGAGCGCTGTAGGGCCGGTGCATAGACGGCCATCGGTTTGATGGAGGAGCCAGGCTGCCGTGGGTTATTGGCCCGGTTATACAGGCGTTTGCCCTCGATGTTGCGGCCACCCACCATGACCTTGATTGCGCCGGTATGGTAATCGAGCACCACCAGAGAGGTTTGGGGCTGGATTACCTTGGCTTTTAGTTGATAGCTGTCGGGTGGGAATACTATGCCGTATTCGCCGGGCTGGTGTTTGGGATAGTCTTTGAAGAATTCGGCATTGAGAATCAAATTGCCGTCGTTGTCGCGCGACTTGTATTTGGCCGGGATAGTCAGGAAGGCGCCGCCGATGTTGTAGAACAAGCCGTTCTCAATGACATACATCGGTTTCAGTTCGACGCTGTAGTCGATATTACCGCCCACCTCGGTTTTGTAAAAATTCAGCCGTTTGCCCTGCAGCAGGGTGACGGAGCCATTATCGTTTTTGGTGAATTCCTGAGGCTGGACGGTGAAGTTTCCATTATCGGCGAACATGTTGGAATATTTATAGAGCAAAATCTTTCCCCGCTTGTCTTTGACGTTACCGTTGGGATCTTTGGAAACGCTGACGACTTTGGGGAAGTTTGAGTTTTTCTGAAATTCCTTTTCCGCGGCACGTTGCATTTTGATGTCCAGCGTACCGTGTATACGCAGTCCGCCTGAATAGAGTTTGCGCCAGGCATCTTCTTCCTTGATATTGAGCTTCTTCATCAGGTCGGTCACCACCCGCCGGATCGTGTAGTCGGCAAAATAGGAGCTGACATCGGAAGTTTGACTGATATCGGGCTTTAAGGCCGCCCGGATGTCTTCTTTAAGAGCGGCTTCATACTGCTTCTGACTGATCATTTCCTGCTCGAGCATGAATTTAAGGACCAGCTTTTGCCGGTCGACATATTTGTTGTTGTACCAGAGGCTGTATTGGTCGTTGCGGTAGATGAAGTCGTATTTATCAGGCTCCTGGATATTCTCGTTATCGGTGCGTATGATGGGCGCCAGTTCGCCGGGCGCCTTGGGCAGAGCGGCCAATACCGCGCATTCGCCTATCGTCAGTTCGTTCATGTTTTTTCCGAAATAGGAAAAGGCGGCGGCCTGCACGCCATAGGAGCCGTTGCCCAGACTGATGGTATTAAGATAGGCTTCGATGATCTGCTCTTTGCTCAGCTGGTGCTCAAGCTGCATCGCATAATAGGCTTCCTGAACCTTCCGCTTCATGGTTCGAGTTGAACGATCATCTTCCAGATAGATGTTACGGGCCAGCTGCTGGGTTATAGTGCTGGTGCCGGAGACATTGCGACCGGATTTCAGGCTGTCGATGACTGCTCCGATGATGCGGATAACATTAAAACCGTGATGTTCCCAAAATGTCTTGTCTTCTATCGCCACGAAGGCGTTGACCAGATTGATCGGCATCTGGGTGTAGTCGGCATTGGTGCGCAGACCCCTGTTATCACCGCTGCCGAAGATCTTTTCCATGACATTGCCATTGGCATCGTATAAAATGGAGTTTTCTGGCATGAAAGAGTAGATGTTGGCAGCGTCAATTCTGGGAGTATCAGCCAGAATGGACAGGCTCCAGACGCCGACCGAAGCGAACATCAGGGCGATGATCAGAAGAAAGGTCAGCATCAGGCGCCGGGCGTTGAATCTATATTTTCTTTTCTTTTTATTGTTGCGTTTGGATGTGTTTTTGCTGCGCATTGTTCTTTGCCTCTGACTCATTGATTCTGCCTTGTCCGCTTCTGTAGCGCCGTCCGTGAAGATAGGGTCCGGCCGCGAGCCGGTACGGCGGCGGAGGGGCGGCGTAATGAAAGCTTCGGATGAGCGTTCAAGATCCGCCGGGCGTTCAAAAGACGTCTGTGTAGGCGGTTGTCCGCTTTCAAAGTTACGGCTGATGCGATCAAATCGTTTTAAAAAATAATCGGTCTCTTTATTTGGTTTTTCCGGCGGTCTTTTTTTCAATGCGTTTTACCAAGGCCATCAAGGCCATTAAGGAATTGCAGCCTTCCTTTTTACAACTATATATCCGGATATCCGGCTAATTATACCATATTTTAATTGCTTTCTATAAAAGAAATCGCAGGCTGTAATAGAACAGTAAACAATCGGTAACAATCGGATCAATTAGAGGCTGCTGCGCGGTAATATGGGAGCAGGGATTGGAGATCTTAAAATGACGGAATTGATGCGCCGCCCGCTGCCGTTTTGTTTCTTGTTTTTCTGTGGCGGGGTCTGGCTGGGGGCGAACGAGACACTGGCTGCGGTCAGATTTTTGATTGCGCCGGCGGTTTTGCTTACAGGCTGTGTGGCCGGCCGGAATCTGATTTGTCGGAGCAGCCAGTCATCGGTACAGACGGCAGTATGCTTTAGCGTTGTGCTGTTGCTGGGCGCTCTGACATTCTGGTTCAGCGAAGCCAGGCTTTCCTTTCCGGAGCAGTTG
Source organism: Clostridiales bacterium (assembly GCA_012841165.1). Classification (GTDB taxonomy): domain Bacteria; phylum Bacillota; class Clostridia; order Peptostreptococcales; family Anaerovoracaceae; genus DUVF01. The sequence continues at coordinate 5,228 of DUVF01000062.1, forward strand.
GAAGGAGAGCGAGTTCTGGTCAGCGGCACGGTTATCGGCGTTTCCATTAAAGAGTATTCTTCCCAGTTGACGGTCAAGGGTCAGATATATTACCCAGATGGGGAACCGGCAGCCGGGCCGGAAACTCTGCTGCTGCGGGTGAGCGGCAAATCGCCTCTGGTCTCGCGTGAACTGAAGAGCAACCGGATTCTATTCAAAGGCGTTGTGGAAAGGCCGACCGGGCCGCGCAATCCTGGCGGCTTCGATTATGCAAGATATCTGAAGAGCCGGCAGATCCGGATGATAGTGTCGGGAAAAACCTTTTCTCTGAAGTTTGCCGGACCTGGTTTCGCGCCGGCCGTCCGTCTGGCGGTCTGGCAGGCAGGCTTTGCCGAGCGGATCTGCCGGCAAACCGGACAGGAGGTTGGCGGCATGATATACGGACTGCTGTTTGGCGATAAGGATCTGTTGGCCGATGATCTTTACGAGACTTTTCGCCGCAATGGAACAGCTCATATTCTGGCGGTCTCTGGCCTCCATGTGGGCATAGTCTATCTTTGCCTGCGCCGTTTATTTGCCGGCCGGGCGGCGCGGATCCGGTTTACGGCTATTTTGCTGATACTGCTGGTCTACGCCTGGTTGTGTTCTTTTGCTCCATCTGTCATGCGGGCGCTTCTGATGATAGCGACACACATGGTCGCCGAGCTGCTGCATCGCCGCTATGATTTTTTGTCCGGAATCGCCCTGGCCGGGTTGATCATATTGTTGTACAATCCCTATTACTTGTTTCATCCCGGATTTCAGTTGTCCTTTCTGGCCGTTCTGACGCTGGCCGTCGGGTTGCCTTTCATGGAGAACCTGGCCATTCGGCATCTCAGCCAGACGGCAGCCAGGTGCAGCAAACCATTTTTGCCGCTCTTTGTCATCCAGGCCGGTTTGATTCCGCTGACAGCCTATCAATTTTGCTATATTTCGCTGGCGGCGTTCTGGGTCAATTTGCCTGTTGTGGCGCTGGCCGGCTGGCTGCTTCCTCTGGCGGGCCTGGCTTTTCTGATGGATATGTTCGGCGGCCCGCTATTCGGCCTTTCGGCAACTGCCGCCGGCCTGCTGGCTCGGTTGACCATTGCTATCAACGAATGGGCGGCGGCTCACAGCTGGGCGGCCTGTCAGGTGGTTGCGCCGCCGGCCGGTTGCTTGTTTCTCTTTTATGCCGCTTTTTTTGGCCTGACCAGTGAAGCCTTCTGGCGCCGTCTGCGTGAAAGACGGTGGCGACTGCTCTGCTGCTGGCTGGCCGCGGTACTGCTGGTCGGCGCCGGCGTAGGCTGGACAGTGGACAGAGCGAAGGGGAGGCCGGATGTTGTCTTCGTCGATGTCGGACAGGGAGATTGCCTGCATCTCAGGATGCCGGACGGCAGCAATGTGCTGATCGACGGCGGCGGCAGCCGCAGTTATGATGTCGGCCGCCGCACTGTCCTGCCTTATCTATTGAAAAACGGCGTTGGCCGGATCGATCTGGCAATCGCCACACATCTCCATGACGATCATTTTGCTGGCCTGGTCAGCCTCTGCCGCCATATGCCGGTGGAGCGACTGGCTCTTTTTTCGGGGAATCAGCCCGATCGTGCCTGGTTGTCCGGTGAGACCGGCTTAGCGCTTGACCGTCTGCAATTCGTGCACCGCGGGGACAGCTTTTGTTTTGGTGACGACGGTCGGATCGATGTGCTGTATCCGGCTGCACCGCTTGCCGCGTTGCCAGCCGCGCCGTCTGACCCGCCGCCGGTTGAAAAAGCAGGGCCGGCCGGCCGGTTGGTCGGCAACGCCAATCGATCAGCCGGCAGTGCTATTGGAACGGCCGGCAACGCCAATCAACCGACCGGCAAAAACCTTAAGGAGGCCGATGAAAACAGCAACTGCTTGGTTCTGCGCGTTTGTTTGAAGGGTCTCACCATTCTGGTGACCGGCGATGTGGGTTTTCCTTGTGAGCAGAAACTTTTGGAGTGGGGTGCTACGCTCTCCAGCACGGTGCTGAAGGTCGGTCACCACGGGTCGCGCTTTTCGACGAGCGATGCTTTTTTACAGGCAGTGCAGCCGAAATTAGCGGTGATTTCTGTCGGTCGAAATAATTTCGGCCATCCGCATCCGGACATTATTGAAAAACTGACGGCCGGTGATATAATGACTGTCAGAACAGACCGGTCGGGTGCCGTTCTGCTGACCATTAAGGCGGACGGCAAGACTCTGAGTCTTCGTACCTTCGATCCCTGAAAGAAGATCTATATGCCGAAAGAAGATCTATATGTCTAAGAATATGCCTGCCACCAATCAAAACCGGACCGGATCCGGTCGTTTCCGGACATCGGCCCAGCATCCCTTTCGCCGCTTCAATAAGATGCTGCAGGGCGGTGAATTTCCGCATTTGTTCGTTCTCAGCGGTCGGGAGCAATATCTGATCCAGTGGGCGGTTCAAGAACTGCGCAGCCGGCTGGTCGAACCGGCGGCTGAGGGTTTTGATTATGTGCGATTGAATGGACAGAAGATGGGCATTTCCGAGCTGATCGAAAACTGTGAAACGCTGCCTCTTTCATCTGCCCGCCGGATGGTGGTGGTCGACGATTTTGATCTTCTGAGCGGCGCCGGAGCAGCCTCGGAAGCTAAGGCGGCCAAGGCGACTGAAACAGAGACTGGAACAGAAGCCGAAGCGACACTTATACAATATATGGGAAATATACCAGAAAGTTGTTTGCTGGTTTTCGTTCAGACTACAATCGACCGGAGACGGCGGCTCTATAAAGCTATTGCCGCTGCCGGAGACAGTTACGATTTTATAGCCCTGCGGGAAGATGATCTGGCGGCCTTTATCAGGAAATATCTCAGCCAGAATGGTCGCCAGGCGGCGGAGGGGACAATCAAACGCTGGATCGCGCATTCCGGTTACCTGGACAAGGTTTCTGACTATACGCTCTTTCACTTTGCAAATGATATTGAGAAGCTGATCAGCTATACCGACAAGCCGGAGATCAGTTTTTCAGATATCCTGGCTGTCACCTCGACCAATCTGGAAACCTATGTCTTTACCATGCTGGACGAAATCGCTGCCGGCCGGCCGGCCAACGCGCTGCGGCTGCTTTCCCGCTTGCTGCGGGCGGGTGAGAATGAGTATCGCCTGCTGCACTTGCTGGCCTCGCAATTGGAGCTCGTTTTGATGGTGCGCGAGATGCAGGAGCAGCGGGTCTCCGCCAATGAAATTGCTGAACGATCAGGCGTTCAGGAGTTTCGTATCCGCAAGGCCGCCGCTTGGGCGAGGAGCGGATCGATCGCCAAATTCCGGCTCTGGTTCCGCCGCTGCTGCCAGATCGACCGCCAGATCAAGACCGGTCGCCTGGGCGCGCGGTTGGCGCTGGAGTTGTTGATCGGAACAGTTACTGCCAAGGCGGAGACCGGCAGTGGAAGCAGGAGTTAATTTTGACCCATCAAAGCAGCCACGCTCGCAAAACTCAACTTAAAGCCGACCTGATGTTGCTTTTGATTACGTTCTTCTGGGGCGTATCTTATTATCTGGTCGCGATCTCTTTGGCAGAAGTCGAGCCGTTCACCATGAACGCGATCCGTTTTCTTTTGGCATTCTTCATCGCCGTTATTTTCTTTTGGAGAAAACTTCGCCGCATCAGTCGGGAAACGATCCGGTATGCTGCTTTGCTGGGTTTGATCCTGACCGCGGTATATTTCGGGGCGACCTATGGGCTTCGCTATACCAGCATTTCCAACGCCGGTTTTTTGTGCGCCCTGGTGGTCGTCTTCACACCGGTGCTGGGTTTTTTCTTCAAGCAACAACGGCCGTCTGCCAAGTTAGGCCTGGTCGTTGTGATGGCGATGGCCGGCATCGCTCTGCTCACTCTGAACGACCAGTTGCGTCCGGCCTCAGGGGATCTCTTGTGCATTTTCAGTGCTTTAGTCTATGCCAGCCACCTGCTGGTGACTGAAACCGCAGTTCGACGCGAGCAAGTCGATTCATTTCAATTGGGCGTTCTGCAGCTGGGCTTTGCCGGAGTGATTCAGCTTGTGTTGGCCTATGTGACAGAAACGCCGAGACTGCCTCAGACGGCGGAAATTTGGGGAGCAGTGTTGTTTCTGGCGATTTTTTGTACAGGCATTCCCTTTGTCGTGCAAACTATCGCTCAGCAGTATACCACCGCCTCGCATACCGGCGTTATCTTTACCATGGAACCGGTCTTTGCCGGAGTGATTGCCTATCTGGTGGCCGGTGAAGTTCTGCGCGGCCGGGCTTATGTTGGCGCAGTCATTCTGTTAGCCAGTTTGTTTGTGTTGGAGATCGATTTTAAAAAACTGGCCGGCGGCATCCGCCCGCGGTCAGGCGGCAATCTGGCGCCGCAACTGTTCAAACAATCGGCGGATAGGCGGCAGGAAGAGGATGATCAAGCTGAGTATGGCTTCGGGTCCAATATAGGCGATGTTATAATACAGCGACCAGGCGACGACATTGAAGCCCTCCGGCGCATACTGCCCGAAGAAGATGACGCCGGACAGAAAGACGCAGACGAAGCGGCCGAGCACACCGATCAGGTAGCCGAACTGAAGGCTGAACCGCCTGTCTTGCCCGGCCAGGCCGGCCAGTCCTAAAGCGCCGACTGCCAGCGGGTAATCCAGCAGAAGCTGGACGGGGTGGACGACATAGGGATTGAAGATCAAGCTGATCATCCCTGCCGCCATGCCGGCCAGGAGCGCCTGCCGGACGCCCAACAGATAGCCGCAGGCAGCGATAGCCAGCATACTGAAAGCGGTGATGGATCCTCCCTGGGGCATTCGAAACACCACAATTTGATTCAAAACGACATAGAGGGCGGCAAAGATAGCGGAAACGACCAGTGCTTTGGCAGTTGACATAAAAAATCCTCCTTTTGTAAGATCAAGGAGGGGAGAAACCGGGCGGCTGTCTAAAAATTGCAGCGCGTCGATTTGTACGCTTCCCTACGCCGGTATTATCCGGATCAGGTAGTGAGGGTGTGGAATCTTCCACTCTCAGCGTCGGCTGTCCATCTGTAATTTGCAGGCGGACAGGGCTCCCCTAGCGATATTGATCGGTTGTTTGATCAATCGACTAATTGATTTATTGATTGATGGTTGATAGTTTACACGGAACGGAGCGCTTTGTCAAAGTCATTTATGATATCGTCGATGTGCTCCAGACCTGTCGATACGCGTATCATCTCGGGACTAATGCCGCACTCGATCTGCTGGGTTTCGGTAAGCTGGCGGTGGGTGGTGCTGGCAGGGTGCAGTATGCTGGTTCGCAGATCGCCCAGGTGGATGACCGACGCGACCAGTTCTAAATGACGGGCCAGATCGCGGCCGGCGGCCGCTCCGCCTTTTATACCGAAGGATAGAATACCGCTCTGCCCGTTTGGCAGATATTTTTTTGCCAGCACATAGGCCGGATCGCCCGGCAGACCGGGATAGCGCACCCAGTCTACGGCGGGGTGGTCGTTTAGAAATTCTGCCAGCTTGAGGGCGTTTGTGCTGTGGCGCTCCATGCGCAGATGAAGCGTTTCCAGACCCAGGTGGAACAGGAAGGAATTGAAGGGACTGGGCGTGCAGCCGTAGTCGCGCAGCAGGCAGGCACGAGCCCGGGCGATAAAGGCGGCCGGACCGAAAGCTTCCGTAAATCGTAAGCCATGATAACTGTCGTCAGGTTCGGTCAATTCGGGATAATGGCCTTTGGTCCAATCAAAGAGACCGCTGTCAATTAACACGCCGCCCACGCTGGTGGCGTGTCCGTCAATGTATTTAGTCGCCGAGTGGATGATGATATGGGCGCCGTGATCGATTGGCCGGCAGAGACAGGGTGTCGCCAGTGTGTTATCGATCATCAGAGGAACGCCTAGTTGTTCGGCGGCGGCGGAGAATTTTTCAAAATCAAGAACGCTTAAGACCGGATTAGCCAGTGTTTCGGCAAAAATCAGCCTCGTGTTGGGCCGCGCTTCTGCCATTATGGTGTTGAGGTCGGCATCGGGATCGATAAAGCTGAATTCGATGCCCAGTCGTCGCAAAGAGACATTGAACAGATTGAAGGTGCCGCCGTAGAGTTTTCCGGACGCGAGCACATGGTCGCCGCTCTGGCAGATATTCAGGATTGCGAACAGGCTGGCGCTCTGGCCGGAGGAGACCGCCAACGCGCCGACGCCGCCTTCCAGAAGATTTATTTTACCCTCGAACTGCGAGGATGTTGGATTGCCCAGACGGGTATAAAAGGGGCCGTCGCTTTTCAGATCGAACAGGTCGGCCATCACATCGGGGTCGTCATAATAGAAGGTCGTGCTCTGGACGATCGGCAGAACGCGCGCTTCGCCGCTTTTTGGGCGATAGGAGCCTTGAACGCAGATCGTTTCCGGCTGCCAATTCATTTTTTTCTCACTCAATGGCTTTTCCTCTTTTCTGGCTGGTTAGATCCGGGGCGGCAACGATCCGGGTCCCGGAAAAATCGAAAACATTATACCATGCTTGCGCCGGTGCGACAATCGGCATATACTAAATATGGAGGATAGGCGGAAAATGAGTGAAAAGCAAACGTATAAAACGACAACTGTTTTGTCTCTTGAAGACCGGGCCCGCCGGGTGTTGACGGAGAAGGTCAACCCGTTGTTAGGCGAGCATTCCGGAGGCGCGGAACTTTTAAATGTCGAGGACGGCGTTGCAAGGGTGAGAATGACCGGCGCCTGCAGCTCTTGTCCGTCTGCCCGGTTCACTTTGGAAGAGGTCGTCAAGGCGGCGCTTTGTGAAGAACTGCCGGAAATTGAAGACGTTGTGCTCGATACATCCGTCAGCGAAGATCTGCTCGATTTTGCGCGAAAACTGCTCAATCACGAAATAGTTCCTTGATCAGTCAGACGAGAAAATTGTTTCTTATATATTATTGCATTTTTAAGAAAAGGAGAGAAAGAAATGTTGATGACAGGCGAACAGTATATCGAAAGCCTACGAAAGCTGAAAACCCGGGTCTACATGTTTGGAGAAAAAGTCGATAACTGGATAGATCATCCCATTATCCGGCCATCGATCAATAGTGTGGCCATGACCTACGACCTGGCGCACGATCCTCAGTATGCCGATCTGATGACCGCAAAATCCAACCTCACCGGCGAGACCGTCAATCGATTCAACCATCTGCATCAGAGCACCGATGATCTTCGGAAAAAGGTCAAGATGCAGCGTTTGCTCGGACAGAAGACCGCTTCCTGTTTCCAGCGCTGCGTCGGCATGGACGCCTTCAACGCCGAGTACTCCACCACCTTTGAAATCGATAAGAAATACGGTACCAATTACTATGAGCGTTTCGTTAAGTATATGAAGTTTGTGCAGGAAAATGATCTCATCGTCGATGGCGCCATGACAGATCCGAAGGGCGACCGCGGCAAGAGTCCGAGTCAACAGTCTGACCCAGATATGTTCGTCCATGTCGTTGAAAAAAGAGATGACGGCATCACCGTCCGCGGCGCCAAAGCTCACCAGACCGGATCGATCAACTCGCACGAACACCTCGTCATGCCAACGATTTCGATGACCGAAGCAGATAAAGCCTACGCCGTATCGTTTGCGGTCCCCAGTGATGCTGAAGGTCTGTTCATGATTTATGGCCGGCAGTCCTGCGATACCCGCAAACTCGAGCCGAACGCCGATGTCGACCTGGGCAATGCCAAATACGGCGGTCAGGAAGCGCTGGTCGTCTTTGATAATGTATTTGTTCCATGGGATCGTGTTTTCATGTGTGAGGAGTGGGATTTCGCCGGCATGCTGGTCGAGCGTTTCGCCGGCTATCATCGTCAGAGCTACGGCGGATGTAAAGTCGGTGTCGGCGACGTCGTGATCGGCGCGGCGGCTCTGATGGCGGACTATAACGGTGTCAACAAAGCCTCTCATGTCAAAGACAAGCTGATTGAGATGACCCATCTGAACGAAACGCTGTACTGCTGCGGCATTGCCTGCTCAGCGGAGGGTTATCCTACGGAAGCCGGAAATTATCAGATCGATCTTCTGCTGGCCAATATCTGCAAGCAGAATGTCACTCGCTTTCCTTACGAGATTGTCCGCCTGGCAGAGGATATCGCCGGCGGCCTGATGGTCACCATGCCGGCCGACAGCGATTTCAAATCCGATCTTCCGGTCGGCCGCGGCGGAGAGACCCTCGGTGAGATCTGCCACAAGTATTTCGCCGGTTCGTCCGTTTGCACGACCGAAGAGCGGCAGCGGGTGCTCCGCTTTCTGGAGAACGCCTGCCTGGGCACCGCCGCTGTCGGTTACCGGACCGAATCGCTGCACGGCGCCGGCTCGCCGCAGGCGCAGCGGATCATGATCGCCCGTCAGGGGAATATCGAAAGTAAAAAACAGCTGGTCAAGGATATAGTCGGAATTAAGAGCTGATTTAACTTATGTCGGCATTAAGAGCTTATTTTATGTATCCGGTTGATCTAAATCTGTTTTAAGTTTTGCGCCGTCAGGCGACACAGTCTGGGCGGCCCCGGCGGGGCCGCCCG
>DUVF01000063.1 GCA_012841165.1 Clostridiales bacterium
ATGGGGCGGCATAGCCAAGTGGTAAGGCAGAGGTCTGCAAAACCTTTATCCCCGGTTCAAATCCGAGTGTCGCCTCCAAAAAAAAGACGACTAAAAAGGATATATTCCTGAGTCGTCTTTTTTATATATTAAAACCATCTGTAGTGCCGCTTGTTCATGCCTCAAGATATTCTTCCAGCGCTTCCACCGACAACGGCCTTGAAAAATAAAATCCTTGTATTTCATTGCAGGCCATGCCCCTCAGGAAATCCAACTGCTCTTCTGTCTCCACACCTTCAGCCGTAATATCCACCCTGAGAGTTCTGGCTAATGAAACGATCAATTCCACAATAGCAGCTTTTTTTCTTTCAAAAACAACATTATCTATAATGCTCTTATCTATTTTGATTCTGTCAAAAGGCACCAGCTCCAGGCGATGTAAGGATGAGTAGCCCTTGCCGAAATCATCTATGGCGATACTTATGCCTAACTCTTTCAGCTTGAACAGTTTTTCAATTGAATCCGCGAAATTTTGTGACAGCATATTCTCTGTGATTTCCATCTCAATGTACTTCGGATCCACCCGGCTTTCCTCTATGAGTTTTGAAACAACAGGAATGAAATCTTCCCTGCGGAATTGGACAACTGATAAGTTCACCGAAAAACGAAGCGGCGGAAATCCATTTGCGATAAGCCGGTTATGCTCTTTGAGCGTTTGTTCCAGCACCCATAGACCCACATCGTGAATCAGGCCTGTTTGCTCAAGTATGGGTATGAATTTATCCGGCGGTACTCTTTTATTGTCGTCAGGCATCCATCTAAGCAAGGCTTCGGCTCCGACTGCTTTTCCTGTTCGACAATTGATCTGAGGCTGAAACTCCAGGAAAAACTCTTCGTTTTGCAACGACTGAAACAGACGATTTGTGAATAAAGTGTTTTCGGCAATCCGGCTCTTCAGCTGATCGGTGCAGAAAAGAATCTTATCATCTTCCGTTCTTGCTTCGTAACCTGCCAGATCAGCATTCTTCAAAAGAGTGTCCGCGTCTTTCCCGTCTTCCGGGAATATGGATATGCCTATGCAGACAACAACAAACAATGCTTCTATTCCTGTATCGGTCAGTATAGGACTGGAAAAAGCATCGATTACTCTCCTGGCACACCCTTCTATCTGCTCTGTATCTCCGGCAAAAGGCATGACGGCAATGAACTCTCCTTCACCTGACCTCGAGATATAATAGCAATCCTTAAGCAGGTTTTCGATAATTTTTGCTGATTCTATTATTATCTGCTCGCCTGTGCTATGACCGAAGGTGTCATTGATCATCCTTAGATTTTCCAGTTCAATATCTAAGATCGCTATCTGGGCGGATTCATTTCTGTTATACAGAATTCGCTCCAGACCTTTTTTAAGCATATTCCGGTTCGGCAATTTTGTGATTTCATCAATATAGGCGGACTCATATAATTTTCCTTCGTATAAGGTTTTTTCCTTTGCATCTCCCAATATATTTGTAATGATCTTTAAAAAGTGCAATCTGGTTTCTGTAAATTTTTTATCGATTCGGTTTCTATATTCAATGACAAAAAATCCGGTTGTTCTTTTGTCGATTATTATCGGCAGTGCAAAGAAAGAGTTTATTCCTCTTGACATGAAAAAATCTCTTTGGTCTTTGGCCATGTCGGTGGAAATATTCGTTACATCTTCGCACAATATAGGTGATTTCCCCTCTATCATAGATTCACCTTCGGGAAAATCCGCTGTCCTGAACTTCGTTCCCGGGCAAAATGAAGATGATTTATGTTCACTATCTTTTACATACATGCTGATGATCGTTGCATTTTCATAGCTTGTGTCATACTCGAATAAATATGCGCTGTCAAAATCAAGTATTTGAGCAGACAGCTTAAACATTTTATCGGTTTTTTCTTTAACATTTTCGCTATTAACAGAAATAAAGTTGGTGGAAATCTTTTCCAGCACTTCCTGTTCTTCTGAAAATCTTTGGTATCCTTTCAGCTTTGAATCATATTCGCCCATCAGATACTGCACTGCATAGTAAGTAAGTACTATGATAAAGATCCTTTTCATATACTGAGAATTATCGATGACGGTAGAAACTTCCGGGTAAATGATCCAAAGAACAACTTGAATCATCAGGGTCGCTATTAAAAAGATAAAGGCATGGATCTTACTGTTAAGAACAACGGTATACAGAAGAAATATCGTATACACTGCCCATACTGTTGATGCCCCTATATTAACATCTTTAATTATGAAAAAAGCCATGCCCGTGACGCCTGTTATCAGGAAGAGGGTATTCTGATTTATATGATTTTTTGTCACATGCGGTATAAACCTTAAAAACACACCACAGATCAACACGGCTGCAGCGAGCAAAAGCTCTCTTGCTATATCTTCTCCCGCAATAAAATACCCTACATAAAGGGTTCCCGCGGCGCCAATTATAAATATAGCCGCGGCTGTTTCAAATAAGCGTAACCTGCCTTCTTCCGGCAAAACATCGGCATTTAATGTTGAGAATGGTCTCCTGCTTCTTTCAATGAGAATATTGAATTTCCTCAATGTTATAAACAAAAACACCGTGGGAAGGATCAAAAACAGAATTGCCAGTCTGGGCGTCTCTTCTAACCCCAAAACACCAGGCAAAATGTCCGTTATCGATCCCAATAAAAACGGAAGCAGTATGGATATTAGGAAACATGTCACATACCGCTTCAGGGGGGAATCAGATTCAATTTTTCTCCACCAACTAATAAGTAATATAACAGCAATCGCTGTGTATGTAATGTAGTATACGTTGATCCAGACCTGCCCGATATTTGCGGTAAGCGTATTACCCCATCCGAAGTCGCCCGGCACCATTTCATATTGTTTCTCTGCAAGAAACCCAAAGGGCGCGAACAGAATTACATTTATAAAAACAGGTACATAAAGTACAGCGAACATAAGTTGCTTGTTTAATCGTCTTTCAGCTTTTGTCAGGATCAATACAAAGTGGAGTACAAAGCTGTGGAAAAAGCCCCAGCCGAAAACTGACATACACCTCCAGAAAGCGCTCGCCTCTGCCGTCAATGCCGAATTTGAGATAGCATATGTAAAGGACCAGATCGCCATTGAACTGGTTACTAATAAAAATAGTCTGTTGGCCTTGCTTTTTGCGTTGGAAACTACTGTATAGGCACCAAAGATCATGAAAAAGCAACCGCAAAGATAATATACTGTTGATAGTATCAAACTGTATTTCATTACATTAGCCCTTAAAGCGACAAAATGATGTTTTTAACCTCGTTACAAATCTACCCTTTTTTATATTTTTCAAGCAAGTACATCTCTAATACCACTCGTTAAACTTAAGCAAAAATAACGCTCGTACAAAAACCCCCGCAAAAACGGGGGTTTTGCTTGCTTTTCTTTACTTTTCCTCCAGTGCATCCTCCAACTCCCGCATCCGCCCTGTGACTAATGATTCCGGCAGGTAAACCTGGCCGCACGAAGGACAGCGTTTCACTTTATGGCGCATGGAACTGTTAAGATAACTGAATTGCGCTTCGGCTTCTTCCAGCTCTAATTGGCATCTACTGCAGATCAAAGTCGGTTTTTCTTCCATTGTAAACCATCTCCAGTTCTATTTTTACACGATGGGTGTAGATGTTTATGATCTCCCGATCATCTCCGGAGCCGCGATATTCCACCCACAGGCTGATCGCACCCAGTTCCCGGTAGCAGACATAGCTGTCCGTCTCAGGCCGGTAAATCCGCCGATCTAGTTGTTCGGCCAGATCGATTACCTTGCAGATGTCGTCTTCTAATATCTTCTGCTGATCCATCTTCTTGCGCAGCTCAGGGTCAATCTGAAGCTGATAATCATATTCACGGGGTTTTTCCGGCATAATTTCCTCCCAGAATTCTTTGAGCAGGTTTTGCTTTAACTGCGTCCGGTTTCGGCGGCGGGCGGTCAGATCTGGTAGAACTTCCCTGCCCTGGGTCAAAGCAGGAGAACGATCTTGTTCTGTCGCTTTTTTCCCTGTTTTTTCTATTATTTCAAGAATGTGACAGGCCGGCTTGCCTTCGCCTAAAAAGATATCGCGGCAGTTGATGCAATAGGTGACAAAAGGCGCCGGATCGGCGGCGATGCGCGATTTTGCGACAAAGCGGGCAAACTCCGGATTTGCCACATCGGGTTGTCCGCCATAGCCGCAGCAAGCCTCTTTTTCAGGATGTTCTCCTACGCTAAGCTGGTAGCCCCGGCTGTCCAGCAGTTGCCGGACAGCCTGCTGAATGCCCGCTTCGTTCCGGGCAGAGCAGGCATCAAAGACATGAACAACGGCAGGCCCGGCAGCGGCGACGGCCTCTTCCGCGGCAGTTCCCGCCCCGGCCGCGGACGTTCCGACAGCAGACGCCCCAGCAGCGGACGCCCCGGCAACAGGTGTCCCGGCAATAGATGCTTTATCCTCTGCTTCGACCAATACTTCGTAAAGCGACACCAGCGGGATTTCCGGCAAATGGCGTTTGAACATCCTCATACAAGTCGGGCAGGCCATAACCATGCGTGGTTGACCAAGGCTTTTCCACTCTGCCCGGAGGCTTTCAATTTCTAATTGAAAAGCGGCATCGTCACCGGCCCACTCAACCGGCACTCCGCAACAGCGCAACATGATTCCGGTAGCAGGTTCAAGAGCTAACAGGCGTCGGTAGGCATACAAAACCAGATCCGGCGCGGAAGCTCCCATCTGACAGCCCGGGAAAAAGACGTCTTTCGTCTTGCCCTTTCCGGCAGCGAAAACTTCTGCCGCCTGTCCGGCGGGCGCCGGTTTGCAGACAGCCGCCCATTCGCCATTCGCATAGGCCATATCTTCCAGCCAGAACTGATGGAAGGCTCTCGGCATTGTATCCTGCCGATGCAAACGGCGGCGGGCTTCCAGTATCATTTCGCCCAGATCGATCGACGCCGGACATCTTTCTTCAAACAGACCGCATTGGGTGCAGGTGTTGATCAGGCGCTTGGCCGGCGCGGGATTGAGCTGTGATTCGTGGGACATGGTCGTCGACATGATTTCGTCACGGATTTTTAAGGGCCAGCGATTATAAAAACGACACAAATCGCAATCTGTCCGGCAGATGTCGCATTGGCAGCGGATACAGCGGCCGGCTTCGGCAATCGTTTCTTCGTCGGTGTAAATTCCGTCAGCCGACTGCGCTTCCACCATGGGTGTAGGCGTCAACAGATGCTGGTTGACCACTGTCCGGCTTGGCTCTGCTGTCTTCGGATATTCCAGTTTGTCGGTTTTGAGATATACTTCGATCGCCCAGGCCATAGCTAAACCTTGCGCCAGAGCCGCCACCGGCTCCAGCCCGGTCAGACCGCCGCCGGCGAACCAGGCTCTGTCTTCCCGAATCGCGCAGGCCGGTTGCTCCGTCAATAGGCCAAAATCATTCCCTCCCTGCCCGGTCGCGACAAACACGGCATTAAAATTCTCCGCAGCTAACTCCTCTGCCGTATTTATTTGCTGATCGAAGCGCCAGTCGATCTCCAGATGGCGCATTTGACGCTCGATATCCGTAAGATATATATCGGGCGACAGCAGCCCGTCAAGGCTGCCTCCCTTTTCTGACCCTGCCTCATAAACCACCACCTGGTAGCGTTTGCTGGCCAGCCTGAGTGCGCAGCCCAAGCCGGCCGGCCCCGCCCCGATGATGGCGATGCGTTGCTCTTTGACCGGTACATTGTAGTCGGTCGGGTCTTTTCGCTTAACCAACTCCACACAGGCCCGTTCGATAAGATCCAGCCGAACAGAGGTGTCGACTGTTTTGCGCGGACAGGCTGCCTGGCACCAGGCCGGACACAGTCTGGCCACGATATCAGGAAAACCAACGGCATTCCGATAGGTCCTATAGGCCGACATAAAGCTGCCCCTGGCAACTTTCTCCTGAAAATCAAACACATCTAAATTAAAAGGACAAGCCGTTGCGCAGGGCGGCCTTTCCCACTGTATGCAATCTTCGAAAGTCTTTAAAAACTCTTTCATTTTTTATAATCCGATTTCAGCTGTTAGTTGTTAGATATAGCGGTATCTGACAACCACGGACGGCTGTCAAAATATGGCTGTAAAAAAGTGGAGGGCGAACGATTACGTTCGCCCTCCGGCAAGTTTTAGACTTATTCGACCGGATTAGCCTTGATCTTCTCCAGTTCTTCATAAAGATCAGAACCAAGGAAGTACTTCTTAGGCGGTTTAACGGTCTCGCCTTTTTGCAGTGCGTCGATACCGGCTTTGACCTTTTCAGGCAGGGCCGGCAGTTCGTAGATCCGCACGCCGGTGGCATTGTAGATAGCGTTCAACACTGCTACATGACCGGACGACTGGAAGGCTTCGGAGGCACCCGAAGATCCAAACGGACCGATTTCTTCATGTGCATCGATGTGGATCGCTTCGATCTTGTCGGGAACATCCTTGATGTAGGGGATGCCTGCAGACAGCGGATTCGTATGCTTCTTGACGTCTTCGTACTGTTCGCTCAAAGCATAGCCGATGCTGTGCGACATGCCGCCGTAAGCCTGGCCATTAACGGCCTGGATATTACCGACTTTTCCTACCCGGTCGACACAGGTCAGGCCGATAACTGTGGTCTTACCGGTTGCCACATCGACCTCAACTTCGGCCAGATAGAACGCATAGGTGTAAGCATAGGTCGGATTACCTTCTCCGGTGTTCGGATCGAGGTAGGACAGGTGCGGCCACTGTGTGGCTGTAAATGTAGCCTCATAGCGGGTCGGAATACCTTCCGCAATCATTTCATCATAGGTGCGGAGGCTGCCATCCTCTTTTCTCATCGCGTTGACCAGATCTTCTACCGCCAGAATGCTCGCTTTACCATTTACAAAGTGCGAACGTGAACTGGCCGATTCGCCCGTGTTCGGACAGTATTTGCTGTCGTTCTGAATCAGGGTGATATCGTCCGGTGTCACATCTTTGAAATAAGGTCTGAGCGCTTCCAGGGTGACCATCAACGAACCGATGTCGCCGCCCTGACCCTGATCCTGCCAGGTATCATATTTGATGAACTTGCCGTCGCCAGCCAGTTCGATCGCCACGGAGGCTTCGTCTTCCGGTCCGGCTCCAACGTTGAAGCCGCCCCAGGCCAATCCTACACCACGGCGTTTCTCCGGTGTGTCGGCAGCCTTGGCGTCCGCTACTGCTTTTTCGTAGTAGGGCTTCATGATCTCCATCATCTTTTCCATCGGATACTGGAGGAATTCGACGCTGTTCAGGTTCGTCTGACCCGGCCGGGCGATATTGCGCCAGCGGAACTCGAAGGGATCGATACCCGCTTCGATCGCCAGCATATCGATCAGCGATTCTCCACAGGTGTAAGCCTGCGGCGAGCCATAGCCCCTGTAAGCTGTGCCGTAGGCGTGGTTGGTTGTAGCAACCCTGGCCAGGCCGGCAGCATTGGGAATATAGTAGGGGAAGAACATGAAACGGACGATCTTGGAGATGACGTCGTCACCCAGCTCGAGGTATGAACCGTGGTCGAGTCCGGAGTCGAATTCACCGGCAACAATCTTGCCGTCAGCGTCGCAGGCCAGACGACCGTTGAAGAAGGCCGGCGAGCGCTTGCCGCTAAATGCCATGTACTGACTGTAATCCATGGACAGGGCTACCGGACGATCTAAGACTTTGCAGGCGATGGCTGCCAGAGCAAAGGTGGCTGCCGCGATCGCCCAGCCAAACGAACCGCCGGTCGGGTTCTGGATGACCCGGATCTTCTCTGCCGGAATACCGGTTGCTTCAGCAATCTCATCGCGGTTCCAGTAAAGTGTCATCGTCTTACAGTGGACGTTCATGATTCCTTCGTCATCGTAGTAAGCCTGTACCGTGTCGCCTTCGATGGACATGTGCGGTTCACGGGAAGCATAGAAGCTGCCTTCTACCGAGTGCGCCGCTCCGTCGATCAGTTCGGGCACCTTGTCGGAATCGCCCTTCAGCAGCGGCTGGAAGCTCCAGACGTTATCCATCGTCGGGTGGATACGCTTTGCGTCCGGCATAGCAGCGTCAAGATAATTGAGATATTCCGGTAAGGGTTCGACCTCTACCTTTACTTTCTTGGCGGCGGCCAGCGCGTGATCTTTCGTGTCGGCGGCTACCAGCGCAACGATGTTACCCCAGTTGACGATGGTATCATCGGTGATCAGCTTGTGCACCTGGTCGAAAGCGGTGGTGCGAGGTGTATACTGATACATCTGCAGCCGGTTGGCTTCTTTAATATCTTCGGCGGTGATCACCTTGACCACGCCAGGCATTTTCTCTGCTTCACTGTAGTCGATGCTCAGAATCTTGGCATGATGCGCTACACGAGGCATAACCGGTACCACTTTGAGGGTTTCCGCCGGCATGTGCAGTTCGACGTCGTCGCCATAATCTGCTACGCCGCAAGCCTTGGACAGACCGACCGGTCTGGGCAGCGGTTTGCCGTAATAGCCGTCTTTTTCGGCTTTCCAGTCGAACGCGATGTCATCGATGGTCTTTTCGCCGCGCATGATTGCCGCAGCTTCCATGACCGCATCAACGATCTGCTTATATCCTGTGCATCTGCATACATTGCGGTGTTTTTGGAACCAGTCGCGCACATCTTCTCTGGTCGGCGAGGGGTTCTCCAACAGCAAGCCATAGGCTGATACGACAAAGCCCGGTGTACAGAAGCCGCATTGTACTGCTCCCATGTGAACCATTGCGGCCTGCAGCGGATGCGGATTCATCGGATTGCCAAGGCCCTCAACGGTGACGACACTGCTGTATTCGTCAACTGCTTTCATCCTTCTTGTACAGGAACGAATCACCTTTCCGTTCAAGACTACTGAACAGGCCCCGCAGACACCGGTTCCGCAGCCGATTTTGGTTCCGGTCAACCCCAGCCGGCGCAGCACGCTGGCCAAAGTGTCTGTTTCCGGATTGAAAATGAACGTGCGGTTGGCGCCATTGATGTGCAAGGTCATTTTTCTTAGCTTCATTTGTTTGTTTCCTCCTGACTTCCCTTCACTACAACATGCGATCGATAACTGTTCTGCGGGAGCCTAAAAACATCCCACATAAAAGGACAGATCAAGCGTATCGCATTACTTTTCGCTTGGTCTCCTTTTTCGACACATCAGATTCGAAGATTCAATCGATAGAACCGATCTTTTTCGATCTGATTTACGGGCCTTTCTCCCTGATGACCTTACTTTTAGGGAAAAAGACCTAGAGAAAATATTGAAGTTTCCGACTATTACTATTGATTAGATTCTACCAAATAAGCGGCTTGTGCGTCAATACAAAATCGCTAATAAAACCTTATTGGTAGTATAATGTTATAGAACCGCCGGCCGACAGGCCTGTTCCATAAGCGTTCGGGCGATCTCGGCCATCCGTTTAGGCGATTCGCGCAGTCCGGCCTTAAACCAGCGGCGGATCAGGCCAACGCAACCTGAAGTTATAAAAGTATAATATAGTTCATGATCTGCCGGGCTGACACCGGGAAAGAGCTGCTCCCACTCTGAAGCAGTTTGCGGTTTGCCTGTTTCGATCAGCCGGTCAAGAAATTCACTGCCCTCAGATCCGAGAATGAAGCGGCAGATATCCGCATTCCGCCCGAGATATTCAAAAGCTTCAATAATAATAGGCATCATTGATGCGCCACCCCGGTGGTGTTTTCGGAAGATTTCGAAAAATTCTCTGACGATCTCTTCCTCAATACTGGCGTACAAGTCATAGATATCTCTATAGTGCAGATAAAAAGTCCCCCGGTTGATATCCGCCTGTTCAGCCAGCTCGATCACGCTGATCTCTTTGAGGCTCTTCTCCATAAGAAGTTGGGTCAATGCGTCACGCAGCGCTTTTTGTGTCCGCCGTACCCGGCGATCCCCTTTAACAGTCATCTTTTCCTGCTTTCTGAACAATTATTTTTCTGCCTGTTCGTTAATTGACAAATCCGCGCAAATTGATGATTGCTTCATCTGACAATCGTATTATAATAGACATGCGCCATAAAATCAACATGTGTTCATTAGTTCGAGGTAGCATTGAAAAGACTGATTAACGGGCTGCTTCACCACCGGGCCCTGGTACTTATAATCGCTCTCATAATCACCGTCATCGCCGGGCTCTGCATTCCGCTGGTCGAAGTCCATTACGACCTTACCGACTATCTGCCGGAACAAGCACCCTCTACCAAGGCGATCAAAATCGCTGACCAAAGCTTTGCCGAAGGGCTGCCCAACGCCAATCTTTATATACCTGATATAACCATCCCTCAGGCAATCGAGTTAAAAGAACAGTTGAAGACCCTGCCGCATGTCGAATCGGTGCTCTGGCTGGACGACGCGACTGACATCTATCAACCCCTGGCGTCTCTCGACAGCCAACTGGTCGACTCCTGGTACAAAAACGGCGGAGCGCTTTTTATGCTGCGGGTCGATCCGGCCTTTACTGTCGAAGCCACCGACGCCATCCGCCAGGCCGGAGGCGAAAACGCAGTTTTGACCGGTGAAGCCTTCAACCAGGCCACCATTCAGGCTTTGTCCATGGGAGAAGTCTCGCGCATCATGTTTTTTGTCGTTCCGCTGGTCTTGCTGGTGCTGTTGATTTCAACCAGCTCCTGGTTTGAGCCTCTGCTTTTTCTGGTCGCCATCGGAGTCGCCATCGTGCTTAACGAAGGCACAAACATCATCATGCCCGATGTTTCCTATGTCACCCGAGCGGCCAGCGCCACCCTGCAACTGGCGGTTTCGATGGATTACGCCGTCTTCCTGCTGCATAGCTTTTCCCGTTTCCGCCAACAAGGCAACAATATTGAAGAAGCGATGAAGCTGGCGGTACACGAGTCGATCCCGGCAATTGCCGCCAGCGCGGCGACCACGGTCTTTGGTTTTCTGGCGCTCGGCCTGATGCAGTTCCGGCTGGGAGCCAATCTGGGACTGATACTGGCTAAAGGTATTTTGTTCAGCTTTCTGTCCGTCATCATCCTCCTGCCGGTTTTGACCGTTTTGACGACCAAATGGGTCGACCGCACCCAGCACCGGCCCTTCCTCCCAAGCTTCAGAGGCTTCGCCCGCGTTGTCGTCAAAATCTGCCTGCCGCTGGCGATCGTTGTGGTGCTGATCGTTATCCCCAGCTATATGGGACAACGACAGACCGATTTCATCTACGGTTCATCGGGCATTCACAGCCCCGAATCCCAGGCGCAGGCGGATATCGATAAACTGGCCGGAATTTTCGGCGAAAATCAGCAGATGATGCTCTTGGTTCCATCTGGAAATATTGCTTTAGAAAGTAAATTATCAGAAGAGCTCGACCGGATACCCGAAATCACAACTGTGATTGACTACTCAAAAGCAGTCGGCGCACAAGTTCCCAGGGAATTCATCCCCGATGACGCCCTAGACCAATTTGAAACAGCCGGCTTGAGCCGCTACATCCTCTACGCCGATGTGCCGGTCGAAAGCGACCGCACTTTCCAGCTGGTCGAACGAATACGGAAATTAGCCGACTCCTATTACCCTGGAAAAAGCCACTTGCTTGGTCAACCAGCGGTCAACTATGATCTTAAAACAACAATTATCGCCGATACACCTGTAGTTCAGGGCGGCTCGGTGTTAGCCATAGGCTTAGTCATATTGATTACCTTCCGCAGCCTGTCCATACCGTTGATTTTGCTGCTGACAATCGAAGGAGCGATCTGGATCAACTTAGGCATCCCCTATTTCGCAGGTACTTCACTCAATTACATCGGCTATCAGATCATCAGCGCAGTTCAGCTAGGCGCAACCGTGGACTATGGCATACTGTTCGCCAGCCACTTC
>DUVF01000064.1 GCA_012841165.1 Clostridiales bacterium
AAACCCGTTTCAGATGATATAATCATCTGAAACGGGTTTTTTGTTAAGAATTATAAAAGTTGTCTGCCTGGTCGTAATCTGCGGGCTTACTAATCAAGCTTTATTGCTTGCGCCCAGAACATTTTTGATCTTATGCTGAACCATTCGCCGTATTGCGTCGCGGGCCGGTCCTAAATATTTGCGGGGATCAAATTCAGCCGGGTGCTCTGCGAAATAGCGCCGGATTTCAGCTGTCATCGCAAGCCGAAGATCGGTATCAATGTTCACCTTGCAGACGCCGTACTTGGTTGCTTCGCGTATCATTTCCTCCGGCACGCCCTGGGCGCCCGGAATCTCGCCGCCGTATTCGTTGCACAAATTTACAAATTCTGGAAGAACAGTCGACGCGCCGTGCAGAACGAGCGGTGTATCGGGTATTAATTGGTGGATCTTCTTCAGGCGCTCGAAATCGAGGTAAGGCTCGCCTTTGAATTTATAGGCGCCGTGGCTGGTGCCGATGGCGACAGCCAGTGAATCGACGCCGGTGCGGGCGACAAATTCGGCTGCTTCTTCCGGTACGGTAAAACTGGCGGAGCGCGCATCGACATTTATGTTGTCTTCAATGCCTGCCAGCCTGCCGAGTTCGGCTTCAACGGTCACGCCTTTGGCGTGGGCGTATTCAACGACCTGCTTGGTCAGTGCGATGTTTTCTTCGAAGGGATACTTTGAACCGTCGATCATGACCGAGGTAAAGCCGTCGTCGACACACTTTTTACAGATGTCGAAATCTTCGCCATGATCAAGGTGCAGGCAGATATCAAGGCCGGTATCTTCGACTGCCGCTTCCACAAGTTTGATCAGGTAGGTGGGCTTGGCATATTTACGAGCGCCGGCGGACACCTGCAGGATCAGAGGCGCCTGTTCCGCCTTGGCAGCGTCAACGATGCCCTGGATGATCTCCATGTTATTGACATTAAATGCGCCGACTGCATAGTCGCTATTCATTGCCCGGGCGAACATTTCCCGGGAGGTCACAAAAGCCATGGTTGATTCCTCCTGTTCTTTTACGCTATATGAGCATACCATCACTTAACGGGTGATGATATCAATGATCTGGGCAGGTGATGCATTGGACGGTATTTTGAAATTGCCTGCCTGAAGACGAGTTTCGGCGCCGGCGGTACGAACTGCGTCATAGAACTGCTGCTTTTCGGTGATCAATCCTGAATCGACCAGAAGTTGTGCGATTTGGCTGCCGGTTGCTCCGTATTCAATATAAATCGAGACTTGTTTGACGGCCGGCTCGCTGGTGGCACTATCGGCGATCGGGTCGTCAGGCGTTTCTGTGTTTCCCGGAACATCGGGTTCTTCGGGATCGGCAATTTCTTCTTCTGATGCTTCGTTTGAAGTTTCGGCCGGTGAAGCCGGTTTATTTTCCGCCGGTTCTTTAGGGGTTTCGGTTCGTAGCGAATTTTCGGAAGATGCCTGAGCGGCCATAATGGCCGGGTAGTCCATTATGACGCCGATTCGGTTTTGAATCAGCAGGCCGGCCAAAACCAGCACAATTATTGCTATAAACAGATCGTTTTTATCGTAGAACAGATCTTTAAGTTTTTCTTTAAAGCGATTCATAGAATTATCCCTCTTACATACAATTTAGCATACAAACCACTGCAGTACAAAAGGTTTTTGCGTATCGCCGGCTTCTGTTGTATAATACCATAATGGTAAAAATAGAGATTTCCGAAGCAGAAGCGGGGCAGCGCCTGGATCGTTTTCTGAAGAAGACCTTCCGCCATGCGCCGCTCAGTTTAATATACCGGTGGATTCGAACAGAACTGCGGGTGAATGGTCGCAAAGCATCGCCGGACGCGAGGCTGCAACCAGGCGACCGCATTGACCTGGCAATTCCGAAGGAAGCGGCTGCCGAATTAGAAAAGAGACCGGTTATAAAACAAGCGCGACGCAGCTTTGGCATCGCTTACGAAGACACGCATCTGTTGGCGGTGGAAAAGCCATTCGGACTTTTGACACATGGGACCGAGCAGGAAAAAAAAGACACGCTGGCCAATCAGGTGGTTGCTTATCTTCAGGCAACCGGCTCTTATAAACCGAGCCGCGGCGTCACCTTCACCCCTGCGCC
>DUVF01000065.1 GCA_012841165.1 Clostridiales bacterium
AGATAACATCGAGATGGAGATCAGCCTGATTACGCCGATCGCGATCGAAGAGGGACTGCGCTTCGCGATCCGCGAAGGCGGCCGGACAGTCGGCGCGGGCGTTGTTGCCAGCATCATCAAGGGCTAAGCCACATATCCATTTAGAAGATTAAGAAGTATTGATTGAACATTAAAAGGAGCGGCTTTTAGCCGCTCCCATTTTTTGATGGTACTTTTGCCTCGGCACGCTTGAGCTGTAAAATCTTTAGAAGGGCGAAGGTCAAATATAAGAGAAAGAAATTGACAGCCACCGGAAAGTATGTTAGTTTAATTAGGCGACTTTACACGGCCACCTCAGGGGGCCTTAGTTTTGTTAGAAGCGGAGGACGATGAACATGAGAGTTCGAATCACCTTGGCCTGTACCGAATGCAAACAGCGCAATTACAACTCGATGAAGAATAAAAAGAACGATCCCGATCGAGTCGAGTTCAGCAAATATTGCCGGTTCTGCAAGAAGCACACGCTGCATAGAGAGACGAAATAAAGAGGTAGCGAAATGAGCAACAAACCCACAGAGAAAACCCCCGCGGCCAGGAGCAGCGCCAAAAAAACGCCTCCGAAAAGACAGAGGGTGAGCTTGGGCGAGTATTTCAGGGGCGTTCGCACTGAGATGAAAAAGGTAGTGTGGCCAACTAAAGAGGAACTTGCCTCTTATACCTGGGTGGTCCTACTTACCTGTACGGTGTTCGCCGTGCTTTTCTGGGCATTTGATTCAGCCATACTGGCGGCGCTCAGAGCAGTGTTGAACATCAACATTTAGAAAGCAATAGAATGAAACAAAAAAAAGAAATCGTGGAAGACGGACAAGTAGCGGATGCTGAAGCCATTGATGAGACGGCAGATATTGATAAGGCCGCTCCTGAAGAAATAGCAGAAGACGCGGATCAGGAAACCGATGCCGGTGAGCAGGAAAGCGATGTTCGCGCCAGGTGGTATGTGATTCATACCTATTCCGGCCACGAAAACAAAGTTAAAGTTAATATCGAAAAACTGGTGGAGAATCAAGGGATGCAGGATCTGGTTCTCCAAGTGGTCGTTCCGACAGAAGACAGCATAGAGTTCAAGGACGGTCAGCGCAAAATAAAAACGCGTAAAATGTTCCCCGGCTATGTTATCGTCAAAATGATCGTCACCAATGAATCATGGTATTTGGTACGCAATACGCAAGGCGTGACCGGCTTTGTAGGGCATGGTTCGGAGCCGGTGCCGCTGACCGATGAGGAAGTACGCCGGATGGGTATTGAAAAAATCTATATCAAACTTGATGTCAATCCCGGAGACACCATTAAAGTTATCAACGGCCCCTTCGAGAGCTTTATGGGCGTAGTAGAGGAAGTCAATTTCGATAAACAGACAATGAAAGTTCGGATCTCCATGTTCGGCCGCGATACGCCGGTTGAACTGGAGTTTGCCCAAGTCGATAAAATGTAGTGACGAGACCTCCGGACCCGTTTTGAAAACCGGAGAGAAAGGAGAAACACATGGCAAAAAAAGTTGATGGCCTGATCAAACTGCAGATCCCTGCCGGCAATGCTACCCCTGCGCCCCCGGTTGGACCGGCGCTTGGACAGAAGGGCGTTAATATTATGGACTTCTGCAAACAGTTCAATGCCAAGACAGCTGATCAGCCGGGAATGATCATACCGGTTATCATAACCGTCTATACGGATCGATCATTTACCTTTATTACCAAGACCCCGCCGGCGGCCGTTCTGCTGAAAAAAGCTGCTAACCTGACATCAGCCTCGGGCGAGCCGAACAAGAAGAAAGTAGCTACGCTGAGCGTCGATCAGGTTAAAGAGATCGCTAAAATCAAGATGCCGGATCTGAATGCCGCCAATATCGATTCGGCTACAGAAATGATCAAAGGCACCGCCCGCAGCATGGGCATCGTTATCGAGGAATAGCAAAGTGGGAGGCTAAGCCGTTTGCACCACAGGGAGGATTCAAATGCCTAAGAGAGGAAAGACCTACAAAGAAGCAGCCAGCCAGATAGATCGAAACACGTTGTATGATTTGGCGGAAGGAATCGATCTGGTTGTCAAAACTGCTCGTGCTAAATTCGACGAAACAGTCGAAGTACACGTCAAGCTGGGCGTCGACGGACGTCACGCCGACCAGCAGGTTAGAGGCGCAATTGTTTTGCCGCATGGAACCGGTAAAGAAAAACGGGTGCTGGTATTTGCCAAAGGCGATAAGGCGAAAGAGGCCGAAAGCGCTGGAGCAGAATTTGTCGGCGCCGAAGATCTGGCTCAAAAAATTCAAGCAGAGAGCTGGTTCGATTTCGATGTTGTCGTTGCGACACCCGACATGATGGGCGTCGTCGGACGACTCGGAAAGATTCTCGGACCCAAAGGCCTGATGCCCAACCCCAAATCCGGAACCGTCACCATGGAGCTCGAAAAAGCCATTAGTGAGATCAAAGCCGGTAAGGTCGAATACCGTTTGGATAAGACAAACATTATTCATAGCCCAATCGGTAAGGTTTCCTTTGGATCGGAAAAATTAACGGACAATTTAAACGCGCTTTTGGAAGCTATCATCAAGGCTAAGCCGGCCGTAGCCAAAGGCCAATATCTTAAGAGCGTGACGGTAGCCAGCACGATGGGCCCCGGCGTTCATTTGAACCCGCTGAAGATAAGCTTCCACTAGGTCGAAAAGACCCGGATCGAAGTAAAACCCTGAAAACTGAAGACGAACTGTAGACAGCAGGCGCCATTCGGCTTAATCTCCTGCCGAGGTTTTTGATAGATATCAAGTTAAACCTTTTCTGTCTGCAGATGGAAGAGGTTTTTTCGGTTCATATCCTTAAAGAAAGGAGTATCCTAATATGCCATCACAGGAAAATCTCAAGAAAAAACAAGCGACCGTCAATGAGATCAAAGAAAAGCTGAGCAAGGCGACTTCAGCGGTCGTGGTTGATTACATGGGGATAACCGTTGAGCAGGCTAATGCTATGCGTAAGAAATTGCGCGAGGGTGATGTCGACTATACGGTCTATAAAAACACCTTCTTCAGTCGGGCCATTGAAGGTACCGAGTTCGAGGCCTTAAAAGACCTGTTGAAGGGTCCCAGTGCATTTGCACTGAGCTATGACGACGCAATCGCACCGGCCCGTCTGCTGAACGAAGTTATTAAAGACCTCAAAAAGATGGAGTTCAAAGGC
>DUVF01000066.1 GCA_012841165.1 Clostridiales bacterium
AGATAACATCGAGATGGAGATCAGCCTGATTACGCCGATCGCGATCGAAGAGGGACTGCGCTTCGCGATCCGCGAAGGCGGCCGGACAGTCGGCGCGGGCGTTGTTGCCAGCATCATCAAGGGCTAAATACAAGCGCATTATATAGCAATGTCATAAAAGCGAGTACCGGAAGTTAGCATCGGGCTCGCTTTTTATAACGCAAATGCCATTTAGTATCAGCTTTGCCGGCGGGTGATCTACTAAAATTTTGCCGACGAATGAGCAGCTTTTCGACCTTGCGCTCTGCCTGGAAAACGAGTATTATTAAAGACGGTGTAAAATCGGTGTAAACATGTTGTAAAGTGGGGGTATCATGGCTGGCTCAATATCGTTGGACTTGTTTTTGAGCAACCTGGCGACAAATCCGGCTTTGGCGGTGACCGTTGTTTTGGTTCTGGCAGTCATTTTGGTAAATGGCTGGACAGATGCACCAAATGCCATTGCTACTTGTGTATCAACCCGCGCCCTGGATCCCAAAAGAGCGATCCTGATGGCTGCGGTTTTTAATTTCCTGGGTGTTTTCGTGATGACACTGTTCAATGCGACGGTTGCTCAGACGATTTACAGGATGGTCGATTTTGGAGGCGACCCCCGGGAGGCCCTGCTGGCTCTGTGTGCAGCCTTGTTTGCCATCGTCATCTGGGCAACCGGGGCGTGGTACTTCGGAATCCCGACAAGCGAGAGCCATGCCTTGATCGCCGGCATATCCGGCGCGGCGATCGCCCTGCAAGGCGGTTTCAATGGCATCAATCCGGAAGAGTGGGTAAAAGTGCTGTACGGATTAATTATGTCAACCGGACTCGGATTTGGCTTGGGCTGGCTGATCGTTAAACTTATTGGTTATGGTTGCCGCAATATAGACCGCAGAAAGACCTTTGGCATATTCAAAAATGCACAGATCGGAGCCGCTGCCGGAATGGCTTTTATGCATGGCGCTCAGGATGGTCAAAAATTCATGGGCGTTTTCATGCTGGGCGTTTTCCTGGCACAGCACGATGCGGCGGCCTTTCAGTTTGTGATTCCTCTGTGGCTGATGATACTTTGCTCGTTCGTCATGGCTCTGGGAACATCTATTGGCGGCTATCGCATCATCAAGTCGGTCGGTATGGACATGGTGAAACTTGAAAAGTATCAGGGTTTCTCTGCCGATCTGGCAGCTGTCATCTGCCTATTTCTGTCTTCTTCTTTTGGAATCCCGGTGAGCACGACACACACCAAGACGACGGCGATCATGGGAGTAGGGGCAGCCAAACGTTTATCTTGTGTAAACTGGGGGATCGTCCGTGAAATGGTATTGACTTGGATACTTACCTTTCCTGGTTGCGGGTTGATTGGCTTTCTGATGGCGTTTATATTCATGCGGGTGTTCTAAAGCCCGGAACGGAGGTCTTGTTATGTCGAGCAGAGACGCATATTATTTTGATACATTTGTTGAACTGATCGATTATGCCTGCATGGCGTCTGGTTTTCTGATTAAAGTCATTCAGAATTATGATCCGGAAAATCTGGCTGCTTGGATGAAAGACATGCATAAGATCGAACATGATTGCGACTTGAAAAAACACGCCATGATCGAAAAACTTTCCAAAGAGTTCATCACGCCGATCGAGCGGGAAGACATCATGGAACTAGCGCATTTGATCGACGAGGTGACCGATTCGATCGAAGATGTTCTGATGCGTTTTTATATGTACAATATCCGCACCTTGCGGCCGGAAGCCCTGGTCATGGCCAAGGTCATCCAGCAATGCTGCACGGCGCTTAAAGAGGCGATGGGAGAGTTTGCTAATTTCCGTAAATCAAAGACTCTGCACCAGCTGATTATAGAAGTGAACCGGCTGGAAGAGGACGGCGACCGCCACTACACCGAAGCCACCCGCGCGCTGTACACGAGCGGCGCCAGCCCGGTGGAGATCAGCGCCTGGACGCACATCTTCCACTTCCTCGAAAAGTGCTGCGATGCCTGCGAGAATGTATCGGATGTGGTTGAAAGCGTCATGATGAAAAATTCCTGATTACACCCGACCGAAGGCCCGATATCCAATAGAAAATGCGTCATATGTATCAGAAAATGAGACACACGGCTGCGTGTTAGAAGGGCGGCGGGAAATAACGTTGAAATTCCCGCCTTTTTCTTGCGAAAAAATCTTGTTTTTTCGCAAGAAAGTTGAGAAAAAGTCTTGCAATCTAAAAAGCCCTGCTATATACTGTAAAAGCTTGCGATTGCGGCTGTTCTTTAATTGCGGCTTCAAACGCCGGATATAGCGGGAAGTTACCGGGCTATCGGAGAATTTCCGCCGAAGAGTGCTCCCTCATGAAGGGAGCAAGGGGATTTTGCAGGATATGGTATGCGCCTGAATCACGAGACACACGGCTGCGTGTATGCGGGATCCCCCGTACAGGAATAGCGAAAACGTACGAAAACATTTTCAGGAGGAAAGTTAATGAGCACACAGAAGATCCGCATCAAACTGAAAGCCTATGATCACAAATCGCTCGACCAGTCGGCTGCCCGCATCGTTGATACAGCCAAGAAGACCGGCGCCGATGTTTCCGGTCCGATCCCTTTGCCGACCGAGAAACAGGTGGTCACCATCCTGCGCGCTGTCCACAAATATAAAGACAGCCGTGAACAATTTGAACAGCGGACGCACAAGCGTCTGATCGATATCCTGTCGCCGACTTCAAAGACCATCGACGCCCTCATGCGGCTGGACATGCCGGCCGGCGTCGACATTGAGATAAAGCTGTAGGAAGAGAAGAGGCAAGAATGCCGCTGGAGTCTTAGAATGATTGACCGGCCAAGGCCGGAGCAATCCGCTGTAAGAAGGGAGAAAGTCATTTCATGAAAACCATTTTAGGCAAGAAAATCGGCATGACGCAGGTTTTTTCAGAAAACGGCAAAGCCATTCCGGTAACAGTCATTGAGGCCGGCCCGGTCGTGGTGACGCAGGTCAAAACGGTCGAAACCGACGGCTATGCGGCTGTCCAGATTGGCTATCAGGATTTAAAGGAACAGCGGGCGAACAAACCGACCAAGGGTCACTTTGCCAAATGGCAGGTTCCGCTGAAAAAATACCTTCAGGAAATCCGCTTGGACGAGGGTGAAAGCTACGAAGCCGGCCAGGAGATCACCGTCGCCGACTTCGAGATTGGCAAGAAGCTGGATATCACCGGGACATCAAAGGGCAAAGGCACTCAGGGCATCATTAAGCGCTGGGGACAAGGTCGCGGCCCGATGAGTCACGGTTCCAAGCATCATCGCTTGGCCGGCGCCCTGGCTGGCAGCGCCAATCCGGGAAGAGTATTCAAAGGCAATAGATCAGCCGGGCGGATGGGCCGTGATACGGTTACCGTGCAGAATGTTGAATTAGTAAAAACCCTGCCCGATCGCAACATCATGCTGGTTAAAGGCGCCGTTCCGGGGCCCAAAGGCGGACTCGTCCGTATCCAGTACGCGGTCAAGAGCAAGGATGCTCAAAAATAGAGACGGAGCAGAAAGGAGGAAGACAAATGGCACAGGTCACAATGCTCAAAATGGACGGCAGTGAAGCCGGCACCATTGAGCTGAAAGATGAAATCTTCGGAATCGAAGTCAATCAATATGCAGTTCATGCGGTTGTGAAAAACTATCTGGCAAATCAGCGCCAGGGGACTCAATCCGCCAAGACTCGCGCCGAAGTGCGCGGCGGCGGCAGAAAACCCTTCCGGCAGAAAGGCACCGGCCGTGCCCGGCAAGGCAGCCGGACATCCCCCAGCCATATCGGCGGCGGCGTCGTGTTTGCCCCCAAGCCGCGCGACTACCGTTACTCCCTGCCCCGGAAACTCCGTCGGTTGGCCATGAAATCGGCGCTTTCAGCTAAAGTCGAAGGCAAAGATGTTATTGTTTTAGAGACATTGTCGTTTGACAAGCCTAAAACCAAAGAAATGCTCGACTTGCTGCAGAAGATTAAAGCAGCCAAGAAAGCCCTGATCATTACCGACATCAAGAATGATAATGTCATTCTTTCGACAGCAAATATACCCGGCGTCAAGACGACCATGGTCGGTGAAATGAATGTCTACGACATCGTCAATCATCAGAGCCTGATCGTAACTAAAGAAGCCGTCAACCGCATCGAGGAGGTGTATTCCTAATGAGCAGCCCCTACGACATCATCCTGAAACCGGTCATCACCGAGCGCAGCATGGATGAAGCCGCAAACAAGCGTTACACCTTCAAGGTGGCGCCATCGGCGAACAAAACGCAGGTCAAACAGGCGCTTGAAGAGATCTTCGGCGTCGATATTGAAAAAGTCAACATAATGAATCAAAAAGGCAAACTCAAGAGAATGGGGCGGAATATCGGCCGCACCGCGGCTTCCAAGAAGGCCATCGTCATACTTACCGAAAAGAGTAAGGAAATTGAGTTCTTCAAGGGTCTGTAAGGAGGTAACGCAGCATGGGAATCAAACATTATAAACCGGTTACTCCGGGGCTTCGGGGCATGACGGTGCCTACATTTGAAGAGATTACCACCGATACTCCGGAAAAATCCCTCACTGTTACTTTGAAAAAATATTCCGGTCGGAATGCCAGCGGCCGGATCACCGTTCGCCATAGAGGCGGCGGATATCGCAGAAAATATCGCATTATAGATTTCAAGCGCAACAAGGACGGCGTTCCCGGCAAGGTCGCAGCGATAGAGTATGATCCAAACCGGAGCGCCTACATCGCCCTTATCTTCTATGCTGATGGTGATAAGCGCTATATTATCGCGCCGAACAAGCTGAAGGTCGGTGACACCGTCGTCTCCGGACCGGATGCGGATATTCAGGTCGGCAATGCCCTGCCGGTCGCCAACATTCCGGTCGGTACTATCATTCACTGCATCGAGCTGAAAGCCGGCAAAGGTGCTCAGATGGTTCGTTCGGCCGGCAACGGCGCGCAGCTGATGGCCAAGGAAGGTAATTATGCAACCATCCGTCTGCCATCCGGTGAAGTCCGCAAAATCCGTATGGAGTGCCGGGCTACCATCGGCGAAGTCGGCAATCATGACCATGAAAATATCAACATCGGCAAAGCCGGACGGAAACGTCACATGGGTTATCGCCCGACGGTCCGTGGCTCAGCCATGAACCCGAACGATCACCCGCATGGCGGCGGCGAAGGTAAGACCGGCATCGGCCGCGTCAGCCCGGTCACTCCCTGGGGGAAACCGACTCTGGGATACAAAACCAGAAGAAAGAATCGTCGTTCGGAACCATTGATCATCAAGAGACGCAACGAGAAGTAAAGGAAAGGAGGAATCGATTAAATGGGCAGATCACTTAAAAAAGGACCTTTTGTAAACGAAAAGCTGTTGAAATCAATCGACGCCATGAACGAGGCGAACGAAAAAAAGGTCATCAAGACCTGGTCCCGGCCATCGACCATCTTTCCGCAGATGGTTGGACATACCATCGCCGTCCATGACGGTAAAAAACACGTGCCGGTCTATATTACAGAAGATATGGTCGGGCATCGCTTGGGCGAGTTCGCGCCGACCCGCACATACAGAGGACACGCAGCGGACAAATCTTCGAAAGTCAAGAAAAAGTAAGGGAGAAGGAGGATCTAAGATATGGAAGCGAAAGCAGTTGCAAAATATGTCAGAATGTCTCCCATTAAGCTGAAACCCGTGGTTGACTTAGTCCGCGGACAAGATTTGAAAGACGCGCTGAACATCCTCAAATTCACGCCCGGCAAGGGCTCTGTCCTGGTGGAGAAAGTCGTTCAATCGGCAGCCGCCAATGCGGAAAACAATCATAACATGAATGTCGACAAGCTTTACATCGCTGAAGTCTACGCCCATCAGGGGCCGACTCAGAAACGATGGAGAGCAGGCGCGCAGGGCCGCGCATCGATTATCCTTAAGAAAAGCAGCCACATTGGTGTCACGCTCAAGGAACGAGAGTAGGAGGATTGCTGAATGGGTCAGAAAGTTAGCCCCCATGGGTTGAGAGTGGGCGTTATCAAAGATTGGAATTCCAAATGGTATGCCGATAAAAAGGATTTTGCCGATTATCTTGTGGAAGACAATAAAATACGTGATTTCGTGAAGCGGAAGCTCTACACCGCCGGCGTTTCCAAAGTCCTGATCGAAAGGGCCGCCAACAATGAGGTCCGGGTGACTGTTTTGACAGCCCGGCCCGGCATGGTGATAGGCCGTTCCGGAGAAGGCATCAACGAATTGAAAGCAGAGCTGGAGAAGCGAAGCGGCAAGACCGTCAACCTGAACATCGTCGAAGTTCGGCGTATCGAATTAGACGCCCAGCTGACCGCTGAAAGCATCGCACAGGCGCTGGAAAAACGTATCTCCTTCCGCCGGGCGATGAAGCAGGCGATGGGCCGCACCATGAAGGCCGGCGCCAAAGGAATGAAAGTAATGGTTTCCGGCCGCCTGGGCGGAGCGGAAATCGCACGCAGCGAGAAATATAATGAAGGGAATGTACCCCTGCATACTTTAAGAGCAGATATCAGATACGGCTTTGCCGAAGCGGATACGCAATACGGCAAGATCGGCGTCAAAGTCTGGATCAATCTGGGCGAGATTCTGTCCAAAGAATTGCAAAGCCCGATGCCGGAAGAACCGAAAGCAGATGAGCGCAGCGATCGGAGAAGGCGCTCAGGCGATCGTGACCGGCGCAGACGGGATGACAGGTCGGAACGTTCGGATAGAGGCGACCGCAGAGGCGGACCGCGCAGAGGCGAAACCCCTGAACTGCCTAAAGCGGTCAACCCGAGAAAGCGGATTCGGCCGGTGACCCAGGCAGCGACTATGCCGGAAGATCCCGAGCCGCAGGCGCCTGAAACAGTTGAAACGCCGCCGGCGACCGAGCCCCAAAAACAAGAAGATTAGGAGCATGAAAGGAGGAACGGAACGATGTTAATGCCCAAACGCGTCAAACGTCGTCGTGTCCATAGAGGAAGAATGAAAGGTGTTGCCACTAAAGGCAATACCATAACCTACGGCACCTATGGTCTGGTCACAGAAGATTGCGGCTGGATCACCTCGAATCAGATCGAGGCAGCCCGTATCGCCATGACCCGGTCGATCAAACGTGGCGGTAAAGTTTACATCAAGATTTTTCCGCACAAGCCGGTGACCAAGAAACCTGCCGAAGTCCGGATGGGTTCCGGTAAAGGTGCTCCCGAATTTTGGGTAGCGGTTGTCAAGCCGGGCCGCGTAATGTTCGAGATCGAAGGTGTACCCGAAGATAAAGCCAGAGAAGCCATGCGCTTGGCAGCCCATAAACTGCCTGTCAGATGCAAATTCACTGTCAAGGGACAGACCTTAGCAGAGGGTGGTGAAGCGTAATGAAAATTGAAAAAATCAGAGAAATGACTGAGGTCGAACTGGTCAACGAGGTGAAAAAACTGAAGACGGAATTATTCAACCTCCGCTTCCAACAGGTCACCGGCCAGCTGGAGAACCCTCTTAAAATGAGGGACGTCAAGAAGGATATAGCCCGGGTCAAGACGATCATTAGGGAAAAAGAACTTGAAAAGACAGATGTTAAAGAAAGGAGGATGTGATCATGGAAGACAGAAACAGAAGAAAAACCAAGGTTGGCATGGTCGTCAGCGATAAGATGGACAAAACCGTGGTCGTGGCTGTGGAAGACTTCGTACGGCATTCTCTTTACGGAAAATCGATGAAGCGAACCAAGAAATTCAAGGCTCACGATGAAAACAACGAATGTAACATCGGCGATAAAGTGCGCATCATGGAGACCCGCCCGCTGTCCAAAGACAAGCGGTGGAGGCTGGTCAACGTGATCGAGAAGGTCAAATAAGGAGGCAACCGGAATGATTCAGACAGAAAGCAGACTGAGAGTAGCCGATAATTCCGGCGCCAAAGAATTGCTGTGCATTAAGGTTCTGGGCGGCACTCACCGCAAATACGCCGGTATCGGCGACATCATCGTATGCGCGGTCAAAGAAGCCACACCGGGCGGTGTCGTCAAAAAGGGCGAGATAGTCAGAGCGGTCGTCGTTCGCACAAAAAAGGGCGCGCGCAGAGTTGATGGCAGCTATGTTAAATTTGATCAGAATGCGGCCGTTATTATTAAAGAAGATAAAAACCCGGTCGGCACCCGTATTTTCGGGCCGGTCGCCAGAGAGTTGAGAGACCGCAGCTTTATGAAGATCGTGTCTCTGGCTCCGGAAGTACTTTAGGAGGTGCACCGGATGCATATCAAAAAGAATGACACAGTGGTGGTTATCACCGGGAAAGATAAAGGCAAGAAAGGCCGTGTGCTGAAAGCGATGCCGAAGACCAATCAGGTCATAGTCGAAGGCGTTAATGTGCAGACCAAGCATCAGAAACAGACCAGGAAACTTCCTGCCGAAATCAAGCATCAGGAAGGTCCGATCCATGTTTCCAACGTAATGTACTGGGAAAAGGGCGAAAACAGACCCACCCGAATCGGTTATAAAATCGAAAACGGTGTAAAGACACGCGTATCCAAACGTTCAGGCGATACCTTAGAATAGGAAAGGAGGGACGAGCGAAATGTCAGCCAGATTGAAAGAAATTTATAAAAAAGACGTATTTCCGGCCATGATGGACAAGTTTAAATATAAGAACGTCATGGAAGTGCCCAAACTTTCCAAGATTACCCTCAATATGGGGTTGGGCGAAGCCAAAGACAACGCCAAAATCATGGAGACAGCGGTGCAGGAGATCGCCAGCATCACCGGTCAGCGGCCGGTGGTCACCAAAGCCAAAAAGTCGGTTGCGAATTTTAAAGTTCGTGAAGGCATGAGCGTCGGCGCCAAGGTCACCCTGCGGGGCGACAACATGTATGAATTTGCCGACAAACTGTTCAACATCGCGCTTCCCCGCGTACGCGACTTCAGAGGCGTTAGCCGCAACTCCTTCGATGGCCGGGGGAATTTTTCCATGGGTATCAAGGAACAGCTGATTTTCCCTGAGATTGTCTACGATCAGGTCGATATGATCAAGGGAATGAACATCGTATTCACAACGACAGCCAAAACCGATGAAGAGGCGCAGGCCCTTCTTGAGTTCCTCGGCATGCCGTTTACTAAATAAGAGGAGGTACGGAAGTGGCTAAAACATCTCTCAAAATCAAACAGCAGAGAAAACCCAAGTTTACGACCAGAGCCTATACCAGATGCAGAATCTGCGGTCGTCCCCACGCGTATCTCAGAAAGTACGGCATTTGCCGTATCTGCTTCAGAGAGCTGGCCTACAGGGGAGAGATCCCCGGCGTTCGCAAGGCCAGTTGGTAGTAGAGGGGGAGGTATAGACATATGACAATGACAGATCCCGTGGCCGACATGTTGACGAGAATCCGCAACGCCAACACAGTCGGACATAACACAGTCGATATTCCGGCTTCCAAGATGAAGAAGGCGATTGCCGACATCCTGGCTTCGGAAGGATATATTAAGGGTTACGATGTCATCGATGAGAACAGCCAGGGTACCCTGCGCGTTAAGATGAAATACGGAACCGACAAAGAAAAAGTCATCAGCGGTCTCAAGAAGATTTCCAAGCCGGGTCTCAAGGTGTACGCCAAGAGCGATGAGGTGCCAAAGGTGCTGGGTGGATTGGGCATAGCCATCATCTCTACATCAAAGGGCATCGTCAGCGATAAAGAAGCGCGCAAACTGGGCGTTGGCGGCGAAGTCATCTGTTACGTTTGGTAAGGAGGAAAGAAATATGTCAAGAATCGGAAAATTACCGGTTGATCTTCCTTCTGGCGTCGAGGTCAAAATCAGCGACAGCAACACAGTCACCGTTAAAGGGCCGAAGGGCGAACTGGCGGAACAGATCAGCAAAAAAGTTACAGTGGAGACAAATAACGGCAGCCTAAGCGTGTCGGTCGATCCGGAAGACAAATCCGCCCATGCGGCGCATGGTTTGTCCCGCACCCTGATAAACAACATGGTGGTCGGCGTTACCAGCGGTTTTGAAAAAAAGCTGCAGCTGGTTGGCGTCGGATATCGGGCAGAAAAGAAAGGCGATACACTGGTCATGCAGCTGGGTCTGTCGCATCCTATCGAATTGAAGGATCCGGAAGGCGTCCAGACTGAAGTTCCCAACCCTAATGAAATCATAGTTAAAGGCATCAACAAAGCTTTGGTCGGAAACTACGCCGCCGATATACGGGCGATTCGTCCGCCGGAACCCTACAAGGGAAAAGGCGTTAAATATGCTACTGAAGAGGTCCGCCGCAAAGAAGGCAAGACCGGAGCGAAGAAGAAATAGAAAGGAGTGCAGACTATGGCTAAGAGAAACAGCAAAAGCGAAAAACGTCTGGCCAGGCACGCCAGAGTCAGAAAGGACGTCTTTGGTACTCCCGAGCGGCCGAGACTCTGTGTCTATCGCAGCCTTTCGAACATCTTCGCCCAGATCATTGATGATGTCAGCGGAACCACCTTGGTGTCGGCTTCGACATTGGATAAAGATATCAAACCCGGCCTGAAGAACGGTGGGAACAAAGAGGCGGCAAAAGTCGTCGGTGAAGCACTCGGCAAAAGAGCGCTCGATAAAGGGATCGAAACCGTATGCTTCGACCGCGGCGGTTTTCTGTATCATGGCCGGGTCAAAGAACTGGCCGATGGAGCCCGGTCCGCCGGACTTAAGTTCTGATTTAGGAGGAAGAGCATGCGACAGAATATTATAGATGCGTCTAAATTGGAGTTACAGGAATCGATCGTCAATATCCGCCGGGTTACCAAGGTAGTCAAGGGCGGTAAGAACTTTCGCTTCAGCGTGACCGTAGTCGTGGGAGACCGTGAAGGTCATGTCGGCGTCGGCTTAGGCAAGGCTCAGGAAATCCCGGAAGCAGTTCGCAAAGCGATCGAAGACGCAAAAAAGAAATTGATTTTTGTACCGATGGTCGGCACCACAGTGCCCCATCGTTCGCTGGGCATCTTTGGCGCTGGCCAGGTGCTGATCATGCCGGCAGTCCCCGGCACCGGCGTAATCGCCGGCAGCTCTGTCCGGACGGTGTTGGAATTAGCCGGAATCAAGGATGTCCGGGCGAAGTCGATCGGCAGCAAAAATGCCGGCAATGTGGCGAGCGCTACCATCGAGGGTCTGCGCAATCTGAAGACATTGGAAAATGTCGCCCGGTTGCGTGGCAAAACCAAAGAAGAAATCTTAGGATAGGAGGATGGGATTCATGGCAAAAGCAAAGCAAGAAAAGCAGCTGAAGATCACCCTGGTCAGAAGCCCCATCGGCACTAATCCAAATCAGAGAAAGGTCATCGAGGCGTTGGGGCTGAAAAAGCTGAACCAGTCGATCGAACGGATCGACACCCCGTCTGTGCGCGGAGCCATCGCCAAAGTCGGCTTTCTTCTGAAAGTCGAAGAGCTGTAGAAGGAGGTGGCCCGTTTGAAGCTACATGAACTGAGAGCCCCTGAAGGCTCGACTAAAAACCCCAAGCGGCGCGGTCGCGGCACTGCATCTGGTCTGGGCAAGACCAGCGGACGCGGTATGAACGGACAAAATTCGAGAAGCGGCGGCGGAACCCGGCTGGGATTTGAAGGCGGTCAGATGCCACTTTATCGGAGAATTCCCAAACGCGGCTTTACCAACATTTGGAAAAAAGAGTGGGAAATTGTCAATGTAGACGCCTTGAATATTTTTGATAATGGCGCGGAAGTGACCCCTGATATGATGCTGGCAGCCGGCCTGGCAAAAAAGGCTGCGTACGGCATCAAGATTTTGGGCGAAGGCAAGCTGGAAAAGAGCATCACCGTCAAAGCGAACAAATTCAGCAAATCCGCAGTCGAGAAGATCGAATCGGCCGGAGGAAAGGCCGAGGTGATCTGAAATGGAATATCTGCGGACTTTAGGACGGGCCTGGAAGGTACCTGATCTGCGGCGAAAGATGATCTTCACGCTGCTGATGCTGTTGGTCTTCCGGCTGGGATCTAATATTCCGGTGCCGAATATCGACCGGGCGCAGCTCGATAAGGTCTTTTCAAATGATACAGGACTGCTGGGGCTGTTGGATATGTTTTCCGGCGGCGCCTTCAGCAACTTCACGATCTTTGCGCTGAGCATCACACCCTATATCACGGCTTCCATAATCCTGCAACTTCTGACCATCGCCATTCCCAAGCTGGAGGCGCTGGCCCGGGAAGGAACGGAAGGGCGGAAAAAGATCGCGCAGTACACCCGTTATCTGACAGTAGCGTTGGCCTTTATTCAAGCCATCGGAATGGCGCTCGGCCTTTTCCGCAATGTCGTGACCGATCGCAGCCCCTTTTCGATTGCGGTCATCGTCTTGACACTTTCCGCCGGCACGGCTTTCCTGATGTGGCTCGGCGAGCAGATCAATGAAAATGGGATCGGCAACGGGATATCTCTGATTATTTTTGCCGGTATCGTTGCCCGGATGCCGTCCGCTATCCATACGACCTGGAAGTCCTATCGGGCAGGCGAGATCAGCTTGATGTCCATCATTCTGTTTTTGCTGTTTGCGCTTTTCGTAGTCGTCGGCATCATACTGGTTCAGCAGGGACAGCGCAAGATCCCGGTGCAATACGCCAAACGCGTTATCGGTCGGAAGATGTACGGAGGTCAGAGTACGCACATCCCGATGAAAGTAAACCAGGCCGGCGTCATACCGGTCATCTTTGCGATTTCGCTTTTGCAATTTCCGCTGACCATTCAGATGTTCACGCCGAACAGCGCTTTCGGCAAGTTTATTGAGAAGTGGCTCGCGCCGGGTGGAAATCCGGGAGTCTGGATCTACATGATATTTGATGTCATACTGATCATCTTCTTTACCTATTTCTATACGGCGGTGACCTTTAACCCGCTCGATGTTTCAAACAACATGAAGGCGAACGGCGGGTTTATACCGGGCATTCGGCCTGGCCGTCCGACAACCGAATATCTGAACAAGGTCATGACCAGGATCACCTTTGTCGGCGCCGTCTTCCTGGCGCTGGTGGCGATAATGCCAAACCTGATTCAGGTATTCACCAATTTAAAGATCCATTTTGGCGGTACGTCGTTGCTGATTGCGACCGGCGTTGCCTTAGATACTATGAAACAGCTGGAGACCCAGATGGTAATGCGCAATTATCAGGGCTTCCTGCGCTGAGCTAAGGAGGTGCGAGCATGCTTAAACTGGTGTTATTAGGCCCTCCGGGCGCCGGCAAAGGCACCCAGGCGGTGACGATTTCTGAGAAATATAAAATTCCTCACATTTCCACCGGTGACATTTTCCGGAAAAACGTCAAGGAAGGAACGCCGCTCGGTCAAAAGGCCAAGAACTATATGGACAAAGGTGAGCTGGTGCCGGACGAGCTGGTCGTTGAACTGGTTAAAGACCGGTTAAACGGCTCCGACACACAAGATGGCTTTCTCTTAGATGGTTTTCCGAGAACTGTTTATCAGGCGGAGGAGCTGGATAAATTCCTGGCCGGCCGGAATCAGAAATTAGATAAAGTGATCGATATCCAGGTAGAACAGGCAGTCATCATGGAGCGCATGAGCGGGCGGCGGGTCTGTCGGAATTGTGGCGCGCCCTACCATGTAAAATACCATCCGCCGAAGCAGGACAGCGTATGTGATCTCTGCGGCGGCGAGGTCTACCAGAGAGCTGACGACAGTGAAGCGACCGTGCTGAACCGGCTTAGTGTCTACGATAAGCAGACTAGCCCGCTACTTGACTACTACGAGAAGTCCGGCAACATCGTTCACATCGAAGGTGTCGGCGGACCGGAGGCAGTCTTTGATAAAATCGCGGCAGCGCTGGGAGCTTCAACTGTATGATCATCATCAAGTCCGAGCACGAAATCGAACTGATGCGCCAGGCCGGCGCGGTGGCGGGGGAAATACTCAAAGAGTTAGCCGGCATCATTAAACCGGGCGTCTCCACGATGGAGATCGATCAGTTCGTCAGTCAGTCGATTAAAGATCAAGGCATGCAGGCAGCCTTTAAGGGATATCACGGATATCCGGCCAGCGCCTGCGTTTCAGTTAATCAGGAAGTCGTTCACGGCATTCCCGACGCCAAGCGTAAGCTAAAGGAAGGGGATATAGTGAGCGTTGATTTAGGGACAATTTACAAAGGTTATTACAGCGACGCTGCCCGGACATACCCGGTCGGGCAGATCGATGCAGCGGCACAAAAGCTGATCGATACGACAAAAGAGAGTTTTTTTGCAGGCTTGACCTTTTGTCGTCCGGGTTTCCGCTTGTCGGATATATCACACGCTATACAAGAACGCGTGGAAGCCGACGGTTTCTCGGTCGTACGGGATTATGTCGGGCACGGCATCGGTCAGGCGATGCATGAAGAGCCTCAGATTCCGAATTACGGGCCGGCGGGGATAGGTCCCCGATTAGTCCCCGGAATGGCTTTGGCGATTGAGCCGATGGTCAATGAAGGTGACTGGCAGGTAGAAACCCTGTCGGACAACTGGACAGTTGTCACCTGTGA
The DNA here is from genome assembly GCA_012841165.1 of Clostridiales bacterium. Lineage (GTDB taxonomy): Bacteria > Bacillota > Clostridia > Peptostreptococcales > Anaerovoracaceae > DUVF01. The sequence goes on from DUVF01000066.1 coordinate 14,501, forward strand.
CGGCCGACGATCGGCCCACTATGAGAACACGGTGGTCATCACGGAGGACGAACCTCTGCTGCTGACAGTTGCGGACTCCGGCAACATCAGCCGGGGCCGCCGTTAAGGAGGAGTGTCCGATGTCGAAAAAGGATACGATTGAAGTCTTCGGCACCGTGGTAGAGGCTCAGCCCAACGCCATGTTCATTGTCAAGCTGGAGAACGGTTACCAAGTACTGGCACATATATCGGGGAAAATCCGCATGAATTTTATCCGCATATTGCCAGGCGATAGAGTGAAGATCGAGCTTTCGCCGTACGATTTATCGCGAGGCCGGATCACCTGGAGAGAGAAATAAGTTTAGGAGGAAGAAATGAAAGTCAAAGCTTCTGTAAAACCGATCTGCGAAAAGTGCAAGGTGATCAAAAGACGCGGAAAAGTCATGGTCATCTGTGAAAATCCGAAGCACAAGCAGACCCAGGGCTGACGCAGCCCACATAGATTCAGAACGAATGATCCCAGGGGAGCGGCTGCGTTTTCCTGCCGGGAGGCAGCGAAACAATCCCGGGGCATTCAGATAAAGAGTGCTTGATTAGAATGCGGATCAAAGCCGCAACCCAAAACCGAGACGTAAAGACGTAAAGAAGGAGGAAATTGCATATGGCTCGTATAGCCGGTGTCGACTTGCCCAGAGAAAAAAGAATTGAAGCCGGGTTGACCTATATCTACGGAATCGGCCATCACACCAGCATGGACATTTTGGAAAAGGCCGGTGTCAATCCTGATACCAGGGTCAAAGACCTTTCAGAAGAGGAAGTCGGCGCGATTCGAAGAATCATCGATTCCGAATATACCGTCGAAGGCGACCTGCGTCGCGATGTTTCCCTGAACATCAAGCGGCTGATGGAAATCGGCAGCTACAGAGGGATCCGTCACAGAAGAGGTATGCCGGTACGGGGACAAAATACTAAAACTAACGCCAGAACCAGAAAAGGCCCTAAAAAGACCGTGGGTCGCAAGAAAAAGTAAAGGAGGTCGTGGTGAATGTCTAAACAGCAATCAGCCAAGAAAACCGTTCGCAGAAAAAGAAGAGAGCGGAAGAATATTGAACGCGGTCAGGCTCATATCCAGTCGACCTTCAATAATACGCTGGTCACTCTGACCGACTTAAGCGGCAATGCCCTGTCGTGGTCGAGCGCCGGCGCTCTGGGATTTAGAGGTTCCAGAAAATCGACACCTTTCGCGGCGCAGATGGCAGCGGAAGAAGCAGCTAAAGGCGCCATTGAACATGGCCTGAAGACAGTTGAAGTCTATGTCAAAGGACCGGGTTCCGGTCGGGAAGCTGCTATTCGGGCATTGCAGACGGCAGGTCTGGAGATTAACATGATCAAAGACATAACGCCGATCCCGCATAACGGCTGCCGCCCGCCCAAAAGAAGAAGAGTTTGATGAAAGAGAGGTGTCAGATCAATGGCTAGATATACGGGATCTTCCTGCAGACTCTGCAGGAGAGAAGGTCAGAAGCTGTTTCTCAAAGGAGAACGCTGCTATAGTGGCAAATGTGCGATAGAGAAGCGGAATTATCCGCCCGGGCAGCACGGTCAAAACCGGCGGACCAAGGTGACGGAATATGGCTTGCAGCTTCGCGAGAAGCAAAAGGCCAAGCGATTTTATGGAATTTTGGAGGCCCAGTTCCACAACTATTTCGAAAAAGCGGCCAAGAAAAAAGGTCTCACCGGTGAGAACCTGCTCACCATGCTTGAAGCTCGCTTAGATAATGTGGTTTTCCGCATGGGCTTTGCTTCCTCCAGAAAAGAAGCCCGTCAGCTTGTCACCCACAATCACTTTACGGTGAATGGAACGAAGCAGAACATCCCGTCCTATCAGGTAAAAGCCGGGGATGTCGTTAAAGTAAAAGAGAAGAGCACTTCCTCGCCGAAGTTTAAGGAGATCCGCGAGATGCAGATCACTACGCCGGCCTGGATTACAGTCGATACCGATAAACTGGAGGGCAAGGTTATTGCACTGCCCCGGCGCGAAGAGATCGACACACCGATCGCTGAACACCTCATCGTCGAGTTGTACTCGAAATAGGAGTCATTCGGCCTGATTGGGAAAAGGAGGGTTTTGTCAATGATCGAAATTGAAAAGCCAACAATCGAGTGTATTTATAGCGAAGATGATCAGAATTACGGAATGTTTGTCGTCGAGCCGCTCGAACGAGGATATGGAACCACTCTGGGCAACAGCTTGCGCCGGATCCTGCTCAGTTCGCTGCCGGGCGCAGCCGTCACTTCGGTTAAAATTGACGGTATTCTGCATGAGTTCTCGACAATTCCAGGCGTAAAGGAAGATGTCACAGAAATCATTCTGAATCTGAAGAAATTATCTGTCCGGTTGAACAGTGAAAACACCAAGCGTGTCATCATCAATGCCATAGGGCCGAAAGATGTTACTGCGGCCGATATTATTGCGGACAGCAGCCTGGAAATATTTAACCCCGACCTGCACATCGCCACCTTAGAAGAAAATGCCTCGCTGGTGATGGAGATAAATATTGCCCGAGGTCGCGGTTATGTAGCGGCAGAGCAGAATAAAAGCGAAAACATGCCAATTGCGGTAATTCCCGTCGACTCTATATTCACTCCGGTGGGCAGAGTTAATTTCACGGTGGAAAACACCCGGGTAGGCCATGTCACCGACTATGACAAACTAATCTTAGAGATCTGGACCGACGGCAGTATTGCTCCAGAAGAGAGCGTGTCGATCGGCGCCAAGATCATGCAAGAGCATCTCAAGCTGTTCATCGATCTGACCGACAGCATGGATGCGGTTGAGATCATGGTGGAGAAAGAGGAAGACCAGAAAGAGAAAGCCTTAGAGATGACGATTGAGGAACTTGAACTGTCGGTTCGCTCTTTCAACTGCCTGAAGCGGGCAGCCATCAATACTGTAGAGGAATTGACCCATCGTACCGAAGAAGACATGATGAAGGTGCGCAACCTGGGCAAGAAGTCCCTCGATGAAATCAAAAACAAGCTGGATGAACTGGGCCTCGCTCTGAAATCCAGCGACGACTAATACCTAAGGAGGAATAAGAGTATGCCGGGTCATAGGAAATTAGGCAGGACGACCGCCCATAGGAAAATGATGCTGCGCAATCTGGTTACGGATTTATTTCGCAACGGCCGGATCAGCACTACCGACTGCCGCGCGAAAGAAGCGCGTAAAATAGCGGAAAAAATGATTACATTAGGCAAGCGGAACGATTTGCACGCCAGACGGCAGGCAATGTCCTATCTGCTTGACGAGACTGTCGTCAAAAACCTGTTTGATGTCATTGCGCCCACTTTTGAGTCGCGCAACGGCGGATATACCAGGATTTTGAAGTTAGGCCCTCGTCAGGGCGATAATGCCGAGATGGTCTTTCTCGAACTGGTCGAGCGCTGATGCGGAACCAAGGAGGTAAGCGCGATGACATGGGATCAGGCGCAAGCGGCCGAAGCAGCGCAGCGCTATCAGAAATTAACCGATATCATCAATAAAAGTTCAGCCATCGTATTTTTTGGGGGAGCCGGCGTTTCCACCGAGAGCGGAGTGCCGGATTTTCGCTCTGAGAACGGCCTGTATCAAGCCCGTCAGAAATATCAAAGGTCACCGGAAGAAATGATTTCACATTCGTTTTTTATGGGGCACCCAGATGTTTTCTATGACTATTATAAAAACAATATGATATACCCCGATGCCCAGCCTAACCCGGCGCATCTGGCTCTGGCCAGGCTGGAGCAGCAAGGCAAGCTGATCGGCGTGGTTACCCAGAATATCGATGGCTTGCACCAGGCGGCCGGCAGCCGGAAAGTCTTCGAGCTGCATGGGTCTGTCCAGCGGAACAACTGCATGGATTGCGGCAGTTTTTACGATCTTGACTATGTCATGGATTCCCAGAACTGCCGGAATAAGAATGGTGAACAAAGCTGGATCCCCTACTGTGCCAGTTGCGGCGGAATGATCAAGCCGGATGTTGTGTTGTATGAAGAGGCGCTTGACGATAACGTTGTGCAAGGCGCCGTGAATGCGATTCAAAGAGCGGACACCATGATAGTAGGCGGAACATCACTGGTAGTCTATCCGGCGGCCGGATTGCTAAACTATTTCAAAGGGAAGAATCTGGTTCTGATCAATAAATCAGAAACCGCTTATGATCATAAAGCAACCCTGGCAATTCACGATCCAATCGGTGAGGTGCTGGGAGCGTGCGTTAAATAGATAAGTGGTTGACGAGGCGGCCTATACCTTCAATCTCACAGACGACTTCGTCGCCTTCACGAAGAAAGCGAGGCGGCTTGAAGCCGAGACCGACGCCGGCCGGAGTTCCGGTCAGAATGACGTCGCCGGCGCGAAGCGGAAAGCCGCGTGACAGATCTTGAATGATGGTCGGGATATCAAAGATTAAATCGACCGTGTTGCTGTCCTGCCGGAGTTCACCATTGACATAGCAGCGGATCGGGCGAGCCGGAGGAAATTCCAGCTCTTCGGCCGGAACGATCCAGGGGCCCATCGGACAATGTGTCGTCAGACTCTTGCCCTTGAACCACTGAGTATGGTTCTGTTGAAGATCGCGAGCGGAGATATCATTGCAGATAGTGTAACCAAAAATATGTTCCAATGCTCGTTCCGCCGGGATATCCACTCCCGGCTGACCAATCACCACCGCCAGCTCGACTTCATAGTCGAGCTTTTTGGTATATTCCTTATGCATCAGGATGGCAGCATTCGGGCCGATTACCGTGTGGTCAGGCTTGGTGAAATATATAGGATACTGGGGCAACTGGTCGGTAAACAATCGGCCGCTTAGTTCTTCAATGTGCGCCTGATAGTTCTTGCCCAGACAGATCAGGTTGCGAACCGGGCGGGGGAGCGGAGCCAGCAGAGTCGTTTCATTCAAGTCAAGCGTCAGTTCAGGCTGATGCGACAGTTGTTCCAGATAGTTTTGACTCAGAGCAGGCTGGTAATGCTTGATCAATTCCACCATGTCGGACCAGTCGGTCAGCAGCAGGCGAGCACTTGGCTGGTCGACAAAGGCGACTCGGGTTTCTCCTGCGATTGAAACACTTGCAAAAGCCATAACTTCCCCCTTTTGCATAAGAACATGCTATTTAGAACTATCAATTATAATATTTAATATTTGAACATTTCAGTAGCGAAAAGTCAAGCCGGCTTTTAAGTGGCGAAGGGTGTGGTATAATCTTTAACATGCAACACAGGAGGTTGGACGATGAATATAATGGTAACAAACGATGATGGCTATGATGCCCGCGGAATCCGCGAACTGGTGGCCGGGCTGAGCCGAAAAGGCAAGGTGTATGTGTTCGCCCCGGCTGAACAGCAGAGCGCCTGTGGCCACGGGATCACCTTCCGGCGGCCGATCATGATTAAAGAAATCGATTTCCCGGGGGCTGAAAAGGCCTGGTCGGTGGATGGAACACCGGCTGATTGTGTCAAACTGGGGCTGCGCATGCTCAAACAACATAAAGTATGGGTCGATTTTATCTTTTCAGGAATCAATCACGGTTCCAATCTGGGGACGGACACCCTTTATTCGGGCACGGTATCGGGTGCGATCGAAGGTGTCATCAATGGTATACCATCGGTAGCTGTATCGATCTGCGCGCATGAACCTGAGCATTTTGAAACGGCCTCCCAAATGATAGGGCCGTTGTTCGATATGGTATGCCAAAAACTTGACGGCCGGACGGTGCTGAATATCAATCTGCCCAACCTGCCTGCCGACCAGATCAATGGCGTCCGCATTACCAAACTGGGCGCCCGGGAATATGATGAAGAATTTAAATTGACAGTCGGAGATGACGGAGAACTTTATTATAATTATTCTGGCCGCCCGGTATATTATACAGGTTTAGCCGGCGATATCGATGTGATCGCTTTGCAGGACAACTGTGTTTCGATTACGCCTTTGCACTATGATCTGACCAACTATCAACGAGTCAACGATGTGAGAGGCTGGGGAATTCCGGAGAGCTTCTCAAAACTGGTTGCCTGGCAAGAGCTTGATTCTGGCGCAGAAAACCAAAACCCCGGGGAGGAAGAAAAAGGATGAAGATACAAAAAGAAGAAACGATTTTCGTGTTTATCGATTTTCAGGAGCGATTGTTGCCGGTGATGCAGCAGCGTGATGAATTAGTCGAGGCGGTCAGAAAACTCGCCTATGGCGCCGATGTGTTGGGAATTCCCAAACTGGTTACTCAGCAATATACAAAGGGATTAGGTGAAACTGTTCCGGAGATCGCAGAAGCGCTGGGAGAGTTTTCGCCGATTGAAAAGACCTCATTCAGTACAATGGGTGAGGCGGGTTTTTCCGAACAGATGGACAAGAGCGGAAAACGCACGGTGGTCGTATCGGGAATTGAAACACATGTCTGTGTCATGCAAACGGTGCTCGATCTGATGGCGCAGGATTATCGGGTGGTCGTTGTCGCGGATGCTGTGTCTTCCCGTAAAGAAAGAGATCGGCATTTTGCTCTGCGGCGAATGGAACTGGCCGGGGCGATTGTCACCACAACAGAAGCGGTGCTGTTTGAACTGTGCGGAGGCTCCCGTGAGCCCGAGTTTAAGCAGATATCCAACTTGGTCAAGTAATCTTAACAGGGGGGGTAAATCATGAGAGAAGTTATCATTGCCGGCGCAGCCCGGACACCTATTGGCAGCTATGGCGGATCTCTGAAAGATATTCCGGCGGTTGAGCTGGGCGCCGTATCAGTGAGAGCGGCGATTGAACGAGCCGGTATTTTACCCGGTATGATCGATGAAGTTATCTTAGGTTGTGTGTTACAGGGCGGCCTGGGCCAGAATGTCGCTCGTCAGGTGGCTATGGCGGCCGGTATTCCGAAAGAAGTTCCATCCATGACCCTGAACAAGGTCTGCGGATCCGGCCTGCGTTCGGTTTCACTGGCCGCTCAGATCATCAAGGCGGGAGACGCCGATATCATGATCGCAGGAGGTTGCGAGAACATGAGCCAGACGGCTTATCTGGCTCCCGCTGTTCGCTGGGGCGCGCGTATGGGCGACAGCAAGCTGGTCGACATGATGGTTTATGACGGTTTGACCGACATCTTCAATCACTATCACATGGGCATCACGGCAGAAAACATCGCTGAGCAGTGGGGCTTGAGCCGGGAGCAGTTAGACCAATTCGCCGCTGCCTCACAGCAGAAGGCGGAGACCGCCATTAAATCCGGCCGTTTCAAGGATGAGATCGTTCCGGTGGAAATTCCACAGAGAAAAGGCGATCCGAAAATCTTTGATACTGACGAATATCCTCGCTTTGGCTGCACGGCCGAAGGCATTGGCGGACTGAGACCGGCATTCAAGAAGGACGGTATAGTGACTGCGGCGAATGCATCGGGCATCAATGACAGCGGCGCTGCGTTGGTCGTCATGGCCAAAGAAAAAGCCGACGAGCTTGGGATCAAGCCGCTGGCGACTATCAAGGCCTATGCGTCCGCTGGTGTGGATCCTGCCATCATGGGTATCGGCCCTGTCCCGGCTTCGAACCAAGCCCTGGCGAAAGCCGGTCTGAAGGTAGATGATATTGATCTGGTTGAAGCGAACGAGGCTTTTGCCGCTCAGTCTCTGGCGGTGGGCCATGACCTTGGTTTTAATTCTGATAAGCTGAATGTCAATGGCGGAGCGATTGCCCTGGGCCATCCCATCGGAGCGTCCGGCGCCCGCATCCTCGTCACTCTGCTGTATGAAATGCAGAAGCGCGATGCCAGGTATGGCCTGGCCACGCTGTGTATCGGCGGCGGGCAGGGAACAGCGCTGATTGTGGAGAGATAAGGAAAGAAAAATGAAGAAAACCGAACGCAGGGCCTATGCGAAAGTCAACCTGGCGCTGGATGTTCTGGCTCGTCGGGAAGACGGCTACCATGATATTCGTTCAGTCATGCATGCCATCGACCTGTATGACAGGGTTATCATCCGCCTGATCGAGCGGGGGGAGATTGAAGCAGAGGCAGACGACAAGCTGCAGCTGGTGGTCAGCAGCGATCTGCCCGGCCTGCCGGGCGGTGAACAAAACATCGCGGCAAAGGCCGCCCGGTGTTTTTTAGCGCAGCAGCCGGCGCCGGAATCGGTGGTCGCTATCGATATACATCTTGAAAAGCGCATACCGGTGGGCGCTGGACTGGGGGGCGGCAGTGCCGACGCGGCAGCCGTGTTGCTGGGGCTCAACGAATTGTTTGGCACAGGCGGCAAGCCGCTTTTGGAACAGTCTATTCTTATGAAGATGGCGGCACAGGCAGGCGCCGATGTGCCCTTCTGTCTGCTCAGCCAGCAGGGAGTCAGCTGTGCGCTGGCGGAGGGAATAGGAGAACAGTTGATGCCGCTGCCGGAATTGCGAGGCTGGATAGTGCTGGTCTGTCCACCCTTTCAGCTTGATACGGCACAAGTATACCAGGCCTTCGATGATATCCATGAAACTGAAAAAGTCTTGCCGCGGCTGGATTTTGAACGCTTGCGCGAAGGGCTGAAGAATCAGAATTGGGCCGCGGTGGAAAAGGGGACAGGCAACGCTCTTTGGCCGGCTAGTCGGACGCTTTTACCGGAACTGGAACAACTGGCCGGGGATTTTACGAAAGTTGTACTGGAAACAGCGGCGTCGTCGGCAGGTCGGGTTCTGCCGAAGATGAGCGGTAGCGGCCCGTCTTTGTTTGCTTTGTTCTGCGATCAAAACGAGGCAGAGCAAGTCAGACGACGTTTCAGCTATAGCCTTGAGGATGTCTTTATCATCAGACTGGGTTTAGATAAAAATCGTGCCGAAAGCTAAATATTATTGATAGAAGCGTCTTAATTGTCATTAAATGTGGTAAAATATTTAACTGATCGACTTGGGGAAGGGGAATTATAATAGTTATGGACAGACAAGATATTTTTAGAAACGCCTACGACAGAATGGAACAATGGCTGGCCCAGCCGGAGATGTTCCCCAAGCTCCAGCGTGAGTTGAACGCGCTGGTAAAAAAACTGGAGAAAAATTCGGGAGATCGCGAAGCCAAGGAAGAGGTCATCGATCGCTTTTATAAAGACCTTGAATTTGGCACCGGTGGTCTCCGTGGCATAATGGGAGCGGGAACCAACCGCATGAACGTCTATACGGTTCGGCGAGTGACGCAGGGCCTGGCCAACTATATTCTGAACAAATACAAAGAGCTTGAAACCACGCCGGCGGTAGCGATCGCCTACGACAGCCGTTTATATTCCGACCGCTTTGCTCTGGAAGCGGGCAGTGTTTTGGCGGCGAACGGCATCAAAGCCTATCTTTATCCTGAGCTGATGCCAACCCCGGCTCTATCCTTTGCGGTCAGGCATCATGCCTGTCAGGCGGGGATCATGGTCACTGCCAGTCATAACCCTTCCAATTATAATGGCTACAAAGTTTATAACGCCGAAGGCTGTCAGGTCAATGACGACGAAGCCGGTGCTATCCTTGAGGAAATACTCAAGGTTGATCTGTTTAAGGATGTCCGCGTATCTGAAAACGACATTGCTGCTTTTGCCGAAGGCAAGACAGCCATAGAAGACGAAAGCAGCCTGCTGTCTTTGATACCGGCCTCCACCGTCGACGCCTATATAGAAGCGGTCAAGGCGACCCGCGTCGGCGTAGCCTGCGACGCCTTAGAAGTTGTCTATACGCCCCTGAACGGCACCGGCAACAAACCGGTCCGCCGGCTTTTGAAGGAGATTGGCGTTGCGGTTGTGAGAGTGGTTCCTGAACAGGAGAAGCCGGATGGAAATTTTCCCACCTGTCCTTACCCCAATCCGGAAAAAGAAGAAGCTCTGCGCCGGGGCTTGATGCTCTGCAACGAGTTGAAATCACCAGACTTGTTACTAGCGACCGACCCCGATGCTGATCGATTGGGTGTGGCGGTCAAACAGATGAATCGGCTGACTGGAGAAGTGATATACCATCGCCTGAGCGGAAACGAGATCGGCGTGCTGCTGCTCGATTTTGTCTGTGCCCGCCGTCCCCTGCCCAACCGCCCGCTGATGATCAAGACAATTGTCAGCACAAAGATGACCGAAGCAGTTGCCCAACGCTACGATGTTGAGGTGATCGAGGTGCTTACGGGATTCAAATATATTGGCGAGCAGATCGGTTTTTTGGAAGAAAAGGGGGAAGCCGAGCGTTTTGTGTTCGGTTTTGAGGAAAGCCACGGTTACCTGGCCGGCAGCTATGTGCGCGATAAAGACGCGGTCGAAGCGGCTATGCTGGTCTGTGAAGCGGCTGCCTTTTATAAAAAGATGGGCAAGACCTTGCTAGATCGTTTAGAGGAGATCAACATTCAGCATGGATATTATGAGAGCCGTTTGATTGAAAGCGCTTTTCCGGGTTCGACCGGGATGGAAAAAATGAAACGGCTGGTCGACCGCCTGGCAGACCGGCCGCCTACGGAAATAGCCGACAGTCCGGTCTGTCTGATTGCCGACTATCGAGCCAAGCTGCGCAAATTAAAGGAAGCAGACGGCTGGCGGGAACAACCGATCCGCCTGCCGGTCAGCAATATGGTCGAGTTTGAGACCGAAGACGGAATACATATCATAGTTCGCCCTTCAGGCACCGAACCGAAACTGAAGATGTATCTGTCAGCTCATTGCGATGAAAAGGCCGGCGCAGACGAACGCCTCCTGGCAGCAGAAGCGGTGGTAAAAGAATGGGTCAAGGCTGACGAATGAAAAACGCAATCATTGCAATTGAACCCGGCGGAGCCTTTCGGGTATATCTGGCGATCACCAACCGCCTGGTAGCGGAGGCTGTCCGGCTCCATCGGACGACGCCGCTGGCGACCGCCGCTCTCGGGCGGGTGCTGACCGGCGCCGGCTTGATGGGTTTGATGCTGAAAGAACCGGAGCATAAGTTGACCGTTCAGTTCAAAGGCGACGGGCCGGCCGGGGAGATTCTGGCGACGGCCGCCGGCAATGGTGAGGTCAAAGGCTATATTTCTAATCCCGATGTCGATCTGCCGTTAAAAGCGCCCGGCAAGCTGGATGTCGGTGCAGCGGTCGGACAGGGCAGGTTGACCGTAATTCGTGATACCGGCCAGGGGGAACCCTATGTCGGCCGGATCAATATATCGACTGGCGAGATCGCCGAAGATCTGACCATGTACTATTTTCTGTCGGAGCAGCAATCGACCGCGGTCGCTCTGGGCGTGCGCATTGAGACGGACAGCAGCGTTGGCGCCGCAGGTGGTATGATCATCCAAATGCTGCCGGGTGCATCCGCGCATGTCACAGATTCATTGGAAACATTGCTGGCGCAGCTGCCGCCTTTTACGGAGATACTCCATAAAATCATTACCGAGGGAGCGTCGCTGTCTGACAAAGCGATGGTCGACCGGCTTTTAGAGAGCATCTTCAGCGGTCTGCCGGAAGAATACCGACCGGAGATTATAAAACGCTGCAACATCAGCTGGCACTGCGGCTGCTCGATGGAGAGGCTGGAGCAGGTGTTGCTCAGCCTGGGCCGGGAAGAGCTTGAGCAGATGAAAACCCAAGACCGCTCCGCTGAGATGGTCTGCCAGTTTTGCGGCAAGCACTATCACTTCGATGAAGAACACCTGGCAATGCTGCTTCGAGTTGCGGTAAAAGCCGAAGAGATAAAGGAGAAACGAAAACGTGCCGCTACTAAAGGAATTTAAAGAATTTGCGCTTAAAGGCAACGCCATAGATATGGCGATCGGCGTCATCATCGCCGGTGCCTTTGGGAAGATCGTCACTTCGCTGGTGGGTGATGTTTTCATGCCGGCGATCGGTTTTCTCTTGGGTGGGGCGGAACTGAACAACATGAAGATCGTGCTCACACCGGCGACTACAGATGCAGCCGGACAGGTTGTTGAAGAGGTGGCCATCCGCTATGGCACCCTCATTCAGGTGACAATCGATTTCATCCTGATCGCCTTGATCATCTTCTTAACGGTGAAGGTGATGAACCGGCTGCGTCGCAAAAAAGAAACTGTTGAAGAAGAAGCCGTCCCGGCGCCGACTGAGATCGAACTGTTAGCGGAGATCCGTGATCTCCTGAAAAAGGAAGAAAAATGATAAAGCTGGGTGTATTGTTTGGTGGCCGTTCCGGCGAGCATGAGATTTCGCTGATGTCGGCGGCCTCTGTATTACGAGTGATCGATCCTGCCAAATTCACGCCTGTGCCGATCGGGATAACCCGCGCTGGTGAGTGGCGGCTTACGACTGCCGGTCCGGATCAGATAGAAAACGACCAATGGGAAGAGGCATCCGAGCCATTGCTGATCGACAGCCTGAGAACGCTGATCGATTTCGCCTTGCCGATTTTGCACGGACCATATGGCGAAGACGGAACCATTCAGGGACTGCTTGAAATGTTGGATATACCCTACGCCGGTAGCGGTGTCACTGGTTCAGCTGCGGCTATGGATAAGCTGATCGCTAAAGCGCTGTTTGCCTCGGCCGGGCTTCCGCAAAGCCCCTATATGGGTTTTATGCGTGAAGATTGGGAAGCCGAGCCGGAACGCTTGCTATCCAGGATTGAAACTGAATTGTCATATCCAATTTTTGTCAAACCGGCCAATATGGGTTCCAGTGTCGGTATCAGCAAGGCACACGATCGAACAGCATTGGGCGCTGCTATTGAACTGGCGGCCCAATTCGACCGCCGCTTGCTGGTGGAGCAGGGTATCGATTGCCGGGAGCTGGAAGTCGGCGTGCTGGGTAATTATCCGGCTATAGCCAGCGGAGTGGGTGAGATTTTGCCCTCTAATGAATTTTATGATTACAAAGCGAAGTATCTTGACGGCGATCGGTCTAAGATTGTAATCCCGGCGGCGTTAACGGAAGAGGAGAGTGAACAGATCCGTGAACTGGCGGTGACAGCTTATCAGTTGTTAGACTGCTGCGGTTTTGCCAGGGTGGATTTGTTCCAGGAAAGGCAGACCGGCCGTCTGCTTATAAACGAAATCAACACTATACCAGGATTCACCCGTTTCAGCATGTTTCCATTGCTTTGGGCAGAAGCCGGGATACCCTATCCTCAAGTCATCGAAAAAATAATCGAGGCAGGCTATGATCGATATAATGTTAAAAATCGTCGGTAGACAGGTTTCGCGCAATTCGGACGAAACGGAGACGATCGAGTTCATCACCGAAGGGAAATATGATGAAGCCGACGGCGTTGTCTACCTGCAATACGAAGAAAGCGATCTATCGGGTATGGAAGGTTGCACGACGCACCTGACTATAATGGACGACAATGTCCGCATGCATCGCAGTGGAGATATTCTGCCCCTCGATACAGTGCTTGAATTTCGCCGGGGCTGCCGTTCAACCAGTCTTTATCAAACGCCTTTCGGGGCGATTGAGATGGAAGTTCTGACCAATAGTCTGGTCGATCGGATCTCCCGGCAATGGCCCGGCGGCAGCTTGAACATCGATTACGATGTCAGTTTGCGGGGCCTGACCGAATCCAGAAGCCAGATCAAAATTGAGATTATCAATCGCCCGCGGAGCAGGAGGAAGTCGCGATGAGTCCTAAAACCACCAAATTGATTGCTAAAATCATTGCCATCGTATTGGCGATCGCCCTGGTTATCGGTACCTTTGCCGTTATGCCTGTGTTTGGCGCCAGTATGGCATATGGAGCGACGTCCGCCGAGTATTTAGACCGGCAGTTAACGAGTCTGCGTCATGCCATTAGCGATATCCAGATGAATTATAAAGATGAAGTCATGCTGGAGTCTCTGGTCGAAGGAGCTTTTTCCGGCGTTGTAGAAGCTCTGAATGATCCACACAGCAAGTATTACACTACAGAGGAAGCGACGACTTTTCTACAAAATGTGAACGGCCAGTTCAGTGGTATCGGCGTCAACTTAGAGAATTTTGTAGGCGGCTGCCGGATAGTGGCGCCGCTGCCCGGCTCGCCGGCTGAAAAGGCGGGCATTCTGTCCGGAGATCAAATCATTGAAGTTGACGGTAAAGATGTAACACAGTTGAAAGTCGACCGGCTTGTCAAGCTGCTCAAAGGTGATCCCGGTGTCAGCGTCCGGCTGAAGATATTGCGCAGAGGCACAGCTCTGACTTTTAATATCACCCGGGCCGTTATAAAATCTATTTCCGTTGATTTTGAAAAAATCAACGACACGATAGGCTATATCCGCATTCATCAGTTTGACAACGATACCCAGAATGAATTCAAGGCCGCCCGGCAGCAGTTGCTTAATCAGGGAGCGAATCGCTTCATCGTTGATGTGCGCAACAACCCCGGCGGATACATTTCATCGGCGGCCGGGGTTGCTGGTCAGCTGATGCCGGCGGGTCCGATCTCCCATCTGGTGAAACGCGGTGAAATCATTGAAACGATTTCCGCCTCCGGTGAAGCGAGCACCCGCTATCCTGTTGTTCTGCTCATCAATCATGGATCAGCCAGCGCGGCGGAGATTCTGGGAGGCGCCTGGCAGGACAGCCGGACAGCCCGCCTGGTCGGCACGCCAAGCTATGGCAAGGGTGTTGCACAGCAGGTCTTTTCACTAAAAAACGGTGGCTTCATCAAGCTGTCCGAGTGTTATTTTCTGACGCCTGACCGGCATCCGATAAACGAAACCGGCCTGACGCCCGATGTGCTGGTGATCAATCCGGCGGAAAATGAGATCGCTCAGATTATTAAGGAATACAATGCTTTTGCGCCCATGAAAGAGCAGCGTAAACCCCGCGCCGGCGATGTCGGATTGAATGTCTACGGCGCGCAGCAGCGGCTGCAGCTGTTGGGTTATAATTTGAAAGTGACCGGAGCTATGGATAGCGCAACAGTTTCGGCGATTAAGGCGTTCCAGAAATCAGCCGGCCTGTTCGCTTACGGAGTGCTCGACTATTCGACGATGGCAGCGATCGATAAAACCATCGCCGGGCAGCTGCTGACTTTGAAGCCGGATGATGATATGCAGCTGAAAAAAGCGATTGAACTTTTGACGGTTAATTAAAGACAAAACCGATCAACTAAAAGATCAACTGAAAAAATCAGTTAAAATACAGGTTGTTGGTCTGATACTCCGGATCGCTGGTCGCGTCTATCCCCAAATCTTTCAGAGTCTGCGAATCGCGGTCGCTGAGGATGGCCGTACAGTGAGCCTGGCAGCCTTTGAGTAAGAGAAGCTTTTCAACGGCGACCTGAGCCGACGGGTTGGTGGTAGCAGATATGGTGAGAGCGGAAAGAACTTCCTCGCAATTCAGCGAGGATTTTTCATGTCCCAGAATGTCTGTTTTTAAGTGCTGGATGGTCTGCAGAACGGCGGGCGAGATCAGGTGGATTTCGTCGGCGATACCGGATAGCGCTTTGATAGCGTTGAGCGTGCAGGCGGCGGCAGCCACCATGCGGCGGGAGCTGCGGCCGGTGATGATGGATCCATCCGGCAGTTCCAGAGCCATGACGATGACATTTTCGTATTTGGGGTCGAGCGAGCGTTTATATTCAAGATAGGTCCGGGCCGGTTCGACGACCGTTCTGTCTTCGACCCGCAGGTTCAGTTCATCTAAGATGAGCTTGCTTTTTTCGACCGATTCGGAGTCGATGTAGCCTTTTTTGTAATCACATAGAGCGGTCAGGTAGCGGCGGATAATCTCTTGAGAAGCCGCCTGACGGCAAATAGCGTCGTCTATGATGCTGAAGCCGGCCCGGTTGACTCCCATATCGGTGGGAGACAGGTATTCGGAAGGCCGGCCGGTAATCTTCTCAATGATCCGCTTGACGACAGGGAACACTTCCATATCGCGGTTGTAATTGACTGCCGTTTCGCCCCGGGCTTCCAGATAAAAGGAGTCGATTACATTTACATCTTTGATATCTACCGTGGCTGCTTCATAAGCCAGATTGACCGGATGTTTGAGCGGCAGGTTCCAGATCGGAAAGGTTTCATATTTGGCGTAACGAGCCCGGCGACCGTTCTTCTTTTCATGGTAGAGCTGGGAAAGGCAGGTGGCTAGCTTGCCGCTGCCCGGGCCGGGGCCGTTCACCACCACGATGGGGCGGGTGACTTCAATGTAGGGATTTACGCCGTAGCCCTCTTCGCTGACGATGGTTTCCACATCGGTCGGATAGCCTTTGGTGAAGTAGTGTTTATAGGTGCGGATGCCGCGCCGGTTCAGACGGTTGATGAAGATGGTGACTGCCGGATGTTCTTCGTAGCGGGTGATTACCACGCTGTTGATCGGCAATTCATAATGGCGGAAAGTGTCGATCAGCCGGAGAACTTCCAGGTCATATGTGATTCCGAAATCCGCCCGCGTCTTATTGGTGGCGATATCGCCGGCATAGATGCAGATGACGATTTCCGCCTGGTCTTTCAGGCGGCTCAGAACTTTGATCTTGGCGTTTTCATCGAAACCGGGGAGCACGCGCATGGCATGCTTGTCGTGGACCAGCTTGCCTCCGAATTCTAAGTAAAGACGCTCGCCATCGCCGCTGTTGATACGTTCCAGAATATATTCGGACTGTTCTTCAATATACTTTTCTGAATCAAAACCTGCCATAAGTGTCCTCCTTTTCAGAACAACATTGTCATTATATCAAACCGTCTGCGGTAAAACAATCCGCCGGAGGAAAAAGCGCCGGCCGCTGTAGCGTCGAAAACAGACGGTTGTATGGGAGCGGTTTCCGATCATCAAAATGATAGAATGGAAAAACCAAGAAGAAAAGGGAAATAAAAGCACAAAGGGGGACTGGCTGTGAAACGCTTATTGGTGAGTGTTTTAGCAATTATCGTAGTGATTGGAGGAAGCGTAGCCGACCTGCCGTTTAAGGCGGTGGCGGCGCCTTCACTTAAAGTAAGGATTTTTTCGGATATAGCGCCCGGCCACTGGGCGGAAAAGTACATCCGCGAATTAAAAAACAGCGATCGGGTGAGCGGCTATCCCGATGGCAGTTTCCGTCCGGATGGCGTCGTTTCTTACGGAGAGTTCCTTCGGATGACGCTGGCCGGTCACAGCCGAAGCAAGGCTGAAAAAGATCGGCATTGGGCAAGCCCATATTATGAAGCCGGTCTCCGGTCTTGTTTCACCAGGGTTGACATCCCCTACAGCGCGCTAGGCCAGCCGATTCCCCGCCGCCTGATGGCGCTGGTCGTCAGCGGCTGCCTGGGCAGTGACAAGAAGGTGTCCGATTACGGTGATTATGCCAGAATCACGGCGCAGATCAGCGATGTCAATCCGGCGACACCTTATGAGTACGAGATCGTAAAGGCTTACGCAGCCGGTATTTTAAGTGGTTATCCGGATGGAACCTTTCGCCCGGACGCTTACCTCAACCGGGCGGAAGCGGCAGCGGTGGTCAGTCGTTTGGCCGGCCGAATGGAGAATAAAAAGCTGCCGGCAGAAGAAGTTAAGCCAGGAACGGAAGAAGCTAAACTGCCGGTGGATGGAGTTAAGCCGGGGGTGGGTGAAGTCAATTCGGGGACAATGCTGATCGAGGCGCAGACCGGAGCAGAAGCCCTTTACCCAGAATTGGACTATCTGCTGACGATCCGGAATTGGGACGCCCGATCTGCCGAACAGACAAAACAGCTGCGCGCCGCGCTTACGCAGCGGACGCCGGAACAGGCGGCAGCCATTATGAAAGCCTTTGCTTTGTTTGCTAATAAAGCGCTGCCGGAGGGCAAACAAGGTCTGCACAAAGAATATTTCGGCGACCGCCCGGTGATGTTCGACCGGCTGAGCGGCAGCGCGCGTATCTTTATCTTTCCGCCCGGTTACCAGGATGAGTACTGGGGCATCAAACCGGGCGAGGTGTACGAAGAGTTTTTTTAACCAGCCAGAATAGGAGGCAGAGACATGAGGGATAGGCAAAGAGTAAGCAGACGGTGTCTGGCCGGACTGTTGATTTTGACCCTGTGTTTCTCCTTATACCCGATCGGAGGAGAACGCGCTGGAATCACGTGGGCAGCCGAACCGGCTCCCGTCTATAAGAGTTTTGCTCAGATGAGCAGTCAGGAAAAAGCCAGAGTACTGGCAGACCTGATCGCTTGTCAGACAATACCGACTACCATCAGGGTAAACGGAGGTGGTTATCGTCTGAATGAAGGCTTGTGGCATGACCGCGGATTGATTGTCTACGGCATTACCGCCAATGTTAACGCGATGGTAGCGGTTACCGGATCCGGCAACTATAAGGAAGGGCAGTACCGCTACTGGGGCTTCGATATGAACGGCGGCTTGTACGCTAACGATAGCTTTCCCAGAGATTCCGACAGCGGTACTCCGGCCTGGCAGAAGAACTGGCTCAGCCGGGCACAGATTTCGGCTAATCCGACAGCTCGGCGCTACATTGGCGAATTTGCTCTGGGAAGCGCTTTTTCTTCAAGCGATGTTCAGGCGACAGCCGAGGCCTTCTTAGAGAAAAATCCGGCCTGGAGCAAGGCCGGTCTGACAGCCGCCTATATAGCCGGGCATTTCTACTTCAACGCGGTTTTGAGCGAGACCGGGTTGACGCAGGGGCAGTTCATAGGTGTTCACAAGAGCAAATACAACGGTCGGCTCTACTATCAGACCTTTTCGGTAGAGGGGCCGGTCAAATTATTTGAAGTGCCGCCGGAAACACCCGCCCCTCAAGCTCCGCCGAGCGGCCCTGGAGATCCGCCGGTGCTGCCGACCATTCCGCCTGCGCCGCCGTCAGAGCCACCGGCGACGCCCGGTGATCCGCCGGCTTCAGCGGCTCAGGTGGAGATCGACTGCCGGCTGGGTCTCCCTGCAGTTACATATGTCGGTCATCCTACTCCGGCCTACGACCAGTCAGGCTTTAAGGTCAACGGCGAAAGCTGGTCGGCCGGCCGGGTCTATGAAGCTGGCCTGGCCAGCAACAGTTTTACCGTCGGCCAGGCAGGGGCATCGATCCATAGGATAGGGCCGGATCGTGCGCTCATCACCTTTCGGAATGAAGGCCGCCAGATGGTCGATCTGGCGGTCACTCCGGCAAGAGGATCGACTGTGCACGATATACAAACGATAGAGGTAAAGAAGACGCCAGCGATCCTGGCGACTCTCACCGGTACACAAAAACAAAACCGTAAACAAAGCCTCAACCTGCGCATCGCCAAGGCTGTTAATTCCCGGTTGGTGCGGCTGGAAATCAAACTGACACATGTAGAGAGCGGCGAGACGGTGCAATTGGAGCATCGCTTTGACGGAAGCGTCAATCAGTTGGTTAACGGCCCGACGATCAAAACCCGGCCGGTCGTCAAACTGGATTCAGACGACTATTTTGCCTGCTTCCGGCTGGACTTTCTGACAAAAAACACCAGCGCGGCAGACTATCGCTATGAAGTGTATGCGGAAGATGAAAAGGGTAATCACGACCAGGTCGCTGTGGATTTTCCGGTAGCGGCCGATCAGCCGCCGGAGGCCGCTATTTTAATGGAGGCGGCCTATGTCCGGCAGAGGGATTCCAATCAGGCTATCATCGATACTATGGATGACAGCCGGACCGACGGCGACCAGATCGAGCGCAGCTGGTTCTATCGTCCGGCCGGACAAGCTGACTGGCAGGCGGTGGCCAATCTACCGGCTTATTGTGACCTTTCCTTCGGAAGAGGTAAACACATAGAATTCGGCAAGAACGCTGTGGGGCCGTTTGAAGTATTATTGAAGGTTCGCGATCACTGGACAGAGGAGACGCTGGAAGAATATGTCAGCCAGGAAGATCGCTTGACCGCAGAGGCAACAGCTGCTTCCGAAGTAATCAATGTAGCGCCGCTGGTCAGCCTCAAAGCCAAACCGCTGAAAAACATGCGCGTTGTCTTTATCGCCGGCGATGAAGCGGAATACAGGCAGGTTATTGGCCGATCTGCCGAATGGGTGAGTGAGCTTTTGCAAGACGGGCTGGCTGTCGATCTGGCGGCTGAAAAACTGCCTGCGGCTCCGTCCGCCAATCATGGCGCGCAGGCTCAGCGCAAATTTACAGTTGAGACTCCCTTTGGCTACGAAGGCAATTGGACTTTCTACGAAGATAAAAATTTTATAGTTGATGAAACCGGTCTCTATAAGATATCCGCCAGCTGGCCGTCGACCGACATCGGCGGTTATCCGCAATCACCCTACACGATTGCCTGCTGGCGGGGCTCGGGCAGCGTTCCGGAATGGACCTTCAGTTTCACCGACCAGTTGATGACAGTTCCGAACCGCGACTGCACTTTGGCGCAGGATGATATTGGCCGCTATCTTTGTTTCAGCAATGGCCAGAAAACGCTCTTGCTGGACAAGAGTAGCGGCGCTTTTTTAACAGTGCTGGACTTCAATGTCGGAGAGCAGCTGTACGCCGGTAAGGCTTGCCTCTATGCTCTGAAGACGGACGGCCTATATCGGATAGATTTGAAAAACGGCAGTGTCAAGCGTTTCTCTGAAGCCAAGGCAGTCAACGGCCCCGGCGGCCGGGTGGGCGGCCTGATCCATTTTGCTGTCATCCACAATAACAGCCTGCAGCGCGGGATGCTTGATCCTGAGAGCGGCCGTCTGAGATTTGAAAAATGGAAAGGCGCTGTTCCCAATCCGCTGCGGGCGGAAATCCGCTCGCTGGGCGTCGACCGCCAGGGACGAATCATCCTGCAGACAACCAAACCAAACCGCAGCGCCACCGGCGCCGTGCTGCATGGTTATCAGGTGCAGATTTTCAAGGTCGATCGCGAAAATCAGGTCGACGCCGTGACAGCCGAAACGGCGGTCGATTACCCGCTTTCCCGCACTTTCACCCCTGTCATGAATGAGGCCGGCCGCTATCGATATCTGGCAGAAGCCTGGCAGACTAGGAGCGGCCAAACCCATCTCCTGAAATGGCGCTGCAGTGGCTTAGATGACGGATCGCGAACTGACGCTTCCCTGTCGGCCTATAATCACTATCCGGCGGATAGCCGGAAAGTCGCCTTTGCTCGTGAGATCGGCGGCAAGATCTATTACGCAGCCGGAGCAGAGTGGATCTGCGTGGCAAACACCGGTTATCATATATATAAGGAACGAACGCAGACCTTTATTTTCGATCCGGTAGCAGAAACCATCAAACAGGGTAAATTGCAGAGCCGAATCGGCCTGCCGGACGATCTGGCGGAATACAGCTGTTTCAGCCAGGGTCTGGCGGCGGTGCAAACGGGTGATAATGGCCAGACGACTACCAATGGAAGCAAAACGCATGTCCTGACCTGGCAGCGAACACTGGCCGACCTGGTCGGACAGACAGTCGACCGGACGGTGCGGCGGACCGAAAGCGGCAATCTGGTCGTGCTCTGTCCTAAAGCCGCCGCCGGTGATCTGACAGGTCTGGCCGGCCACTTAAAGAAATTCAATACCGGCCTGATCATTTTAGAGGGAGAGAACTGGGCAGATGAAGAGGTCAGACAGAAACTGATCGGAGGCAGCGGACAGAAGCCGATGCAGCTTGCGGTTCAGGCAGCGGAGGGAAGACCGGCTGAGTTGAGCAGAAATTTTCAGCTTGAGGCGAATTGTGAACATCGCTATGAATATCTCACGGATAGGGAGCCGCTGATGGTAGATGGTGAGAAAGAGCCGGCTGTACGCCTGACGCTGGAGCACCAATCAGAAATGCTAAATGGCGCCTGCTTTAAGACCGGAGACAGCCGTTGGCTGGTTACGGAAGCGCACAGCGAAACCTTCACCGATCAAAAGATCGAACCCTTCTTTTCTTTGGACACGGTCGCTGTCAGCGACGGCTATTACAAAGGGGCCGATGTTCAGATCACAGGCGACTCCAACCGTTATGTCAGCGCGCCCTGGCCGGCTGAGGGCAAGACGGCGATACGCTTTACCATACCGGAAGGCAAAAGCGGGCTGCTCAGTTTCGACTATCTGCTGGAAAAGGAACAGATGATCAGTCCATGCAACTGGATGGCCGCCGGCGTCAAAATCGACGGGCAGTGGTGGCAGGCTGCAACGCCGCAGTCCGGTATTGGCCGTTACAGCCATCCGGAACTGCTGTCGGCCGGGGAGCATACGCTGACCTTTCACGCCGCGGCCTATGGTTCGCGCGGCACGAGCGCTAAACTGTGGCTGGATCAATTAAACCTCGATATTGTGGAGGAAGTAACTGATGAATCGGCGGGGCAGGCGAACGAAGTCGCGCCGGAGTCGCCGCCGATAG
>DUVF01000067.1 GCA_012841165.1 Clostridiales bacterium
CGCCGCCGCTTTTCTTAGAGCGTGCGCAAACGCTTTGAACAGTGCCTCCGTCATGTGATGACGATTCTCGCCATAGAGCAGCTCCAGATGCAACGTAATTCCGGCGTTCATCGCAAACGCATAGAAAAACTCGCGAACGGTTTCCAGCTCCAGCTCACCCACTTTGCCCGTCCCCAAATCGGCGCGGAACACCAGCACCGGCCGGCCGGATAAATCGAGCGCGCAGTGGGCCAGCGCTTCGTCCATCGGCAGCAACTGACTGCCGTAGCGAGCCAGACCGCTCTTGTCTTCCAGCAGAGCGGCAAACGCTTGCCCGAGGGCGATTCCGACGTCTTCCACCGTGTGGTGACAGTCCACATTCAAATCACCCCGGCAGACAACCCGCAGAGCAAATCCACTATGTACGGCCAGTGTATGCAACATGTGATCAAGAAAGCCGATACCGGTATTGATTTGTAAGTCTTTGTCAATATCAGTCTTTTTAGGAAGTTTTTGTTCTGCCGGCGCTGCCAACCAAACAAAAACTTCGGTCTCGCGGGTTTTTCTCTTAATCTCAGTTTCTTTCAGCATAAGCTCCTCCTATCTCCCTCATCGCAGCCAGCACTGCGGCATTTTCTTCTGCTGTCCCGACTGTCAGCCTGATCGCTCCCGGCAAATGTCGAACTAGAATAGACCTTTTTTGCAATTCTTCGTAGAGCGGAAAGTCCTCTTCGATTTCTATATAAATAAAATTTGTGACCGACGGCCAGATTTTTTTGATTCCCGGAAGTTTCGCGTATTCCTGCAGCGCCGCCGCCAGCTGATCTCGCTGCTCCACGATCCGACGCACCGAAGTTTGCAGGTGCTCAGGGCGGTTAAGCATCAGGCAGGCGATCTTTTGGTTAAGCGTTCCGATGTTGTAGGGCGGTCGGAAGGCGTCCAGACGCTCCGCTAGCGCCGCCGGCGCTATCATAAAACCGATCCGCAGCGCAGCCAGACCCCAGGCTTTGGAAAAAGTCCGCAGTACCACCAGGTTCGGAATGTTCGGAACTTCCGCCAGCACCGACTGGTCGGCGAAATCCATATAGGCTTCATCAACTGCCAGCAAGGTTCCTGTTTTATCAGCCGCCCTGGCCAGACAAAGCACTTCATCTTTACTCAACACATCGGCAAAAGGACTGGCTGGATTTGACAGCAGCAGCAGCGCCGGTCTTTCTCTCTCCAGCTGTTCTATCAGAAACTCCGGAGTCAATCGGCTGCCAACCGGTCGGCGACAGCACACCAACTGCTTTTCATAAGTTTCGGCATACAGCTGGTACATGCTGAAATCAGGTTCAATGAGCATCAGGCGTTCATCGTTATTCACGGCGCAGGCGATCAGCAAGCCGATTAACTCATCGGAACCATTGCCGGCAATCACACAGTCTGCCGGAATTCCGGCATATCGGGCGAAAGCCTGTCGCAATTCAGCGTTATCTTCCTGGGGATAGCGATTCAACGCGGTTTGTAAGACGAGCTCCTTGATTTCCTCGCGATATTCTTCCATGGCGTTGATCGGGCTTTCATTGGCGTCCAGTCGGATGCGGCAGTCGCTTTGAGGAACGCTGTAGGCTCTCCGGCCCAGCAATTTTGAATTCATTTGAAACATCTGGTCGCCCCTTTCCGCGGGTTAGCACTGTTTTTTCGGACATCAGCCTGCGGGTTACAGCTGTTTTTTCGGACGACAGCCGCTTCTCCATGAGCCGGCAGACCTTCGCAGTCAGTCAGTGTGACGATTGCCTCCTGAGTGGCAGCCAGACCCTCTTTTGTATATTCAATCACACTCATGCGCTTGATAAAGCTGTAAACGCCTAACGGTGACGCGAAACGGGCTGTTCCGGCAGTCGGCAGCACATGGTTGACACCGGCTGTGTAGTCGCCTAAAACCTCCGGAGACCAGGGTCCTAAGAAGACCGAGCCGGCGTTGCGAACCCCGACAAGTTGCCTTTGAGGATCGGCGGTCATGATCTCTAAGTGCTCGGGAGCGATGCGGTTGGTCAAGTCCATCATTTCGGCCTCATCATTGCATAGAATAATCGCGCTGTAGTTTTCTATGGAGGCCCGGATGATGCCGCCGCGCTCTGCCTGTTCGACGCGGCGTTCAACCGCGACAGCGACCAGATCGGCCAACTCCGGGTCTGTTGTGATCATAATGGATGCAGCTTGTTTGTCATGCTCAGCCTGGCTCAGCAGATCAGCGGCCACCCATTCCGGCGGGGCGCTGTGGTCGGCCAAAACAAGAATCTCGCTCGGCCCGGCAAAGGAATCGATGTCGACCAGACCGTATACTTGGCGTTTGGCCAAAGCAACATACTGATTGCCCGGGCCGACTATTTTATCGACCGCCGGTATGCTCTCTGTCCCATATGCCAAGGCTGCAATGGCCTGGGCGCCGCCGACCCGGAAAACCCGATCGACTCCGGCCAGCCAGGCTGCCGCCAGGACGACGTCACCGCCGGGCGCGGTATCAGTAGCACCGGCGGGCGGCGTCACCATTATGAGTTCGCCGACCCCGGCCAGCTTGGCCGGCAGCGCGTTCATCAGCACGGTGGAAGGATACGCAGCTGTGCCACCCGGCACATACAGGCCAACCCGATCTAAACCACGATGCAGCATCCGCAGACGGCTGCCATCAGGTCGGACTATCTCATAGTCTTCCGGAATTTGCGGACGATGATATTCTAAAATAGCTGCCTTTGTTTGTTCCAGCGCCGCTTTCAATTCGGGCGCGGCTGCCTCCCAGGCTGCTTCCAAGGCTGCCTGAGGCAGGCTCAAACTTTCCGTTTCGACGCCGTCAAACTCAGCGGTCAACCGGCGCAGCGCCGCGTCGCCTTCGTTTTTTACACTGTCTACTATCTCCGCCACCCTAGAGGACACATTTGCGTCCATCGCATCGGCGGCACGTTCTGTCAATTTTTCTAAAAAGGCTTCCAGCTCAGGGCTGCCCGCATTGATTATCCGCATGTGCCCTCTCCCTTGTTGGCGGCCCGGCGAACGCCATCTTCCATTCGCTCGATCAGGCTGCCGATCTCCTGTCTTTTCAATTTCATACTGGCCTCATTGACGATCAAACGCGCGGAAATATCCCGGATATCCTCAACCACCGTCAGGCCGTTTTCGCGCAGGGTCGCTCCGCTGGAAACAATATCAACGATGCCGTCAGCCAACTCCAAAAGCGGCGCTAATTCCACCGAACCTTCTATTTTTATAACCTGCACATCCATCCCCTTGTCTTCAAAAAAGGCCCGGGCGACCCTGGGATATTTTGTCGCGATCTGTTTGGCGGCATATCCGCCGTAAAAATCAGCCCCGGCAGGCGCCGCCAGTGCAAAGCGGCAGGCGCCGAAACCGAGATCCAGCATTTCATAATATGTACCACCGTTTTCCAGTATAGTATCCAGACCTACAATGCCCAGGTCGCAGACACCATGCTCAACGTAGGTGATGACATCGGCCGCTTTAGCAAAAACGATATCCAGGTCGAGCTCTTGCAAGGTCAGCAGCAGACGGCGGCCTTTGTCTTCAAACTCTCTGCAGTCGACTCCCATATCCTGAAACAGCGTGATAGTTTCCTCTTCCAGGCGGCCCTTTGTCAGCGCTAAGCGGAGCCGGCGCTGAGCCGGCGCTGTTTCGTGATCTTCTTGTCTGAGCCGGCCCTGCATCATCTGATCGATGTGGATGGCAAGGCCGACCGCCGGCAGATCATAG
>DUVF01000068.1 GCA_012841165.1 Clostridiales bacterium
CACGAAGGCGTGCAGGCTGGCTGACCCGTCCGGATGGAAGAGCGGGACAGTGACCGCTTGACTGGCGCCGCCGTTAGCCATACCTTCGTTGATTTCATCCAACTCGACGCGATTGCCGTTGATTTTAAGCTGCGTATCGCTGCGGCCAAGGCATTCAAAATCTCCATCGGCCCGCAACCGGCCGATATCGCCGCTCTTGTACATTCGCTGTCCCGGCAGTATGGGGTCGGGCAAAAAGACTTGCTCTGTCAGATCGCTGCGGCCGACATAGCCGTCTGCCAGGCAATCGCCGGCCAGGTACAGTTCTCCCCGCGCTGTCGGCAAAACGGGTTTAAGCCGGGGATCCAGCACATATATGCGGCAGTTGTCAAAAGGTCGGCCTATCGTCACCGGCCTGCCTGCCTGCTGTTCACCAGACGTGACATAGACGGCGGCTTCGGTTGGCCCGTACATATTCATGAAACGACCCTGACTGTGTGTCTTAAATTGTTCGACCAGCTGCGGCGAGACATTTTCACCTACCAAAATCACGAATGCGATTTCACTTGCCGCTGCCGCGAAGGCGGAATTATTAAGATTGAGCTGCAGCCTTGAAGGGGTGAACTGGGTGATTTTGGTGTGGTGGGTCGTCATCAGCCGGGCCAGTTCCCAGGGCAGCATCATTTCATCGGCGTCGGCCAGCACCACTGTCAGTCCCTGTGCCAGCGCGAGCAGACTCTCGGTTATGAAGATATCGAAAGTCACATTGGTCGAGCAAAGGACGGGTCCTGTCTGGCCGTCAAGCTGGCAGCGGATGTTTTCCAGCAGATTGGAAATCGAGCGGTGCGGCAGGGAGACGCCTTTAGGCTGGCCGGTCGAACCGGAGGTATAGAGGATGTATATAGTGTCGGCGCCGTCGCGGGGTATCGACTCAAGCAGCGGCGCTGCGTCTGGATCGATTGCGACAATAGGGCAGGGCAGGGTTTGGGGCAACTGCGACAGACTGGCGGCATCGGCCAGCAGAAAGCGGGAGCCGGAGTTTTCAATCATATAGGCTAGTCGTTGCTCCGGATAATCAGACAATACCGGCACATAGGCAGCACCGGCCTTCAGGATGCCCAGCATGCCGGCAAAGAGGTCGGGCGTTCGATCGATGCAGAAAGCTATCTTATCACCGGGATTGACTCCCAGTTGAACCAGTTGTCCGGCGACCCGACTGGCTTTTTCTTCCAGTTCTTTGAAGCTGGTCTGCTCATTGTGCCAGATCACGGCTGTTTTATCGGGTTGTCCGGCGGCGATATCCTCAAAAATATAATGAATTGGCCTGTCCTGGTAAGGCAGGTAGCGTCGGCTGGGGCGATCGATAAAGTGTTCGCGATCCTGGTCAGAGATGGCGTCAAGATCTTCGACTTTTGCAAAATTGCCCGTAACGATTCGATATAGCAGCGTCTCATAGCTGCGGCCATACAAAGCGATGGTCTCAGGTAGAAACAGACTCGATGCATATTCTAAATCAAAATGGTAGCTATCATCCGACTGGTAGGCTTCCAGATTCAGATCCAGCTTGGCCGTTCCATTGTGCGCCGGCAGATATTCGATCGGCTGGCCGTCTAAATGGAATTGCCCGGCGTTGATCGGCCGCAGGGAGAATAGAGCCTGGTACAACGGGTTGCGCGACAGATCACGCGGGATATCTAGCATGCTCAGGATCTCATCAAGGGAAAAGTGCTTGTGATCCATCATTCCCAGGGTACGATCACGGATCGACCTAAAGTAATCGTCAAGCGGTCCTGTCGGATTGAGTCGCAGAGGCAGGGTACCCATCAAAGGGCCGCAGACATCGGCCAGTTCGGCCCGTTCCCGATAAGAAACAGGTACGCCGATCAGCAGATCGTCCTGCCCGGACAATTTGGATAAGAGAATACCAAAGACAGAGGCGAAAAACATAAAGCTGGTGATTTCATGCTGTTCGCAATAAGCATCGATCTTTCGTGACAGAGCAGCCGGTATCTGGAAGCTGATACGGCCTCCTTTGTAATCGAAAGCCGCCGGTCGGGCAAAGTCCAGAGGAAGGTCGAGCGGCTGTGGCAGCGGAAGAAGGCAGTTTTGCCAATATTCATGATCGGCCGGGTCAGCTGAGGCGTTCGTGTTTTCCACATGCCATGTATAATCCTTGTAGGTTAAGGTCGGCTCTGTGAGCGGCGAAGAGCCGGCGTCTCCGTAATGGGCGCTCAGTCGCTTCAGCATGATAGGGGTGCTGATACCATCGCTGATGATGTGGTGCATGTCGATGAATAAAACCGGCCGGTCGGGAGACTCTTCCCATAAGGCGGCCTTAAGCAAAGGCGCCTTGCTCAGGTCAAAAGGTTTGAGGAACTTCTGGTAAGCGTCTTCAAAGGTTGGAGCTTGGAGAATTTCTATAGCAAAAGGCAATTCTTGTGCAATATGGGCGTAGACGCCGTCATTCTGCTGTATGAAGGCAGTGCGAAAGTTGTCGTCTTCATTGATAAGAGCGCTAAAAGCCCGGTTCAGGCGTTCAAGATCGGGCGCTTCATTCAGTCGAAAGGCTCCCGGCATCTGGTAGGCCAAACCAGACGGATCGAGAAAACTCTGAACGTAGATATTTTTTTGTATCGGCGATAAAGGATAGCGGTGGCTGAGGGGCGCCGGCAATATCGTTTCGATCAGGGGAGATGTTGTTTCGCCGGATAGAAACTCTTCGAGTCGGCTAACGGTTCGGCAAGCATAGAGGTCTGAAACTCTCAGCCGACGGCCAATTACTTTTTCCAGGCGGCCTATGGTTTCCATCGCGTTGAGTGAGTTGCCACCACATAAAAAGTAATCGCTGGCGGCGTGGAGGTCGGATTTTTTGAGCACATCGCGGAAAATCTCCAGAATCGTTTGCTGGAGCTCATTAGCAGGCGCAATGACAGTTTCAGATGTTGCCGGATAGGGCAGTTGCTGGTCGTCAACTTTGCCATTGGCCGATAGAGGGATATGGCTCAGCCGGATGATGCGCGAAGGGATCATATAGTGCGGCAGGTAAGCTGCGGTATGGGTGAGCAACTCTGCTTCGGCAAGTGGCGTCGGGGAAGTATAGTAGGCGACCAGAATGGTTTGGCCGCTGTCTTCCCACACCCGGGCGGCGGCGGCAGTGACAGCCGGATGCGAGGCCAGACAATCGGTAATTTCCTGGGGTTCTACCCTCAACCCGCGCAGTTTGACCTGGCGGTCACGGCGTCCGGAAATGACGATCTCTCCGTCACTGGTCCAGTAGGCCATGTCACCGCTGCGATACAAGGTGTCGTTTGTTTCAAACGGGTTTGGCAGGAAGCTGGCGGCAGTTTGCTCCGGCATATTCCGATACCCCCGTCCAACGCACTGGCCGCCGATATACAGTTCACCTAAAACGCCTATGGGAAGGGGCTGCAGGTGATCATTCAGAATGTAGAGACGACAGTTTTCCATCGGTTTGCCGGCCGTGATAAGCTCCGCGTCGGACATCAGTTTATAACTGACCGCTACTGTGGTTTCAGATGGTCCGTACTGATTATAGACACGCGCGCTGGTGCATTGGTTCAAACGTGTCAGCAACTCTCTGGGGAAGGCCTCGCCGCCGCAGATGATGCTCTCCATGCCCTGCATAGCAGCCTGGAAGGTAAGGTTTTTCAAGTATTCAGACAGTCGGGAGGGCGTCAGAGCCATAAAGCCGACAGCGTAACCGGTGATCAGGCGAGCTAGGGCGTCAGGGTTTTCCTGTTCGGCATCCTCAGGCAGAACGATTGTGCGGGCATTTAAAAGGGCCACCACGCTTTCCAACATAAAAGCATCGAAGGAAGGATTGCTGAGCGACAGGACGGCGCCCCGGGCATAAAGCGACTGCATGCCAAAGACCAGATTGAGCAGGTTGGACTGTGTAATCTCAACGCCTTTCGGTTGTCCGGTGCTTCCGGAAGTGTAGACGACATAGGCTAGGTCGGAGGGCTCCATAGCTACGAAGTTGCTGATAGGGTCAGGCAGATCTTCCATATCGACCAAGGGCAGGTCGCAATCATTCAAACCGACTGCTTCTAAAGCTTGCCGGTCGCTGACCACCGCGGTAGCTTCGCTCTGGCGGAGGATTTCTTTGATGCGCAGCGGCGGCAGATCCGGCGGCAGTATCATCCAGGCCCCGCCGGCCTGAATGATGCCGATCAAAGCGGCAAAAAGTGCGGGTGTGCGTGGTAGTATGACTGCCGTTAAACCATTGTTCCGGCCGAGGGCGGCGGCCACCCGGCCGGCGGAGACAGTCAGATCCCGGTAGGTCAGGTGTTCGCCCTGATAGATCAGGGCTGCCCGGTTGGGATGCTTTTCAACAATGTTTTGGAAAATGCCATAAAGGCAATCGGCGTGGTTTATCTTGCTTGTCTGATTGAAGGCGTACAGGACCTGTTCTTGCTTTTCCTGATTTAGCAGAGGCAGTTCATGGATCGGGCGCCTGGGTGACTCTAACATAGAAGTCATAATATGACAGATGCAGTTGTGCAACTCTTTAATTTCGTTGTCGGTGAAGATCTGTGTCAGGTAATCGTAGTCGACGTTATAGCGCTTGTGATCTTCGAGGTTGGTCAGGTGGATGCAGAGGTGTTCCGCTTGATAGCCGCTGTAGTGCCAGCTGCCCGAAAAACGGACGGATGCATCGTGGCTATCTAAAATCGTGCCGTCCTGGTAGGACAAAGCGACATTAAACAGAGGGCCGTTGTGGTTGGCCAGGCCGGCGATATGCGGGAAGGGGAAGCGTTGGTGCCGGAGCATATCCAGCCAGTTTTCCGCCAAACTATCCCTGAACTCGTCAAGATTCCAGTTTTCGTCTAACTCGTTCACAAATGGCAGGGTGCTGACGAACATGCCGGAGGTTTTTTTATAGCTGTAATTGCTGCGGTTAAAAATCGGAACGCCGATGATTGAGCGGTCACTTCCGCCGGTTTTCTTCAAATAGATAGCCAGCGCCATATAGAAAACCAAAAAAGGCGAGATGTGATTATCGTAGCAGTATGAGTAAATCGCATGGTTTAGCGTCTGCGGCAGGGGGCAGTGCATCCTCCGGCCGGCGGGGCTGACTGAAGACGCATGTATTGATTTTACAGCCGCCGGCCCTCCTGCTTTTGAAAGCGTTTCCTTCCAGAATACGCGGTCGTGATCATAGGCTTTCGAATTCAGATAATCCTGCTCGGCTTCGACATAATGACGGTAAACGGGCGCCTCTTCGAGGGAGACGGCGTTTCCCGACAGCAGATCAAGATAAGTCTGTCCGATCCGGTTGCACAGGTTTACCTGGGTCCAGCCATCTGATATGATGTGGTGCATTTTAATGAATATGCCGGCGGTCTGTTTATCGACGCGAAACAGTATGAAGCGATACAGCGGTTCATTTTCAAGCGGCAGGGTCTCACGGGTAATAGTATTCTCCCAGTGCCGGATGCCTTCCTCGTCGGTCATGGAAAAATCGAAGACCGGAAAAACTTCTTCGCGATAAGGCGCGTTGTATTGAACCGGAGAATCGTCGGACAGGACGATCCGGGCACGTAAGGAATCATCGCTTTGGAGGACCAGATTGATCGCTTTTTGAAGCAGCGGAAAGTCGACGCGGCCTCTGATGCGGATAGTTGTGCTGATGCAGTTGATGGAAGTGCCGGGGAAGGAGCACTCCAGATCCCAGATGTTGTGCTGGTTCAACGACAGCGGAAAGCAATCAGACGATTTGGGGAGTTGATTGTTCACGTATGCTCTACCTTTTATGATGTTATGACTGCGTGACAAACTTTTTTCGTACTATTTTAGATATTTAAAATAGCCATTACTCACATTGTATTAGAATATCAACAAATAGCAAGTCTTTTTGTACCGCCCGGCCCGTGGACTTTTTATACGGCCGACCCGCCGGAACGCATTGAAAAAGGATCAACGGAAAGGTCTCGCGGTTTTTGGTTTATTATGATATCTTTTTATATACGGCGGCGCCTGTCAGATGCTGCCGATGTCCGGATAAGGAGCGCAGGAATGCCTGAATTGCCTGAAGTTGAAACGATAGTCCGGGGTCTGGATGGTCTTTTGGCGGCGAAAGTCGTAGCAGAGGTAAGAGTATTTTATCCGGGCAGCTTTCCCGATGATCCGGCATTGACTGCGACCCGACTGACAGGCGCGGTTATTCGTCGGGTCGACAGGCGAGGTAAAGCGATACTGATTTATCTGGACAACAGCAGGGTGTTGATGGTTCATCTCAAGATGACGGGACAGTTGATTTATTACGGACAGGAAACGGCTTCCCGGATAAGCGAACTTCTGCCCGGCCGATCCACCCGGATAGCCATTCATTTCATCGATGGCAGTGTCCTGTATTTTAATGACCAGCGCAAGTTTGGCTGGATGAAGCTGTTAGCTGAAGAGGAGCTGACCCGGCAGCCTTTTTTACAAAAACTGGGTGTGGAGCCGCTGTCCGGCGCATTTACAGCCGGCCACCTGGAAAAGCTCTTGAACCGGCGGAAGGGCAGCTCGGTCAAAGCGGCATTGCTTGACCAGTCGATCATCGCCGGAATAGGCAACATATACGCTGATGAAAGTCTGTTTCTGTCCGGCATTGATCCGGATCGACGCTGCCGCGACCTGACTTCGGAGGAAGTTAAACGGTTGCACCGGGCGATTCGGCGTGTTCTTCGCGAATCAATCAAAATGGGTGGATCTACCCGCCGGAATTATCGTAATGCGATTGGGCAAACCGGCGATTATCTGACCAAAGCGTGGGTTTACGGACGCACCGGAGAAGCCTGCCGGAAATGTGGCAGGCCAATTATGAAGAAGCGAACCGCCGGACGAGGCACGCACTACTGCCCGGGCTGTCAAAGCTGAAAGGACAGCCGGAATCGGCACGAAGAATCAGAGGCAGCCGAAACCGGCGCTAATAATCAGGGGCGGCCGGATCGGCACGAAGAATCATCACGAGAGACGGGAGACTAAAGGTTTGACTGATCATAAAGAAAAAAAAATAGTCCGCCGGATTTTAGAAGCCCCGGCGGCGACAGAGCGGCTGGCTCTTCAAATGGCTGCTGGTCTGAAAGCAGGCATGGTTCTGGCCCTGACCGGCGACTTAGGCGCTGGCAAAACAGCCTTCACTCAAGCCTTGGCGCGCGGTCTGGGTATAAAAAGACCGGTCACCAGCCCGACCTTTATGATTCTGCAGGAATATTATGAGGGGCGCCTGCCGCTCTTTCACTTTGATTTTTATCGGCTGAATGATCCGTCTGAACTGGAAGAATTAGGCTTGGACGATTATCTGTTCGGAGAGGGAATCTGTGCGATTGAGTGGGCCGATCGAATCCGCGAGGAACTGCCGCCGGAAACTATATGGATTGACCTGCAGTACGGCGCACATGAAAAGGCGCGGATATTGACAGCCGCAATACCGGTCGGGGCGGATTTGGCATTTTCGTTTCCTGGAGAAGAAAGCATATAAAATTGGGTAAGCTGAATAAATGAAACAGTTAAAACTGCTGGCAATTGAAACAACGGGACCCTTCGCTTCGGCAGCTTTGCTGACAGGCCGGGAGACCGTCCTCGAACGGGTTTCCGACCGCCGGCAATCACATCTGTCCATGCTGATTCCGCTGATCGATCAGCTGATCAGGGAGAGCGGACTGCAAAAAAATGAACTGACTAATATCGCGGTATCTGAGGGGCCGGGTTCTTTTACGGGCATCCGTATCGGCATCGCCACTGCCCGCGGACTGGCCGTTGCTCTTGGCCTGCCTTTGACCGCGGTACCGACGCTGCGATCTTTTTTATGGAAGTCAACAGATCAAAATGCGAAGTCAACGGATCAAAACGCGAAGGCAACGGATCAAAACACTTGGTGCTGTCCTCTGTTTGACGCCAGACGGCAGCAAGTCTACACTGGCATTTACGAAGTTGACCGGCAGCTGGGTCGTACCATTTTGAGCGATCGGGCGATTGCTTTTGAAGAACTGCTGCAAGAAATCGACCGCCTGGATCCGGAGCGAAAACGGGCGATTCGCTTCTACGGCGACGGACTCGACCGATTCAGCGAACAGATCCTGTCCTGGCGTGCTGACAATGACATTTGGCTGGCGCCCCCGGAGGAACGTTATCAGAACGCAGCCGCGACAGCCCGCTGCGCTGCCCGGCTGATATCTCAGGGCAGAGCGGTAGCGCCCGCTCTGGTAGAACCGGTTTACCTCAGGCAAGCAGAAGCGGAACGAAAACTGGCGGAAAAAAAAACAGCGCCGGCAGCAGTTGTGCTACATCAGACGATGGATGAAGATAAAGTCGTGCTACGGCAGGCGACCGACAAAGACGCTGCCCGCATGGCGGAATTAGATGAGCTGTGCTTCAGTCGGCCCTGGAGCCGTCGATCCTTTGACGCTGAACTGGCAGCGGATAATCAGACCGCGCTCTATCTGGTCTTGGAGGCAAACGACCGGATCATTGCTTACGCCGGGCTGTGGAAGATCATCGATGAAGGGCACATCACCAATGTGGCGGTGCGGCCGGACCGGCGCCGGCGGGGCCATGGGCGGCAGCTGGTCGGTGAATTGCTGAGAATTGCCGGAACTATGGGAATAGAGAGTTTTACTCTGGAGGTGCGGTCTTCCAATCTGGCGGCCATCAAACTCTACGAGAGCTTTGATTTTGTTGTTGCCGGTTGCCGAAAGGAATATTACGAAGACAATGGTGAAGACGCTTTAATAATGTGGCGCAGGGAAGAATCCGGGCGGGAAAAGTAGTAAAAAAATATCGTATGGTGGGTAAAAAATTACCGGAGGAGAGCAGGTAAAAAACCATGGCGGATGACAAAATATTAACAATGGCCTTTGAAACCAGCTGCGATGAAACATCGGTCGCCATTCTGCGCTCCGGTCGAACCGTTCTGTCCAATATCGTGTCATCTCAGATCGATGTCCATAAGGTGTTCGGGGGTGTGGTGCCGGAAATCGCGTCGCGCCACCATCTGCGCAACATCGGCCCCGTCATGGATCAGGCATTGCTTGAGGCCGGCCTGACACTGGATCAGATCGATGTGATAGGGGTCACGAACGGCCCGGGTCTGGCGGGAGCTTTGCTGATCGGAGTCGCCACGGCCAAAGCGATCGCCTATGCCAAGGATATTCCGCTGGTGGGAGTACACCATATTCAAAGCCATATCAGCGCGAATTATCTGGAACATCCAGAGCTTGAACCTCCGTTTTTGGCCTTAGTGGTGTCGGGCGGGCACACCCATTTAATCCGGGTGGAGGGTTACGGGCAGTATCGTATTTTAGGCAGAACAAGGGATGACGCTGCCGGAGAGGCTTTCGACAAAGTCGCCCGGGTGCTTGAATTAGGTTATCCGGGCGGACCGGCGATCGATCGCGCGGCCCGGCGGGGCAGTGCGGCGGCAGTGTCATTCAAGAGGGTTTTATTAGAAAAAGACAGCCTGGATTTCAGCTTTAGCGGCTTGAAAACGAGCGTTTTGAATTATGTGAACAATGAGAAGAGCCGTGGCAATCCGGTCGACTCGGCTGATGTGGCGGCAGCCTTTCAGGAAG
This sequence comes from Clostridiales bacterium, assembly GCA_012841165.1. Classification (GTDB taxonomy): domain Bacteria; phylum Bacillota; class Clostridia; order Peptostreptococcales; family Anaerovoracaceae; genus DUVF01. The sequence goes on from DUVF01000068.1 coordinate 9,558, forward strand.
CGGTGGTTGATGTGCTGGTTGAAAAGGCAACGCGAGCTCTGGAATTGACAGGAGATAATAAACTGGCGCTGGCCGGCGGGGTGGCGGCCAACAGCCGCTTGCGCGAAAAGCTGACGGCTGCTGCCGGCGATCTGGGAGTAAGGCTGTTTATTCCATCACTGGCTCTATGCACTGATAATGCAGCGATGGTAGCCTGCGCGGCCTATCATAAATATAAAGCCGGCCAGATCGATGACTGGAATCTCGATGCGCAGGCGGATATGGAACTGCCCATGCCGGTATACATATAGGCGTCTTACGTGGGCGTGCGCGGGTAGTATTGTGCGTACGCGATATGCGATATAGAAAACTCCAGCACGATAGTACGTCTGGAGTTTATAATTAAATAACGTGATTATTCGGCTACGTTGTCTTCTACATATTTGACGATATCACTTATCGTTTGGAACTTTTCCGCATCTTCGTCCGCCACTTCGATATCGAACTCGTCTTCGATAGCCATGATGATCTCTACCGCGTCGAGTGAGTCTGCTTCGAGATCTTTCATAAGATGAGTGTTCATTGTGATTTCATCTTCTTCGGCCCCTAATTGCTCAACAATGATTTCCCTTATCTTTTCAAACACCATATCTATCCTCCAGTATTTTGAGCGTCTCCGCGCTTCCGGCTCAAGAATCAAGCCTATTATAAGTTAAGGACATAGAGACTGCAACCTCTATTTAATTTTTTTAATGCAGTTTGCCCCAGTCATTGTAAACTGCGTCAAGGCTGATTTTTGTTTCTTCCAGATCGGCTGCCAATTCAGTCAGCTGTTCATAATCGGCAGCGATTTCGGGTCGACCGATTTGTTCTTCCAGGTCGGCGATGACGGCTTCCAGACGATGGATCTCTTCTTCAAGCCGGGCAATCTCCCGGGTCCGCCTGCGTCGGCTGGCGTCTTCGCTCTTGGCTTTTCGGCGCTGCTCTAGCTTGCGCTCGCGCTCTGTTGGCATATCTTCCTGGCCGGCCGGAGGGTTTCCGGCGACAGCCGATGTGTCGGGGTGGTTTTGTTCGTGCAGTTCGCGCAGGTAGTCGCGGCCGGAGTCGATTGACTGACGTTTTTCCATGTAATAATCATAACCGCCGGCAAAGCTGACGAGACCCTGGTCGGTCAGCTCTATTATGCGGTTGGCCACCCGGTTGAGGAAGTAGCGGTCATGGGAGACAGCTAAGATAGTCCCCGGATAGTCTAACAGAGCCGTTTCGAAGACATCTCGGGCAGCCAGATCTAAGTGGTTGGTCGGTTCGTCCATGATGAGGAAATTGGCGCCGGCGAGCATCAATTTAAGGAGAGATAAACGAGCCTTTTCACCGCCGGAGAGGACGGCCACTGTCTTTAAGACATCATCGCCGGAAAAGAGAAAACGGCCCAGCCAGGAACGAATCTCGGTCTCGCTGTAGAGCCGGTAGGCCTGGTGCAGTTCTTCCAGGACACTGTGGCTGTCTGTCAAAGCGCGTTGCTCTTGATCGTAGTAGGCGATCTGGACGTTATGGCCGTGGCGGATCTGACCGTCATCCGGCGGCAGTTGGCCGGCCAGGATGCGGAGCAGGGTGGTCTTTCCGATGCCGTTGGCGCCGACCAGGCAGACGCGTTCGCCGCGTTTCAGGTCGAGGTTCAGCCGGTTGAATAAGCGCCGCTCGCCGCCGGGGGCGGGGAAGGCTTTCGTCACCTGATCGGCCGCCAGCACATCACTGCCGCTGGCGTAATTCTGTCTGAAACGAAAGCGGATCGAGCCGCCGGCGCGAGCAGGAGCGGTTGGCCGCTCCTGTCCGGCGAGCCTGCGCTCGCGCGAGCGGGCTCGCTTGGCTAGCTTTTCTGTTCCGTGCTGTTTAAAGCGGCGGATCATGTCATGCTGCCGCTGCAATTCCTTAACTTGATTCTGGTAATGGCGCAGTTCGATCGTATAGAGATCTTCTTTTTGCTGGCGATAAAAGGTGTAATTGCCAGAGAAATCAGTTAATCGGTGTTGGTCGATCTCCAGGATGCGGGTGATCGTTTGATCTAAAAAATAGCGATCGTGGGAAACCAGTAAAATTGTTCCGTCATAAGCGCGCAGGTACTGTTCGAGCCAGGCCAGCATGCCGATATCGAGGTGGTTGGTCGGCTCGTCTAACAGCAACAAGTCGGGTTTGCGCAATAGCAAGCCGGCTAGAGCCAATCTGGTTCGTTCCCCACCGGAAAGAAGGGAGACAGGCTGGTCGTACATGGATTCAGGGAAGGCCAGGCTGCTCAGCATGCCTCTGATATCGCTGCGAAAACGGTAGCCGCCCCGGTCTTCATATTCGGTGGTGAGGCTTTCATAGCGCCGTAGCAGTGACTCGTGATTGCCTGGCCGGCCAGCCAGGTCTGCGATCTGCTGCGTCAACTGATTCAGATCAGTTTCCATCTCTATTAAAGGCCTGAATGTTTGCAGCAGTTCCTCATAGACAGTCAGAGCGGACTTGAGATCGTTTTGTTGTTGCAGGTAGCCCACTTTTAGACCCGGCGCCAGATACACCTGGCCGTTGTCGGGCGTCAGTTCACCGGCCAATATAGAAAGCAGCGTCGATTTACCGGCTCCATTCGGCCCGACTATGCCAATTCTTTCACCAGCCTGCACATTAAAGCTAATCTGTCGCAGGACGCTTTCCACTCCATAGGATTTATCTATACCCTGTGCGGACAGAACTGTCATAACCCCTCCTGTTGTTGGTTTTCAGCCAAAATAGAGCTGCCCCTAAGGCCTGTCTGGCTCTCATAGTATCATTTTTTTCATTGAACAACCATAATTGGAATGTTATAATGAACTAAATTAAAAAAATAACAAAAATTATCACGGAGCATGCCAATGAAGGAAACCAGTAAGATATCCAACGCAGTCATTCGCCGCTTACCGCGATATCGTCGTCTTCTGAAAGAACTGATGAACAAGGGCACCGAGCGCATCTCATCGAACGAAATGAGCGCGTTGATCGGCTACACAGCCTCGCAGATCCGTCAGGACCTCAATAACTTTGGCGGCTTTGGGCAGCAGGGTTACGGCTATAATGTCGCAATGTTGCATGATCAAATCGGCCTGATTCTGGGTCTGGATCAATCATACAAGATGATCATCGTCGGCTCCGGCAATCTGGGTCAGGCGATCGCCAACTATGCCACCTATTATAAAACAGGCTTTCAGGTGGTGGCTATGTTTGATGTCAATCCGAAACTGATCGGCATCAGCATTAATGGTATCGAAGTTCAGGATTACGAAAATCTTGATTCATACCTGGCCAGCAATCAGATCGATATCGGCATAATATGTACGACCAAAAGCAGCGCTCAGGAAGTGGCAAGCTGCATGAGTAATTTCGGGGTCAGGGGAATTTGGAACTTCGCTCCGGTCGATATCAATGTAGACGAAGATATCGTGGTCGAAAACGTTCACTTGAGTGACAGCTTAAATACGCTTGTCTACTACATCAGCAATAATCAGAAACCCTGATCGGGAAAGATGGCTGTAATATTTAGATAAAAATAACCGTTTCGGTTGAAGTTGAAACGGTTATTCTATCTTATTAAATATGAGCGTTCGGCTTTACTCCGGTTTCGGTGCTTCAACCGGGCAAACGGTGGAGCAAGCTCCGCAGTCGATACAATTTTCAGCATCGATCGTATAGATCGGATCGCCCTCCGCAATTGCTTCAACCGGACACTCAGTTACACAGGCACCACACGCGATGCAGGTATCGTCAATTACATATGCCATTGTGAAATCCTCCTTATTTATACAGAAACATGTACTATGTTCGATGGCTCACATCGAAACAAAGTCATTATAACAAACACCACTTAAGATAACAAGAAGAAAAGCGCGAAATGAAAATTTACGGATTATATGGAAAAAGCGGCACGGGGAAAAGCTATCAGGCCTTGCATCTGGCCTATCGCCTAAGAGCCGAAGGCATCATCGACGATGGTTTGTTCATCTATGGCAATCAGGTTGTCGCAGGCATTTCGGCCAAGCGGGAGAAGACCAAGATCGGCGCTATCCGAACCGCTCTGTTTGTGAAAGACGAGCTTTGCCGCGAGGTTAAGGAGAAAATTGAAGAAATGCAGCCGGCCAGACTTTTGGTTCTCGGTACTTCTGAGAATATGGTAAAAAAGATCGTGCAACGGCTGGAACTGCCCGAACCTGTGATATGGATCCCGATTGAGCAGATCACCACTGAAAAGGAGCGTGAAAGAGCGCATAGCCAGCGCAAAGAAAAGGGCAAACATGTCATTCCGGCGCCGACCTTCCAGATAAAAC
>DUVF01000069.1 GCA_012841165.1 Clostridiales bacterium
CGCCGCCGAACGGGTAGAAGAAGTCTTAGAATTGACAGAGGATGTCCGCATAGTCGGAAACCGCAAAAAATCAGTTCAGACTGTCGCTGTCTGCACCGGCGCCGGCGACGACTCGATCGACGCCGTTCTTAAAAACAACTGTGATCTCTTCATTACCGGCGATATTCGGCATCACGACGCTCAAAAAGCCCGGGAATTGGGTTTGGCGCTGATTGATGCCGGCCACTACGGCACTGAAAAAATCTTCGCGCGAAATTTCGCCGACAACCTGCGCAAACTCTGTGACGAGCAGGTGGAGATCATAGAATCAAAGGTCATTGTCGACCCCTTCAGCGATATGTAAAGCCTCCAAAGTCAGCCGGCTTTGAGCAGAAACATCTGTTCCATGTCTTTGGTTCCATGGTATAATAAATAAGTGAGCAAACCAGGCAGTCGCATGGCAGAAGGGGACTCCTGTCATGAGGAAAGTCCGGGCTCCACAGGACAGGGTGCCAGATAACGTCTGGCGGAGGCGACTCTAGGGAAAGTGCAACAGAAACACACCGCCCGCCCTTAGGGCAGGTAAGGTTGAAATGGTGAGGTAAGAGCTCACCGGCGGTTCTGGTAACAGGCCGGCCGTGTAAACCCCACCCGGAGCAAGACCAAACAGGGAGGTAATTGTCGCAAGACACAGTGCCTGAAAGGCGGTTGTCCGCCGCTTCCCGAAAGGTAGGTCGCTCGAGCCTGCCGGTGACGACAGGCCTAGATAGATGATTGCCAAATACAGAACCCGGCTTATAGGTTTGCTCACTTTTTTTATCGCACCGGAACGACTCGGACGGAAATTTCGCTCCGGGTTTTAGAGGTTATTATGTACGAAGAGATACTGAGAGGGATCTGGCGGATTCAGGTGCCTCTGCCCAGAAGCCCTTTGAAAGTTTTAAATTCCTATCTCATAAAAGGAGATTCACGCCATCTGCTGGTCGATACCGGCTTCAACCGGCCGGAATGCCGGGAAGCTCTGGAGCAGGCTTTGCAGGAGCTGGCTGTTGATAGATCAAAGACTGATTTCTTCATCACCCATCTTCATTCCGATCATTCCGGCCTGGCCGGCGCATTCAAAACGGATACTACTAAGGTGTTCTGCAGCCGGGCCGATGGTCAGATCATGCGTGTCGGCAACACCCGCGCTTATTGGGAAGAGCTGGCCGCCCGTTATATCAGCTACGGCCTGCGCAGCACTATCGACGATGCGATCAGGCATCATCCCGGTTTCCGCTTCCATGAATCGGAAGTGGTCGATTATCACTATGTTGAGGAAGGCGAGTTGTTTGCAATCGGCGACTATCAATTACGCTGTGTGCTGACGCCCGGCCATACGCCCGGCCACATGTGCCTGTATGAGGCAGAAAAGGGGATATTGCTGGCCGGCGATCACATTCTAGGCGACATTACACCCGTCATCAGCCCGGACATCGTAAATGAAGATCCGCTTAGCCTGTATCTGCAGAGCCTGGATAAGGTAGATCGCTTAAACTTGCGAACCGTGCTGGTGGCACACCGGAAAATGTTGGAAGATCCCCATCAGCGGATCGCTGAGCTGAAAGCGCATCACGCCCGCCGGCTGGATGAGGCTTATCGGATTGTCACGCAAGCCCCGCAGGATGCCTATGAAATCGCCAGTCAGATGACCTGGGATATCCGGGCGCGTGACTGGGAGAATTTTCCAGCCGCTCAGAAATGGTTCGCCACCGGTGAGGCTTTTGCGCATCTTCAGCATCTGCGACAGCTGGGAAAAGTGGAGCGACGATTGGAGAACGGAATCTATCGCTTTTATGTAGTTTGATGATATAATTAACGCTATGCGTAAAGATTTATCAAAGCGGCAGCCGCACCCGGCGCTGCGGCGGGAACTGTCGGAAATACTCGATCAGCCACCTTCTTTAGAGAACCTGGCAGTGGCTCTGGCCTGTCCCTTCCGGGCCTATTTCCTCGACGGTCCGCCGGAAAGGCTGTACTGCTTAAGAATAACCGGCGAGAAACAGCGCAACGAACTGGTTGACTGGCTGGCGCTCGACTTCGACATCGTCCGTTTGGATTCATTAGACCGGGCTTTGGAACAGGTTGAGGAATATGAAGGCGTTGTCTTTCGCAACAGCATCGCGCTGTATCTGCTCACCTCAGCCGTTGAGATCGGCCTGACCACGCTCGACCGCTGCGAAGACGCCTGTCGAGACCATATATTGGCGATCGCCGAGGCGCACATCGGCAACTGGTACGATTTTGCCGACGCCTTCATGGAAGGAGAGGATTTGATTCCCTTTTTCAGCATGAAGCAGCTGAGAGACGAAGTTGAATATTTGCTGCACGACGGCAGCAGTCCCTGGCGGCATATCCGCTGGAGCGAGATCGAAGCCTATGCCCGCAGCTTGCAGGAAGAAAGGAGACAAGCGCTCTTATGAAACTGGTATATGCAGGAAAGACAAAGGATGTCTATGAAAAGGAAGACGGTAATTATCTGCTTAAATTCAAAGACGATGTGACAGGTGAAAACGGGGTCTTTGATCCCGGCGCCAACACGGTCGGCTTGAAGATGGAAGGCGCCGGCCTGGCCGGGCTTCGGTTGACTCAATATTTCTATGAAAAGCTGAACGCGATGGGCGTTCCGACGCACTATATCTCCGCCGATATTGATGCTGGCACGATGACCGTTCGCCCGGCGACCGCTTTTGGCCAGGGTCTTGAGATTGTCTGCCGCTTACGGGCGGTGGGCAGCTTCTACAAGCGTTATGCCAAGTATGTCGAAGAAGGACAGCTGTTGCCGGCCTTTGTCGAGGTAACGCTGAAAGATGATGACCGCGGTGACCCGCCGATCACCGAAGACTGCCTCGATATGCTGGGTATCCTGAGCAAGGAAGAATACCGGACATTGAGAGACCGAACCCGTCAGATCACCGAATTTGTTAAAAATGAACTGGCGACCAAGGGCATGGAACTGTATGATATAAAATTAGAGTTCGGTCGCGTCGGAGAAGATGGTCAGATCGCTCTGATCGATGAGATTTCCGGCGGCAGCATGCGGGCTTTCAAAGACGGCAAACAGGTCGCGCCGCTTGATTTGGAAAAACTGATGTTGGCCTGATTGCAGGAAGAGGTGGGCTTTGAATGAAACTGGCGACCTGGAATGTGAACGGCTTCCGGGCCGTGCTGAAGAAAGGCTTTTTAGACTATTTGATTGAATCCGATCCGGATATTATCTGCCTGCAGGAGACCAAGATGCAGCCGGGACAGGCTGATTTTGATGCGCCTGAATATCATGAATACTGGAACAGCGCGGTGCGCAAGGGTTATTCCGGAACGGCTGTCTTCACAAAGACCGAGCCAATGAATGTCAGTTTCCATTTCGATACAGAAGGTTATGACGACGAGGGCCGCGTCATCACCGCCGAGTATCCGGAATTTTATCTGGTGACGGTCTACACGCCGAATTCCAAGGATGAACTTCTGCGGCTCGATTACCGGATGGAGTGGGAAGATGTCTTTGCCGATTATGTCAGCCGGCTGGACGCTCGAAAACCGGTCGTTCTGTGCGGTGATCTCAATGTGGCGCATCAGGAGATTGACCTGAAAAACCCGAAGACCAATCGCCGTAACGCAGGTTTTACCGACGAAGAGAGAGGCAAGCTGACCGATCTTTTAGCCCGCGGTTTTGTCGATTCTTTCCGCTATCTCTATCCGGACAGGATCGCCGCTTACACCTGGTGGTCTTATCGGAGGAACGCCAGGGCGACCAATGCCGGTTGGCGGATCGATTATTTTCTGGTGTCGGAGAGGATAAAAGACAGCATTCAGGATGTCGTCATTCGAGACGATGTTTTTGGTAGCGATCACTGTCCGGTCGAGCTTTATCTTGATGTGGATAAAATTCAAAAAGGAGTTATGGGAATATGAAATGCGGCATTGACATCGGCTCGACGACGGTCAAGTTGGTGTTGCTTGATGATGATAATCAGATCCGGTTCAGCCGGTATGATCGTCACATGTCGAATATATTTGAGAAGTTTAATGAGATGGTGGAGGAGCTGCTGGCCTTCGATCCGGAGGCGAGCTATACCTTCACAATGACGGGATCGGGCGGCCTGGCGCTGTCCGGACTGCTGGGCATTCCTTTCGAACAGGAAGTGGTGTCCTGCAGCCATGCCGTCGAACGTTTTATCCCGCAGACCGATGTGGCGATCGAGTTGGGCGGTGAAGACGCGAAGATCACATTCTACGGGCCGTCCGTCGAACAGCGCATGAACGGTACCTGCGCCGGCGGTACGGGCGCCTTCATCGATCAGATGGCTGTGCTGCTGTCGACCGACGCGGCCGGACTGAATGAGAGCGCCGCCAACCATAAGCTGATCTATCCGATCGCGGCGCGTTGCGGCGTCTTCGCCAAAACCGATATTCAGCCGTTGATCAACGAAGGCGCGGCAATCGAAGATCTGGCGGCGTCGATCTTTCAGGCGGTGGTCAACCAGACCATCAGCGGCCTGGCCTGCGGCCGGACTATCCGCGGCAATGTCGCCTTCCTGGGCGGCCCCTTGTCGTTTCTGCCTGAACTCAGGCAGCGCTTCATCGAGACACTTCGTCTGACGCCCGAACAGGTCATCGTCCCGCCAAATTCAGAATACTTCGTGGCGGTTGGCGCAGCCTTGCTATCGGAGAAGCAGGATAGCCTGCCCGTCAGCGAACTGTTGGAGCGCCTGCGCACCGCCGACCAGCAGACTATCGCGGCTAGCAAGCATCTGCCGCCGTTGTTTGAGAATGAAGCCGAATACAAAGCTTTTACTGATCGTCACAGCCGGCGCAGCCTGCCCCGCAAAGAGATTGCGGAGACTAGCGGACCGGTCTTCTTAGGCATCGACGCCGGTTCGACAACCACCAAGGCAGCGCTCATCGACAGCGATAATAATCTGTTGTATTCCTTTTATCATAGCAATGAGGGCAAGCCGCTGGAAACTACCATGCAGATGTTGCAGCAGCTTTATGAAAAATTACCTGAAGCAGCTTACATTGCGCAGTCTACCGTAACAGGTTACGGTGAAGCGCTGATTAAGACCGCCTTGAATGTCGATATCGGCGAGATCGAGACGATGGCGCACTACAAGGCAGCTGAAACCTTTCTGCCGGGAGTTGAGTTCATCTTAGATATTGGCGGTCAGGACATGAAGTGCATGCAGATCAAGGACAACGCGATCTACAACATCATGCTCAACGAAGCCTGCTCTTCGGGCTGCGGCTCTTTTATCGAAACCTATGCCAAGTCGGTCGAATTGTCTGTCGTTGACTTTGCGAAAGAAGCGCTGTTCGCCGATAATCCGGTCGACCTGGGCACCCGCTGCACCGTTTTTATGAACTCAAAAGTCAAGCAGGCCCAGAAGGAAGGGGCGACCATCGGTGACATCTCAGCCGGGTTGTCCTATTCCGTCGTCCGCAACGCCCTGTATAAAGTAATCAAATTGCGCGATCCGGCGCAGGCCGGCGAGAAGATCGTCGTCCAGGGCGGTACTTTTTTGAACGACGCCGTTCTCAGAAGCATCGAAAAAATAGTCGGACGCGATGTCGTCCGGCCTGACATATCGGGTATCATGGGCGCCTTTGGAGCGGCTCTGATCGCCCGCGATAAATACCAGTCGATCATCGGTGAATTAGCGACGGCTTCCGGTGGCGCCGGCGCAAGCATAAATGCCGCCGCCGATAGCAGCGCCGGCCAGAATCATGAACAACTTCGTTCGACTATCGCCGGCCCGGCCGAGCTGGCCGACTTTGAGATTAAGAGCAGCCACGCCCGCTGCAAGGGTTGCGAAAACAACTGCCTGCTGACCATCAATCAGTTCTCCGGCGGCCGACGCTTTGTAACCGGCAACCGCTGTGAAAAGGGCGCCGGGCAGGAGCAGACACACCGCGATCTGCCGAATCTGTTTGAGTATAAATATAAGAGAGTGTTCGATTATGAGCCACTGCCGGAAGATCAGGCACCGCTCGGAGTGATTGGTATTCCGCGGGTGCTCAACCTGTATGAGAACTATCCCTTCTGGTTCACCTTCCTGACCGAGCTGGGTTTCCGAGTCCTGCTGTCGCCGGCTTCGACTAAGAAGATCTATGAGAGCGGCATGGACACGATCTCTTCCGATACGGCCTGCTATCCCGCCAAGCTGGTGCACGGTCACATCCGCTGGCTGGTCGACCAGGGAATCAAACGCATTTTCTATCCCAATATCAACCATGAGGTGGTGGAGGATAAAGACGCGCCAAACCACTACAACTGCCCCATAGTCGCCACCTACTCGCAGGTCATCCACGGCAATATGGACGAGCTGTTGGAGGAAGAAGGGGTCTTCTACTATCATCCTTTCCTGCCTTACGACAATGATAAGAGGCTCAGCCGACGTCTGTACGATCTGATGAAGGATCTCGGGGTCAGTCGGAGCCAGGTCAAAGCGGCGGTAAAAGCGGCCCGGCTTGAAGACAGGGCTTTTAAAAAAGAGATTCGCACAGTCGGCGAGCGCACATTGCGGGAATTGACTGAAAAAGGACAGGATGGCGTGATTTTAGCAGGTCGGCCTTATCATTTGGATCCGGAGGTCAATCACGGCATCGATAAGCTGGTCAATTCCTACGGCCTGGCGGTGCTGACCGAAGACTCGGTTTCGCATCTGGGCGATGTCAAACGGCCGCTGCGGGTGTTAGATCAGTGGATGTATCATTCCAGGCTGTATAAGGCGGCTCGGGTGGCCGGTCGCTATGACAACATCGAGCTGGTGCAGTTGAATTCCTTTGGCTGCGGCCTGGACGCCGTCACTACGGAGCAGGTTGAAGATCTGCTGCAGCAGATGAACAAGCTCTACACTGTATTGAAAATAGACGAAGGCGCGCATTTGGGCGCGGCCCGCATCCGCATCCGCTCGCTTAAGGCGGCGATGGAAGAGCGGCGCAAGAACGAAGTCCTACCGCAGGCCTATGACAAAGCGTTCGAGCGCAAGATCTTCACCAAGGAGATGCGCGGCGAGTACACAATGCTGATTCCGCAGATGTCGCCGATTCACTTCCAGTTTGTGGAAAGCGCGCTGCACTGCGAAGGAATGCGGGCGGTGCTGATGCCTTCGGTCGATAAAAAGGCGGTCGATGAAGGACTGCGCTATGTCAACAATGACGCCTGCTTCCCGACCATTGTAACCCTCGGCCAGATCATCGGCGAACTTAAATCGGGCAAGTATGATCTTTCAAAGACGGCCGTGGTCCTGACGCAGACTGGCGGACAGTGCCGCGCCAGCAACTACATCGCGCTGCTGCGCAAGGCCTTGAAAGCGCTGAACATGGAACAGGTGCCGGTTGTGTCCGTTAACCCGGCCGGCCTGGAGACCAACCCCGGCTTTAAGTTCAGCCTGAGCTTGCTGAAGCGGGCCGGCATGGCGATCATCTACGGTGATCTGTTCATGCGCGTGCTTTATGCGACCCGGCCGTATGAAGTTGAACCCGGTTCGGCCGATCGACTGTTCGAGCACTGGTCGGCCGAGGCTACTGAAACGATAAAGCGTGGTTGCTTGCGGCAGTTTCGCAGGATGTTAGAACACATAGTTGAAGATTTCGACCGGCTGCCTTTGCGTGATATTCAAAAGCCGAAGGTCGGTGTAGTCGGCGAGATACTGGTGAAATACCACCCGATGGCGAACAACGACATCGTCGGCGTTATAGAAGGCGAGGGCGGTGAGGCGGTCGTGCCGGATCTGTTAGACTTCTTCCTCTATGGTTTCCGCAGCAAGGAATACAATTACAAAATGCTGTCGGGGAGCTATCGGGCAATGGCGCTGAATAGAATACTCATCATGATCACCGAATGGTTGAGAGCTCCGGCCTGTAAAGCATTGGCCAAAAGCCGACGCTTCCATCCGCCCCTGCCGATCGATGAGCTGGCGAAGAAAGCCGAAAAGATCACCTCTTTAGGCAACCAATGCGGCGAAGGCTGGCTGTTGACCGGTGAGATGGTCGAACTGATCGACAGCGGCGTAACGAACATAGTCTGCCTGCAGCCTTTTGCCTGTCTGCCGAATCACGTTACCGGCAAAGGCATGGTGAAGCCGCTGCGCAATTATCATCCGCTGTCGAACATCGTGGCGATCGACTACGATCCCGGCGCCAGCGATGTGAACCAGCTAAACCGCATCAAATTGATGATGGCTACTGCCTACAAGAACATGGATAAGAACAAACCTCCGCCTGAATCTAATGAAAAGGCTGTCCAAACAGGGGACAAGGCCGGAACCGGTGTGGATATCGCCAGTTCGGTCGCAACCGCCACAGAATAGAAAAACTGGAACAGAACCAAGCCAGACCAAGCTAAGTTAAGAGGTCTGTTTGTCAAGGAGGTTACAGAAATGGGTAGACACGGAACCATCGCCGGCCGCAAGGCGGCTCAGGACGCCAAGAGGGGTCAGCTTTTTACCAAATACGCCAGAGCGATCACGGTAGCGGCAAAAGACGGCGGCGATCCAGAGTACAATATATCGCTGAAACACGCCATCGACAAGGCGAAGAACATAAACATGCCGAACGACAACATCACCCGGGCGATAAAAAAGGGCACCGGTGAACTGGCCAGTGAAAGCTATGAAGCCGGCAGCTTTGAAGGCTACGGCCCGGGCGGCGTTGCCATTATAGTAGATGTCCTGACTGATAACAAAAACCGGACGACATCAACGGTCAAACACGCGTTTGACAAGTACAATGGTAACTTAGGCGTGCCTGGTTGCGTATCGTACATGTTCAACCGCAAAGGCGTTATTATAATCGAAAAAACGCCCGTCATCAAGGAAGATGCAGTGCTGGAAGCGGCATTGGAAGCCGGAGCCGAGGATGTGCTGACACATGACGACAGCTTCGAGATCCTGACCGAACCGGAAGATTTCGCGGCGATTTCTGACGCGCTGCACAAAGCCGGCTATGATTTTGTTGAATCCGATGTCGAATTCCTGCCATCGATTGAAGCGACACCGAATGAAGACGAACTGAAAATACTTAAAAAACTGATCGAAATGCTGGAAGATAATGACGATGTGCAGAAGGTATATACCAACAGCACGGTCGATCTTTATGAAGTAGAGACAGATTAGGGTGATATAAAGCAGAGTAGGGCAACATGAAAATCCGTATTTTATATTATTCCGGCACCGGCAGCACGAAGCTGGTCGCCGAAGCTCTATCGCGAGCGTTAATTGAGCAGGATCCCGCTCTTGAAGTGTCGCTGTTTCGAATCTGGCGGGGCGAGCTGCCCCCTGTCGGGAAGGTCGATCGCTTGATCGTGCTGTATCCGGTTCATGCCGCAAATGCTCCTCGTCCGGTGCTGCGCCTGCTACGCTGTTTGCTCAGCGAAGAAGCCTGCCTGACGACGCTGGTCTGTGTATCTGCCGGCGGCGAGTGCTTATTTAACAACGGCTGTCGGGAAGCAGCCAAAGCGGTCTTGCTGAAACGGGGATATCCGATAATTTCCGAGCATCACATCATAATGCCGGCTAATATCTTTAAGGATACTCCTTTTCTGCTGGCCTGCGAATTGATGAAAGTCCTGCCGGGAAAGGTAAAAAGGATCGCGGCAGATGTATTGGGAGATCTGCCCAGGCAATTGCCGTCCTCCCGAGCAGGGCGCAAAATCGCCAAATTAGCAAAAATAGAACAAAAACAAAGCTGGCGTCTGGCTAAGAGCATCAAGGTCTCAGACGCTTGCGTCGGCTGTGGTAAATGCGCCGACCTCTGTCCCGAGGGGAACATTCATATGGAAGCCGGGCAGCCACGGTTCGCTAAACGTTGTGCAGCGTGCATGGCCTGTTTGCTGGGCTGCCCGCAGCGGGCGCTCAAACCAGGGTTATATCGCTGGGCGATCCCCAAACAAGGTTATCCTTTGGCCGAGTGGCAGGAAGCTGCTGATATCCGCCCGCCCATGAGCGAAAAGGAGATCCGCCGCTTAGCCCAGGGGCCCTGGCGGGCACTGGCAAACTATCTTTTACATGATGACTCCGTGCCGGCAGAATAGCAGCAGAAATACTGCCGAATCTGTAGTGTATCGCTGTATGCCGGCTTGATTTTTTACTAGAATGAGAGTATACTACAATAAATTATTAATTGAGGAAATCCTGAGGTGTTCGTTAAGATCTGTTAATTTAACCTACAGAAAGTTCACGGGATCTTGCGTTTCCGCGACCAATGTCAGGCCGTCAGTGAACGGAAGACAAAAGCCGGGACAGAGAACCCACCTATCTAAGAGATAGGGTGTGAATTAAGGGTCTGACGGCACATCGGGATTTTTCTTTTTATGAAGGAGGGATATCGCGGTGTCGGAATTGAGAAAAGGTGTAAAATACGCCACATCTTTCAGAGAACAGTTCTCCGTCCGGGGCATGATTATCGGGGCTATCGGTTCGATCATCCTGACGATGAGCTCTATGTTTGTCGCCTTAAAATTAGGGGCGCTGCCTTGGCCCATCATGTTCGTTGCTTTAGTGTCCATGTTTGGCCTAAAAGCGCTGGGTAACACCAATATCAATGAAATCAATGTCACGCATACAGCCATGTCGGCCGGGGCGATGGTCGCCGGCGGACTGGCATTTACACTGCCGGGCATCTGGATGTTGAATAAGGACGCTGATATTTCCGTCGGTGTTCTCATGCTGCTAACGCTCGGCGGTACTGCGCTGGGCTTGATTTTTACAGCACTGATCCGTAAATATTTTGTAGTTACCCAGGAATTGCCCTATCCCATGGGTCAGGCCGCCGCCGAAACGCTGATTGTCGGCGACGAGGGCGGTAAAAAAGCCGGCCTGCTGTTCGGAGCTCTGGGTTTAGCCGCGCTGTTCACTGTTCTGCGCGATTGGTTCAAAATATTTAGCGCTACCCCGATAGTATGGATCAAGAAAATGATGCCTTATGGATCATTAGGCGGCGTCTGGTTATCGCCTATGCTGATAGCGGTCGGATTCATCATCGGCCCGCTCTATATAGGCGTTTGGTTCCTCGGCGCCCTGATCGGTGATCTGGGGGTTTTGATCTGCGGCCAGGAGATCGGCTGGTGGGATGCGGCGACTGCGGCCAATATTAAAGCGTCGCTCGGCATCGGCCTGATGGTCGGCACCGGCGTCGGCATTATCGTAAAGGGAATTCTTCCTAAAGCGAAGGAGATATTCAGTCCGATGTTCAGCAAGTCGAACATTTCAGACGGCATCATTCCGATGCGCTGGGCGCCGCTCCTTTTAGTCCTGCTGGCGTTTTTGTTTACGGTGATCGCCGATATGGGCGTGGGTGCTTCTATTATCACCATCTTAGGCGTCTGGCTAGCGACGGCCATGTCGGCCCAGTGCGTCGGCCAATCCGGCATCAATCCGATGGAGATATTCGGAATTATTGTTTTGATCGCAGCCAAGGCGGTCACCTCAATCGGGCAGACCGAAGCCTTCTTTGTCGCCGCCATCGTAGCGGTGGCCTGTGGTTTGGTCGGCGATGTAATGAACGACTTCAAGGCCGGCCATATTTTGAATTCCGATCCGAAGGCGCAGTGGCTGGGCGAGTGCATCGGCGGCATTATCGGTGCTGTCGTTTCCGTCGGCGTGCTGATGGTCATAATCAAAGCCTACGGCCCGGAGGCCTTCGGTCAGGACGCGATGTTTGTAGCTCCGCAGGCAAGCATGGTCGCCGCGATGGTGGGCGGGATATCGCATATGCCGGCTTTCATAATCGGCTTGGTGGCAGCCCTTGTGTTATATATCGTTAATTTCCCGGTCATGACGCTGGGCCTTGGCGTCTATCTGCCGTTCTACCTTTCTCTGACGGCCTTTGTCGGCGGCGCTCTCCGCTTTATAGTTCAAAAAGCTGCGCCTAAATTTGAGGCCGGAGGCAAAGGTCAGATCATCGCGGCAGGAACCCTGGGCGGTGAAGCCGTTGTCGGGGTCATCATTGCGTTAATCCAGGCGATTCAGATAATGAAGGCGTTTTAAACCCCTTAAAGGGCGTTAGGCAGGGAGAAAGACAAGCGAGTGAAGGGGATTTATTATGAAACAGGTTCCCATTACCAGTATTGATGGAATTAAGATTGGCCATGCGCAGAACATAGCCGGCGGAACCGGCTGCACGGTCATCTTGTGCGAGCAGGGGGCTGTCGCGGGCGTCGATGTCCGCGGCGGCGGCCCCGCCTCGCGGGAGACAGATCTGCTCAAGCCGGTCAATTTAGTGGAGCAAATCCACGCAGTAATGTTGTCCGGCGGCAGCGCCTACGGGCTGGATGCTTGTTCCGGCGCGATGCGCTGGCTGGAAGAGAAGGGCGTCGGCTTTGACGTTGGTATCGGCGTCGTACCTATCGTTTGCGGAGCCTCTTTGTTTGATCTGGAGATCGGCGATCCAAAATGCCGGCCGAATCAGGAAATGGGCTACAGCGCCTGTCAGAATGCCTCGGAGAAGATGCCGGCAGAAGGAAATGTGGGCGCCGGAACAGGCGCTACGGTGGGTAAGTTCTTAGGCGTTGAGCGGATGATGAAGGCCGGCCTGGGTTGTTACGCAGTCCAATTGGGAGAGTTGATAGTCGGCGCGATCGTGGCGGTCAACGCACTGGGTGACATCATCGATATAGACAGCGGCCAGCCGCTGGCCGGCTTACTAAACATGGAAAAAACTTCCATTTTAGGTACCGAAGCGGCTATGTTCGCCGAATACGATAAAGACCGCAATGTTTTCAGCGGCAACACGACGCTTGGTTGCGTTCTGACAAACGCGAAGCTGACCAAAAGTCAGGCTGCCAGGCTGGCCGTGGTCGCCCACAACGGCTATGCCCGGGCGATCAGGCCAGTGCACACTATGGCCGATGGCGACATAATCTTTACGATGGCGACCGGAGCAGTTCAAGCCATGCCGGATGCCGTGGGTGCGTTAGCCAGCGAGGTTATGGCGCGGGCGATCAAGCGGGCGGCTCTGGCCGCGAAACCGGCCTATGGTCTGCTGACCGCCTCCGACTTATAGAAAATCAAACCGACATGCTGCAGAGACTCTTCATAGCGGCAGTTCTCACTAATTCTCAAACGAATGAACTGCAAAAATTACAGAACGACATTAAATCATTAAGCACGAAGGCCAGCCTGACCAGGCCGGAGAACCTGCATCTGACGCTGCGCTTTTTAGGGGATTGCGACGAGCGGCAAACCGAGCAGATCAGAGAGCTTCTGTTAGACGAAAAGAGCCGGCTGATCGAAACTTTGCCGGCTGAACTTTTGCTGGCCGGGATTTCCGCTGTGGGCAGTTTTTCCGGCCGGGACGGCGAGTTGGTGTTCGCCCGGCTGAATGTATCCCGTTCTATCAGGCAGCTGGTTTCGGTTCTGGAGCAGGGCGTGCAGAAGTTGGGCTTTCCGGCGGAAAGGAAGAAATGGTTTCCGCATGTTACTTTAGCCCGGCGGGTTGTCTGGAAAGACAGGGAAGAGTCGGCCTCTTTCGTTATCGACAAAAATCAGCCCCTGGAGCCGATTCCCGCGCTCCATCTGTTTCGGAGCGAGTTCACGGACAGGGGCATGAAGTATACTTCTATCTTTGATTGGATTCTATGATCCGGATATATTCATATAGACGCATTCATCCGGACACATTCATCTAAACGTATTCGTTCAGCGGACGCACCGGATAGACATTGTTGGGCATCTTGTCAGTTGAGACATAGCCCGGTTCGGCTTTGATCAGAGCCGGGATGCGGTTGATCAGGTTGGCGCAGGTCAGCTCGACGGTGGCCGGGCGATTGACATGGATGGTGGTTTCCGGTTCGCCGTAGAAGGTCCAGTCGTTGCGGTCGAAATCATCCGGCCCGTATACATTGCCGATGCATTCGGTTTCCAGGGTGATGCCTTCTTTGGTTTCGGTCGTGACGACGGCGCGCATACCGGTCGGCTGGCCGGCCTTGATTGTCATGTTCAGGGTGGTAGAGTTGAGATCTTCATGATGCGTGGTGGGGATGCATTTCTGAACCTGGGAAATCGGTGTCAGGCCCATTTTGCTGCACAGCCAGCCGTTCTGGTTCCACATGTAGCTGGGTACGTATTCACCGCTTTCGACCAGCTTTTTCTGCTCATCGGACGACAGGTTGTTGTATTTTCCAATCTCCTGTTCGAAGGCTTCGGTACTCAGACCGGCGCCGTGGCCTTCCGCCAGAGCAATGCCGTAATCTTCTACATTGTAGCTGCTGACGCCGGTGATTTTGGTAATTTTCTGCATGGAACCAGCCAGTGTATCGATGAGGACGCCCCAGTACATATCAGGGTAGCCGCTGCCGGCCAGGGTTACGCCGTTCTTTTTCGCCAGAGCGTCTAGCTCCTGAGTGATGGCGGGGGAAGAATTCCAGGGATAGAGCGACTCTTCGCAGGTAGAGATCGCATTGACGCCGTTCTTGGCGCAGACGGTGAAGGCTTCTTTGATATCGGCCATGGTGCTCATTGTGGCGACTACACAGACGTCCGGCTTGAGGGCAGCCAGCACTTCATCGGCCTTCTGCGCATCGGTCACCATGACGCCGGTTTTGGCGCCGCCGATGATGTCGCCGATATCTTTGCCGATGACGGCCGGATTCATATCAAAAGCGGCGACGATATCAACGCCTTTTTCCAGCATGTAACGCATTAGGTAAACGCTCATTTTTCCGCAGCCGAACTGGACTGCCTTGATTTTTCGATCCATCTTATTGCCTCCTTTAAAAATTGCAG
>DUVF01000070.1 GCA_012841165.1 Clostridiales bacterium
AGATTTCGCGCGGCAGGCAGCGGCCGGGAAGGTGCGAAAACTCTATTTGGCGATTACCCGGGGCTGTCCGCCTTCTGAAGAGGGTGTGCTTGATATGGCGATTGGTCAGCCAGATCCGGGGTCGGTGCTTCGCCAGGTGACAGCCGATGGCCATCCTTCGCGGACAGCGTATCGTATTTTGAAGCGTCTGGCGGAAAACTGCTGCCTGCTCGAACTTGAACTGTTCACAGGGAGGACACATCAGATCCGCGTCCATCTGGCGCATATCGCCTGTCCGGTTCTGGGAGACAGCCTCTATGGCCGGCCTGAGCCGGAATGGATAGAACGACAGGCGCTGCATGCCGTCAGCCTTGAGTTTGCACACCCGATCAGCCGGGAAAGATTGACGCTGACCGCGCCTCTGCCGGAAGACATGGTGCGTTTGATAGATGGATCAAAAATTGAGGGGGATCAGGAATGAATCCTGGCGAACGCACCGAAGCCCAAAAGAGAGAATACAAGATCGGCTGGCTCTGTGCGGTCAGCTGCGGCATCATCTGGGGCGGACTGCCGATCTACTGGAAGCAATTAGACTTCATCATGCCGGTACTGGCTATGTTTTACCGGCTGTCTTTGGCCTGTCTTTTGGTGTTTTTGATCGACCTGAAGATCTATGGTTGGAAGCAGATCGTAGAGCCGCTGAAGGAAAGGGGAGCGCTGTGGTCTTATCTGTTGAGCGGCGGTCTGATCTCTATCAACTGGAGCCTCTATATCTACATGGTCAATGTCGGCAAGGTCATTCAGACCAGTATCGGCTATTACATAGAACCTCTGGTGATCGCGGTTTTCGGGCTGCTGTTCTTTCGCGAAAAATTTGATCGCTATAAGGCGGCGGCTTTAGGGCTGGCTGTCATAGGCGTCCTAATAATGGTGTTATCCTATGGACAGCTTCCCGTATTGGCGCTGCTTTTGGCAGTAAGTTTCGGCGGCTATGCCGTAGTCAAGAAAAAAGTCAACCAGCCGGCGATGCTGGCCCTGTTTTACGAAACGCTGGTACTGCTGCCGCTGGCGGTGGGTTTCATTCTCTTTATGGAATTAACGGGTCGGGGAGCTTTCACGACGGCGACTCCCGTTCAGCTGGGCTGGCTGTCGCTATCCGGCCTGGTGACAGCGTTGCCGCTGGTATTGTTCGCGATGGCAGCCAACCGTATCCCGTTGATTGAACTTGGTCTTTCGGGTTACCTCAGTCCTTCAGTAGCGTTGCTGCTGGGCATCTTTCTCTTCGGTGAAGGGTTCGATATATATCAGTTTATCGGTTTTTGCGTGATCTGGGTCGGTTTGGCCATTTTTACAGCCGGCAATTTCATCTATGCACGGGAGCAAACGCCCGGGAGGGGAGTATGAGAACGGAAAGCGTGTTGATTTATAAAGCGATTCCCGGCCACGATCAAGTAGCCGGCCACATCCGGCGCATGACAGCCGGTCACGGTGGAGAAGTCTGGTTGATAGACGGGCGGACCCGGACAGCGATCTATGATACCGGAATGTCCTATTGCGCCCCGGCGATGATAGAAAATCTGCAGCGGGATTTGCGAGGGAGACCGCTCGACGCGGTTCTACTTTCCCACACGCACTATGATCATGTCGGCGGTCTGCCCTATTTATTAAAAACCTGGCCAGAGCTTGAGGTCTATGGCTCTTTTTACGGTCAGGCGATACTTGAGAAGGCGAGCGCCCTGGCAGCTATCCGGAAGATGTCCGATAACGCGGCTCAAACCTATCTGGGACCTGATACTCCGCCGCTCAATTATTCCGACAGCGAGATGACAGTCAACCGACCGGTCAGAGAGGGAGATCTGATCGCGGTGGGCGATTTAAATGTCAGGGTCTATGAAACCAAAGGACATACCAACTGTTCGCTGAGCTACTATATAGTAGAGGACGATTTGCTTTTAACCAGCGAAAGCACCGGCTATCTGACCGGCGATGATTACATGCGGGCGCCATTTTTGAGCGGCTATCATGATGCTGTCGCCTCCATTGAAAAAAGCCGGCGGCTGGCGCCCGGCCTGATCATTCCGCCGCATCGCCGGCAGGGCGCAATCGTTGGAGCGGAGGCTTACTGGGACTGTGCCCTGCAGGCTGCCGAGGAGCAGAAGGATTTTGTGTTGGCGGCGTTGCGCCAAGGCCTGGACGACGAGGAGATTCTCCACCGCAGTGAGCTGCGGTTCTGGACCGGTGAAAAGCAGGCCGACCAGCCAATAGAAGCTTTTAAGGTCAATATGCGGGCTAAGATCGGTTTAATCCGCCGCGAATTTTACCATAAAGGCGATAATTTTGACGGTTAGAAGGCAGTGACCAGCTGGAGATCTTGTCCGGCGTTTAGTTGACGCTTCTGCCAGGCGTTTCTTTTTTGAAAAGAGCTTAAAAAGTGCTATAATAAAAGACATGAAAGAATTTCTGAGTGTACCGGAGTTGATATTGATTGTCTTGGGGCTGGGGATTTTAGCCCTGCTTGTCGTTTTGCTGTTTCGGTTGAGCGATTTCCGGGAGCGGGAACGGTTGCTGGCTGATCAGATCCGTGATTCCCGGACAGAGACTATCAGATCCATACAAAACCAGATGAACAGTCTGGGCGACATACTGGGTGATACGCAGCGCCACAGTGCCGATCTGCAGGATAAGCGGCTGGCTGAACTGAATCGCACGCTGGAGGCGCGCCTCACGGCAATCCAGACCGACAGCGCAAAAAAACTGGAAGAGATGCGGCTGACCGTCGATGAGAGGCTTCAAAAGACCCTTGAAGAGCGGCTCGGCCAATCCTTTCGCCTGGTCAGCGAACGTCTGGAACAAGTCTACCGCGGTCTCGGTGAGATGCAGACTCTGGCAGCCGGTGTGGGTGATCTGAAAAAGGTGCTGGCGAATGTCAAGACACGGGGAATATTGGGAGAGATTCAGCTGGAAGCCATCTTAGAGCAGATTTTAACGACCGAGCAATACAGCGTCAATCAGGCTACCCGGCCGGGTAGCAGTGAACGTGTTGAATTTGCGGTTCGCCTGCCCGGCGACGATCAGACTCCGGTGTGGTTGCCGATCGACGCGAAATT
Source organism: Clostridiales bacterium (assembly GCA_012841165.1). Classification (GTDB taxonomy): domain Bacteria; phylum Bacillota; class Clostridia; order Peptostreptococcales; family Anaerovoracaceae; genus DUVF01. The sequence goes on from DUVF01000070.1 coordinate 3,087, forward strand.
CCCGGCTGAGACCTATCATCGCCTGGTCGATGCTTATGAAAAAGCCGAGTCGGCGGAGATCGAGCAAGCCTGGACAACCCTGGAGCGCAGTCTGCGCGGTTTTGCCAAAAGCATTCGTGATAAATATATTGAGGTTCCATATACAACAGATTTTGCCATCATGTTTCTGCCCTTTGAGGGGCTCTATGCCGAAGCCGTCCGGCGGGGAATGAGCGAACCGCTGCAGAGAGACTACAAGGTGACGCTGGCTGGTCCGACCACCATGGCAGCGCTTTTGAACAGCCTGCAGATGGGTTTCCGGACGCTGGCGATAGAGAAACGTTCGAGTCAGGTATGGAATGTTCTGGGAGCCGTCAAAACCGAGTTTGAGAAATTTGGTGGTGTGCTGGAGATGACACAGCAGCGAATCAACCAGGCCAACGCAGAGCTGGATAAGTTGATCGGCGTACGTACCAGGCAGATCCGGAACAAGCTGCGCGATGTCGCGGCCCTGCCGGAAGATGTTGATGATCTTGATCTGGCAGCACCTGGCGCGACAGACGGTCAGGCGGATCGCTCGGCAGAGGATCTGGAATCATGAGAATTTTTGCCATCGCCGACTTGCATTTATCACACGACGGTAGCAAACCAATGGATATATACGGCAGTCAATGGATCCGCCATCGCGAACGAACGGAGGCAGCGTGGCGGCGGTTGATCGAGACGGAAGACCTGGTCTTATTGGTTGGCGATCTTTCCTGGGCGCTCAAATTGGAGGAAGCGATTCCTGATTTACAGTGGATCGCTGACTTGCCCGGCCAAAAGGTGCTGATTAAGGGGAATCACGATTTATGGTGGTCTTCCTTATCTAAACTTCGAAAGCTGGATGAGCGGCTGTTTTTTTTGCAGAACGATTATTACAAAGCCGGCGAGTATGCCATTTGTGGCTGCCGGGGGTGGATCTGTCCGGGTGACGCTAACTTCACGGAACACGATCAGAAGATTTATCAAAGGGAGCTGGGTCGGCTGCGCCTGTCTCTTGAAGCGGCCAGGAGCGTCGGTGAAACCAAGCTGATCTGCGGCATACATTTTCCGCCGTTTAACGACCGGATGGAGGACACCGGCTTTACCGAGCTATTCCGGGAATTTTCCGTACAGACCGTCGTATATGGACATTTGCACGGGCCGGACGCGCATCAAAAGGCAGTCCAGGGTTGGCGCGATGGAGTGGAATATCGCCTGGTGGCCTGTGATTATTTAAACTGTACGCCACTGCTCCTTTCAGGCCGCTGTGTTGAAGAAAGGGTGCAATTATGAAGCGTGTGATTCTGATAGTGCTTGATAGCCTGGGTATAGGCGCCCTGCCTGATGCTGCCGACTATGGAGACAGTGCAGCGAATACATTAAATAGCATTTTAAAAGCC
>DUVF01000071.1 GCA_012841165.1 Clostridiales bacterium
ATTCAAGGTGATTTCTACGACGCGGAAGGCATCAAAGCGATAGCCCTCCTGCCTTCGAGAGACGAGTTGATTGCTAAGTTCATGGGCAGCATTCAGTCTCCGGTATCCAAAATGGTTCGCACCTTCCAGGCTATCGCCGATGCGAAAGAAGCCTGATTTTAATCACAGAAAAAAGGAGAGAATATCATGAATAAAGAACAGATCATTGAAGCAATCAAAGGCATGACAGTATTGGAACTGAACGAGTTGGTAAAAGCTTGTGAAGAGGAATTTGGTGTTTCCGCAGCCGCTCCGGTGGCCGTTGCCGGAGCAGCCGGCGCTACTGAAGCAGCTGAAGAGCAAACAGAATTCAACGTTGTTCTAGCCTCTATCGGTGCAGAAAAAATCAAGGTCATCAAAGTCGTCCGCGAAATCACCGGCCTGGGCCTGAAAGAAGCTAAAGACCTGGTTGACGGAGCGCCCAATACGGTCAAAGAAGGCGTTGAAAAAGCCGAAGCCGAAGCTATCAAGAAACAGCTTGAAGAGGTTGGCGCCGGAGTCGAACTCAAATAAGGATCGAACGCCAATGAATAAAGAGGGATCCGCGACAGGATCCCTTCTTTTATTCGGGAGAGGAGATGTGTTTGATTATAGCTTTGCGTTCAGCTTCCAAATTTTGTATCTCCTCACATGGAGCGGTCAGCTGTATCATCCAGATTTGCCGGCCGACTCGGAAGACGGTGTAGTCGACCTGCATCGCCATGCCGGTCAGATTCACCTGGCCGGAAGCATGTAGCGCCGGCCGGCCGTTTACTTTGTCTGCGGCAGGTTCACTGTCGGATTGGAAACTGCCCGGCAAAGCATTCAGATCCGAAAAAACAGCTTGCAGAAACTGTTCCAGATCGACATCGGAAGACGCTTCAATGCAGTCTATAATGCAGGTAATAGCGCCCTTGGTAAGCTGATAGTCAAAAGGCGCATCGGTGATCGGCTTCCATCCCTTGGGCGCATCAAAGATGACCGAGGGAGACGAAGAAGCCCGCGCGGGAAATTCTGATGTTGCAGAGCGGACGGGATCAGGAGGTGATTTTATCTCTTCTGACTTGCAAGCGTTGGATAAAATCAGCACGCCGATCAACAGTCCGGTGCCCAGCATGAATGTCAGTCGTGTAAACTTTGGTTTGGTCTGCATAGAATGTCTTTCTGGCCTGGAAGCCTCGTTTGTTTGGATCTTTGAAATAAGATACGAATTGACCTTGATCCTATCGTATATAAAAGATTGCATCAGGAGGAGCCGTTAGAATCAGACGTTTTCCGATTTCTTGCAAAAAACCTGCCAACAGAAAAAAGTTTATTGACGACTTGTTTTGCTTGTGATATTATAATACACTGCCACGCGAATGAGCAGTTTCTTTTCTATACAAGGAGTGATGATTATGCCAGAGCCCGTTAAAGTCGGTAACAAGACTCGCATGAGCTATTCAAAAATCCATGAAGTTGTGCCCATGCCCAATCTGATTCAGATCCAAAAAGAGTCGTATGACTGGTTCGTTGAAGAGGGACTCCGAGAAGTTTTTGAAGATATTTCTCCTATTCGGGACTATGCCGACAATCTGGTTCTCGAATTCATAGATCATTCGCTGAAGGAAGAGCCCAAATACGACCAGGAGGAGTGCAAGGAGCGTGATGTCACCTACGCAGCGCCGCTCAAGGTCAAGGTCAGATTAGTCAATAAAGAGACCGGCGAAGTGAAGGAACAGGAAGTATTTATGGGCGACTTTCCGCTCATGACCGAAAAAGGAACCTTCATTTATAACGGTGCTGAGCGTGTTGTCGTGACCCAGCTGGTTCGTTCTCCTGGCCCTTATTATGATGTTACGATCGACAAATCCAATAACAAGCTTTTTTCCACGACTATTATCCCCAACCGAGGCGCCTGGCTGGAATATGAAACTGATTCCAACGAAGTGATATCAGTTCGGGTAGACAGAACCCGAAAACAGCCTATCACTACTTTGCTGCGCGCTCTGTCTTATCGTTCCGTTGAAACCAAGGTTGAAGCGGAACGGCAAAAGAATCAGAATATAAAGGAAGCTGATCTGCAGAAAAAAATCCGCCGTTACGGCGAGTTTAGCAGTCAGACTGCTCGCTTATTGCAAGAAGGCACCAATAAGGAGATCATATCTGTTTTCGGCGAAAGCGACCGCTTGTTGAAATCACTGGCAAAAGATACAACGATCAACAGCGAGGAAGGCCTCAAGGAGATCTATAGAAAATTGCGACCGGGAGAACCCGCCACCTTTGAGAGTGCCTACGATTTGATCGAAGCACTGTTTTTCGACGCCAAGCGCTATGATCTGGCTAAAGTAGGCCGCTATAAATACAACAAGAAATTGGGATTGGCCAATCGCATCATCGGTTGTGTCGCTACCGCCGATGTAGTCAATCCGCAGACCGGCGAAGTAATGGTTGAAAAAGGTGCCCGCATCAACCGGGAAACAGGCATTGAGATCGAGAATGCCGGTGTTGAATTCGTCATGGTGCAAAGCCGGCTGGATGAGAAAAAGCAGGTGAAAGTCATCGGCAATCACTTCGTTTTGCTCAGCCAGCATGTCGATTTCTCCACCAAAAACCTGAAGATTCCGCAGAAGGTCTACTACCCTGCGCTTAAGTGGATCCTGGAAAACTACAGTGACAAAAAGAGCCGCATTGAGGCTCTGCAGGCCATGAAAAACCAGCTGTCGCCCAAACACATTATTTTGGATGATGTCATTGCGTCGATCAGCTATCTTTTAAATCTCAGCGAAGGCATCGGAGCCACCGACGATATCGATCATCTGGGCAACCGCCGTCTGCGCACGGTTGGAGAGTTATTGCAAAACCAGTTTCGCATCGGTCTTGCCCGTATGGAAAGGGTAGTCAAGGAACGCATGACGATTCAGGACATCGAAGTGACTACCCCGCAAGCCCTGATGAATATCCGGCCAGTTACGGCTGTGATTAAGGAATTTTTTGGTAGCAGCCAGTTGTCCCAGTTTATGGATCAGACCAATCCACTGGCCGAACTGACTCATAAAAGACGGCTTTCAGCACTCGGTCCGGGCGGTCTGTCGCGTGAACGAGCCGGTTTTGAAGTGCGTGACGTTCACCATTCACACTATGGCCGGATGTGCCCGATCGAGACGCCGGAAGGCCCGAACATCGGTCTGATAGGCTCGCTGACTACCTATGGACGCATCAACGAATATGGCTTTATAGAAACGCCCTACCGGCGCGTAAATAAGACAAAAGGCATCGTAACTCATGACATCCACTATCTGACTGCCGACGAAGAAGAGCAGATCGTCATCGCTCAGGCGAATGAACCGCTCGACAGCAAGGGTCGTTTCATCAATGCGAAGGTAGTTGTCCGGAAACCGGGCGGTGAGATCGACATGGTTCCCAAAGAAGAAGCGGACTATATGGATGTTTCGCCGAAGCAAGTCGTGTCGGTGGCTACTGCTATGATCCCCTTCCTTGAGAACGACGATGCTAATCGGGCGCTGATGGGCTCTAACATGCAGCGGCAAGCCGTCCCCCTGATAATCACCGAAGCACCGATGATAGGCACCGGCATGGAAGCGACTGCGGCGCATGATTCGGGTGTGGTTGTCCTGGCTAAAAACGATGGCACGGTGGAATATGTCGACTCTACCCGGATCCGGGTTCGACGCGATATCGATAACGGCATAGACGAATATAAAATGCTTAAATTCAAGCGCTCTAACCAGGGAACATGCATCAACCAAAAACCGATCGTCGCCCGTGGCGAGAAAGTCAAAGGCGGCGAAGTGATTGCTGACGGACCGTCAACCGATAACGGTGAAGTTGCTTTGGGCAAAAACCTACTGATCGGTTTCATGACCTGGGAGGGCTATAACTACGAAGATGCTATCATCCTTAATGAACGGCTGATCATGGAAGATTCCCTCACCTCACTGCACATTGAAGAATACGAGGCGGAAGCCCGCGACACCAAGCTGGGCCCTGAAGAAATCACCAAAGATATCCCAAATGTCGGTGAAGATGCGCTGCGCGATCTCGATGAGAGCGGCATCATCCGCATCGGCGCCGAGGTCAGCTCTTCCGATATACTGGTCGGCAAGGTGACGCCCAAAGGTGAGACCGAGCTGACTGCAGAAGAGCGTCTGTTGCGTGCTATTTTCGGGGAGAAGGCCCGCGAAGTGCGCGATACTTCTCTGCGGGTGCCGCACGGCGAAACCGGCATAGTAGTTGATGTCAAGGTTTTCTCCCGGGCGAACAATGATGAACTGCCACCGGGGGTGAACCAGTTGGTTCGCGTCTATGTAGCGACAAAGCGCAAGATCAGCGTTGGTGATAAAATGGCCGGTCGACACGGAAACAAAGGTGTCATTTCCCGTATCCTGCCGGAAGAAGACATGCCATTTTTGGAAGATGGCACGGCATTGCAGGTCATGCTCAACCCCTTGGGCGTACCATCCCGTATGAACATTGGCCAGGTGCTGGAAACACACCTGGGTTTAGCCGCCAAACATAAAGACTGGTATATTTCCACTCCGGTTTTTGACGGCGCCAGTGAGCTCGACATTATTGATCTGCTAAAGGACTGCGGTTATCCGGAAAGCGGCAAACTGATGCTGCGCGATGGTCGAACGGGTGAGACTTTTGATAATCCGGTAACGGTTGGCTATATGTATATGATGAAATTGCACCATCTGGTCGATGACAAGATCCACGCCCGGAGCACTGGCCCCTACTCGCTGGTCACACAGCAACCGCTAGGCGGTAAAGCCCAGTTCGGCGGTCAGCGTTTCGGCGAAATGGAAGTGTGGGCGCTTGAAGCTTACGGCGCTGCTTACACTCTGCAGGAAATCCTGACTGTCAAATCAGATGACGTTGTCGGGCGCGTCAAGACCTATGAAGCAATCGTTAAAGGCGAAAACATTCCGGAACCGGGTATTCCGGAATCCTTCAAGGTGCTGATTAAAGAAATGCAAAGCCTGGGTCTCGATGTCCGAGTGCTCAGCGAAGAAAATGAAGAAATCGAGATCAAAGAATCAACCGAACTCGAAGGAGTATCCGGTCTTGAGAATCTGATCGACCTCGATGTGCTGACGGCTGAAAAGGAGAATTTTGAGCCTGAAGCCGAATTTAGCGAAAGCGATCAGGACGATGAACAGGACGAAGAAGACGATGATGATCTCGAAGATCTGATCGACGACGAAGACGCTGCCGACAAAGAGACGCTGTAGGAGGTAGAGCATGCAAGAACTGAACAATTTTGAATCACTGCAGATCGGCTTGGCATCTACTGATAAAATCTTGAGCTGGTCTCGGGGCGAAGTTAAAAAGCCCGAGACCATCAATTATCGTACGCTGAAACCCGAAAAAGAAGGGCTTTTCTGTGAAAAGATCTTTGGCCCTACCAAGGATTGGGAATGTCACTGTGGAAAATACAAAAGGATCCGGTATAAAGGCATCATATGTGACCGTTGCGGCGTTGAGGTCACCAAAGCAAAAGTCCGCCGGGAGCGGATGGGCCACATAGAATTGGCCGCGCCGGTCTCTCATATCTGGTATTTTAAGGGGATTCCCAGCCGGATGGGCCTGGTGCTTGATATTTCACCGCGTAATCTGGAAAAGGTGCTCTATTTTGCCGCCTATATTGTGATCGATCCGGCTGATACCGGCTTGGAGTATAAAGCGATCCTCACTGAACAGCAATACCGCGACTATCGTGAGCAATTCGGCAGCAGTTTCAAAGCCGCTATGGGAGCCGAGGCGATTCGCGAGTTGCTGGCTCAGATCGATCTCGAAGAGTTGTCGGAAGATCTGCGCGACAAGCTCAAGGAAAGCACCGGCCAAAAAAAGATCCGCATTGTCCGGCGCCTGGAAGTAGTTGAGGCGTTACGTCATTCCGGCAATAAACCGGAGTGGATGATATTAGAAGTTATTCCTGTCATTCCGCCCGATTTGCGTCCGATGGTTCAACTGGACGGCGGTCGTTTCGCGACCTCCGACCTGAACGATCTGTATCGTAGGGTTATCAACAGAAACAATCGTCTGACCCGCCTGCTTACGTTAGGCGCGCCGGATATCATTGTGCGCAACGAAAAACGGATGCTGCAGGAAGCTGTTGATGCCTTGATTGATAATGGCAGGCGAGGCCGTCCGGTCACCGGACCGGGATCGCGCCCGTTAAAATCCTTATCGGATATGTTAAAGGGCAAGCAGGGTCGCTTTCGGCAGAATCTGCTCGGCAAGCGAGTCGACTACAGTGGGCGTTCCGTCATCGTAGTAGGCCCTGAACTGCGCTTCTATCAGTGCGGCCTGCCCAAGAAAATGGCGCTGGAGCTCTTCAAACCCTTCATTATGAAGCGCCTGGTCGAGGACAACTATGCCCACAACATTAAAAGCGCCAAGCGGATGGTCGATAAGATCCGGCCGGAGGTGTGGGATGTGCTCGATGAAGTAATCAAAGAGCATCCGGTACTGTTGAACAGGGCACCAACGCTGCACCGCTTAGGGATACAGGCGTTTGAACCGGTGTTGGTGGAAGGTAAGGCGATTAAATTGCATCCACTGGTCTGCACCGCTTACAATGCTGACTTTGACGGAGACCAAATGGCAGTGCATGTACCTTTATCAGTAGAAGCGCAGGCAGAAGCCCGCTTCCTCATGTTGTCGGTCAATAATATACTGGCGCCGAAAGACGGTTCACCAATCACAACGCCTACTCAGGACATGGTGTTGGGCAGCTATTATCTGACGCATCCCGGTCTTGATGAGCGTGATACGCCGATTGAGAAGGGCGACGGTAAAGTGTTCGCCGATTTTGATGAGATGTTGATGGCCTATCGCAATGGAGTGGTAGGCTTGCACGCCAGGGTGAAGATCCGCCGTAAGCTGACGCCGGAAGATCGCGGCCAGCTGGTCGAATCGACTGTCGGTCGTTTTATTTTTAACGAGCGTATTCCGCAAAATCTTGGCTATGTCAATCGAGCGGTCGACCCCTATGCTTTAGAAATCGATTTTTTATGCGATAAGAAAAAACTGGGTCAGATCATAGACCGCTGTTATCGGAAATTTGGCAACACAGCGACTGCCAATATACTGGACAATATTAAGGATATGGGTTTTCACTATTCGACTGTTGGCGCGATAACGATCAGTGTTTCCGACATGGAGATTCCTGAGGCTAAAGGCGACATCATTGAAGAGGCCAATGTCATGGTCGATAAGTGTGACGTGGCTTATCGCCGCGGTCTGATGTCAGAGCAGGAACGCTATGAAAAAGTTTTGAAAACCTGGAATACTGCGACAGATGATGTTGCTGATGCGCTCATGAAATCGTTGGGCACATTGAACAATCTATATGTCATGGCCCACTCCGGAGCCCGGGGAAGCAAGAAGCAGATCCAGCAGATCTGCGGCATGCGTGGTTTGATGACCAACGCTTCAGGCTATACGATTGAGATCCCGATCAAGTCAAATTTCCGAGAGGGACTCTCTGTACTAGAGTACTTTACGTCCACAAACGGCGCCCGTAAGGGCTTGGCCGACACAGCTCTGCGAACTGCCGACTCCGGCTATTTAACCCGCCGGTTGGTTGATGTCAGCCATAATGTCATAGTTCGCGAGTATGATTGCGGCACTAACGAAGGTATTGAAGTGCGAGCCTTCGCTGATGGGAAAGAAATTATCGAGCCGCTTAATCTTCGCATTATTGGCCGGATCGCACTGAATGACATCGTTGACAACGACGGTGAGATCATTGTTGAAGCTGGTCAGGAGATCACCGAGGATCAGGCTGCCGCAATTGATGATGCCGGCATAGTTTCGGTCGCCATTCGATCGGTCATGACCTGCCGGAGCAAATATGGCATTTGCGCCAAGTGCTATGGTCGCAATCTGGCTACCGGAGAACCGGTCAATATCGGCGAAGCGGTGGGCATATTGGCCGCCCAATCGATTGGTGAACCGGGAACTCAGTTAACGATGCGGACCTTCCACACCGGCGGCGTCGCCGGCAGTGATATTACCCAGGGTCTGCCCAGGGTCGAGGAGTTGTTTGAAGCCCGTAAACCCAAAGGCATCGCGGAAATCTGCGAAGCGGACGGCACAGTCGTATCGATTGAGACGCGAAAAGACAATAAAGTAGAAGTTAAGGTGCGCGGTAAAGAAGAGAGGATCTATATCATCCCATACGGCGCCCGTCTGAAAGTATCGAAGGGCGACTTCATACTGGCCGGAGACCAGATCACTCAGGGCCCGCTGAATCCGCACGACATTCTTCGCCTGAATGGTGTGGAGGGCGTCTATCAATACCTGCTCAAAGAAGTGCAGCGGGTGTATAAGAATCAAGGCGTTGACATCAACGACAAGCATGTCGAGGTAATCGTCAGTCAGATGTTGTCGAAGTACAAGATAGAGGATCCGGGCGATACAAATTTGCTGCCGGGCGGACTCTACAGCCAGCTTGAAATTGAAGAAGCCAATGATCTGTGCGAAGCGGAGGACAAAAAGCCGGCTAAGAGCAAGCGTGTTCTGCTCGGCATCACCAAAGCTTCGCTGGCCACAAACTCTTTTCTGTCAGCGGCCTCCTTCCAGGAGACCACCCGTGTACTGACTGACGCCGCCATCAAAGGCAAGACAGACAATCTGCTCGGTTTGAAGGAGAATGTCATTATTGGCAAGCTTATACCGGCCGGAACAGGCATGAAGCGTTACAAAGACATTTCCATAGATTACGGCGTGAACACCGAACTTATGGAATCCTATAACAAGCTCTACCTGAGCAGCGAAGACGACTTTCTCCCAGAGGATGATCTGGACGAGTTGATGGGTACAGATGCTTCGCTGGAACACATCGTAACACCGCCGGTCGGCTTCTCAGTAGCAGACGAAACTGGCGCAGATGAAGCCGAGGAAAGCAATTGACAATCCTCTTTTGCTGATGATATACTACTCGTCGGTTCTGCGAACCGACAAATCAATGATTGCCGGGCGGCCATTAGCCGCAAGCGGCAAAGAAAGGAGAACTAGAGCATGCCTACCATCAATCAACTGGTTCGTGAAGGAAGGATCAGCGCCACCCAAAAATCTCAGGCGCCTGCCTTGCTGAAAGGACTGAATTCGATCAAACGGACACCGACCGATATTCAGGCGCCGCAAAAGCGCGGAGTTTGTACTTCGGTTAAAACGGTTACTCCCAAGAAGCCGAATTCCGCCTTGCGCAAAGTGGCCAGGGTCCGTCTGACCAATGGAATCGAAGTTACCGCTTATATTCCGGGTATTGGTCATAACCTTCAGGAACATAGCGTGGTTCTGATCCGCGGCGGCAGGGTAAAAGACCTGCCTGGCGTACGATATCATATCGTCCGCGGAACATTGGACACTGCCGGTGTCGCTAACCGTGGCCAGGCCAGATCCAAGTACGGCGCTAAAAAAGCAAAGAAAAAATAAGAGGGTAACGTGCTCCATTCGATAGATTGAGTGCGCACCGCGGCTGCTTTGCGGCAGTCGAGTACCTAATTTTCAGGAGGGAAGAGAAGTGCCTAGAAAAGGAAATATCCCTAAGCGGGAAATCCTCCCCGATCCGATATATGGCAGTGTGGTGGTCGCGAAACTGATCAACAGCATCATGCTTGATGGAAAAAAGGGAGTTGCCCAGGCGATCGTGTACGATGCGTTCGACCGGATTAAAAAGGCCTCCGGCGAAGAACCGCTGGAAGTGTTCAACAAGGCTCTGAACAATATCATGCCGGTTGTGGAAGTTAAAGCCCGTCGGGTCGGCGGCGCCAACTATCAGGTGCCGGTTGAAGTTCGGGCGGAGCGTCGACAGACGCTGGGTATCCGTTGGTTAACCAGATATACGAAGGCGCGTAGTGAAAAAACTATGGCCGATCGTCTGTCCAAAGAATTGCTTGACGCTGCCAACGGCGTCGGAGCATCGGTCAAGAAAAAAGAAGAAACGCACAAAATGGCAGAGGCCAACCGCGCTTTTGCACATTATCGTTGGTAGCTTCGTTTACTGTCCGGGCGAATATCCGCTCGGACAGTAAACGGTCATAATAGCCAGGAGGCGACAGAAAGGAGGTAATCCATGCCAAGACAATTTTCATTGGAAAAAACCAGAAACATCGGAATCATGGCTCACATTGACGCCGGCAAGACGACGACAACGGAGCGGATTCTCTTCTATACCGGAAAAACGCATCACATGGGAGAAGTGCATGAAGGCGCAGCTACCATGGATTGGATGGAACAGGAGCAGGAACGTGGCATTACGATTACTTCCGCTGCGACGACTGCACAATGGAAAGACTGTCGCATTAATATCATTGACACGCCGGGTCATGTCGATTTTACGGTCGAGGTAGAACGAGCCCTGCGCGTTTTGGATGGCGCCGTCACTGTCCTTTGCGCCAAGGGCGGCGTTGAGCCACAGTCTGAGACGGTTTGGCGGCAAGCTGAAAAATATGGCGTTCCCAGAGTGATATTTGTAAATAAAATGGACATCATGGGAGCCGACTTCCATAATGTCATAGGCATGGTACGCGACCGGCTGAAGGCAAATGCGGTTCCCATTCAACTGCCGATCGGCCGCGAAGATACTTTCTGCGGCATGATCGATCTGGTGGAGATGAAAGCAGAGATCTATCAGGACGATCTGGGGAAGGATATTGATTTTTGTGAAGTGCCGGAGGATCTGGCTGATGAGGCTCAGACTTATCGGCAGCAGCTGCTGGAAGTGGTGGCGGAGAGCGACGAAGAACTTCTGACGAAATATCTGGAGGGGGAAACGCTGACGATCGATGAGATCAAAAATGCGATCCGCAATATGACGATCGCCGGTGCGATGGTGCCTGTCTGCTGTGGCGCGTCCTATAGGAATAAAGGTGTGCAGCCGTTGCTTGACGCAGTTGTTGATTATCTGCCCTCGCCGGTCGATATACCGCCTGTAACCGGCACCGATCCGCGCACCAACAAGGAAGTTGAACGTATCTCAGATGACAGAACGCCTTTCGCGGCGTTGGCATTTAAGATCATGACGGATCCGTTCGTTGGGAAACTGGCCTTTTTCAGGGTCTATTCGGGTTCATTGAAATCCGGATCATATGTGTACAACTCATCAAAAGATAAGAAAGAAAGGATAGGCCGCATTCTGCTGATGCATGCCAACCATCGAGCGGAAGCCGAAGAGGTTTTCTCCGGTGACATCGCTGCGGCAGTCGGCCTCAAGCTGACTACGACCGGAGATACGCTTTGCGATGAAAAACACCCTGTCTTGCTGGAATCGATGGAATTCCCTGACCCGGTGATTGAGATCGCAATCGAACCGAAGACCAAGGCCGGTCAGGATAAAATGAGCGTTGCTCTAGCCAAACTGGCAGAAGAAGATCCGACCTTTAAAACCTATACCAACAAGGACACCGGACAGACGATCATTGCCGGGATGGGCGAGCTTCATCTGGAGATTATAGTTGATCGTCTGCTGAGGGAATTCAAAGTTGAAGCTAATGTCGGAAAACCGCAGGTTTCATTTAAGGAAGCCATCAGCCGCAGCGCCGATGTTGATTACAAATATGCCAAGCAAACCGGTGGCCGGGGACAATATGGCCATGTCAAGATCCGTATCGAACCGCGCGAGCCAGGCTCTGGCTATGAATTTAAAAACAGCATCGTGGGAGGCGTGATTCCCAAGGAATATATTCCAAAGATCGATGACGGCATTCGCGAAGCCATGCAGTCGGGCCCGTTAGCGGGATACCAGGTAGTGGACGTCGGCGTAGAATTGTACGATGGTTCGTATCATGAAGTCGACTCTTCTGAGATGGCCTTCAAGATCGCAGCGACAATGGCGTTTCGCGAGGCGGTACGTAAAGCCGGACCGGTCTTGCTGGAACCGATATTCAAAGTCGAAGTGACTGCGCCTGAGGAGTACATGGGCGACATCATCGGCGACCTGAGCGCACGGCGCGGCCGGATCGAAGGTACCGATATTCATAGCGGCGCGGCCACCATTCACGGCTATGCTCCGCTGGCAGAGATGTTCGGCTACGCAACGGACTTGCGGTCAGCCACTCAAGGTCGCGGCACCTATATCATGCAGTTCGACCACTTTGAAAAGATGCCGGAAAATTTAATGGAAAAAATCAATAGTTAATCGATGATCGGTCGGACAGACCGGATCGCTGAGGAGGAAAATCAGAATGGCAAAAGCGAAGTTTGAGAGAAATAAGCCGCACGTGAACATTGGAACGATAGGACACGTCGACCACGGAAAGACGACCCTGACCGCGGCAATCACCAAGACTCTGCACC
>DUVF01000072.1 GCA_012841165.1 Clostridiales bacterium
ACCGATCAAAATATCAGGCAGCAGCTGGCCTATCATGAAAGGAACTATTTTGTCGAAAGCGACCGTCCCATCTGCCGCCGGCGTATAATATAGACGACCAAACGAACCGATGAAATAGGATCCCCCGGCGATTATCAAAGCGAAGAAAGTAGAGATGATGGTCCCGGTCTGAATCGCTTTCTCATTGCGTATCGTATAGAATTTATGCACCATCTGGGGTAATCCCCAGGTGCCCAGGCTGGTCAGGATGATTACTCCCAGCAATGCCAGCGGCTCCGGCCCCAGAAACGAAATAAAGGCTCCGTCCATTTCCGGCCGGGCGGGCGACTCGACCTGCGACAGTTTCGTCAGCGCCAACATCAACCCGCCTTGCGACTTCAGGATCATGCCGATAACGCCGGTGATGCCAAAGAGCATCACCACTCCCTGCACCAGATCGTTCAAAGCCACCGCCATGTAGCCACCCAGCACTACATATAAGCCGGTCAAAAATGCCATCCCAAGGATGCACCAGATAAAATCAATACCGAAGGCCATGGCAAAGAGTTCGGACAGACCTTTGTAGACCGACGCCGAGTAGGGCACCAGAAAGACAAAGATGAGGACCGAAACAACGATCCGCAGCGCCCGGCTGTCATAGCGTTTAGCTAAGAAATCCGGCATGGTAGCCGACTCTAAATGCTTGGTCATGACACGGGTGCGCCGCCCCATCACTGCCCAGGCCAGGTAGCTTCCGACAACAGCATTGCCAATGCCGATCCAGACGACGGCCAAACCGAAATTCCATCCGAACTGACCGGCATAGCCGACAAAGACGACAGCCGAAAAATAGGTCGTGCCATAAGCGAAAGCTCCCATCCATGGACCTATACTGCGGCCGCCAAGCACAAAATCATCCACATTGGTGGAATGCCGGCGGCAATACCAGCCGATCCCTGCCGTCACCGCAAAGAACAAGACGATCATCAATACTTTTTCAAACATTTGCGCTTCTCCTTTCAGACGGGATCCTGTCGCCTGCCGGCAGTAATAAGAAAACCCGTCCAATGACTTTGTCAGAGGACGGGCTTATACCCGTGGTACCACCTCAATTTACGCAAGCCTCGCGGCGCACGCCTCATCAGGTACGATCCCTAAAAGGGATGTATACCTTAGCGCTGTTAACGGGCGCTTCCGCCCCGGCCTACCGGGGAATAAACCCTTTGGGCGGGGAGCTCTCGGAATGTATTCGTACTGTCGCAACACCTGCGCCTCTCACCAGCCGGCTACTCTCTGTGGCTTTTCGACAGCACTACTTCTTTCCGGTCGTTGCTTTTACTATATTGACGCTATTTTGCCATTATTGGCTGCCTGCGTCAAGCATTATTTTTTATTTACCTAAGCCGTAGCCATTTTTCACCAGATAGCCGGTGAGGGCGTCCTCGGCTTTGATAATCCTATTGGAATAGCGAGTCGTATAAGCTGTACCCCGGTTGACCGGAACCGAACCTTTGTTGTAGGCCGACAGAGCTGTGCTGGTTACGCCATATTTTTTCATGCGCTCGCTTAGGTACTTAGCACCGAACTGAATGTTGATATGCGGATCAAACAGCTGATTGCGGCTGACGCCATGAGCGGCGGCAGTCCGGCTTAGAATCTGCATTAAGCCGATGGCATCGCCTTTGGCCACACAGTTGACGCGAAATGTACTCTCTTTTTCTGCCATCGCCATCAGCAATGTTTCATCCACATCGTAAACCTTGCCTTCATGTTTGAACAGAAAGACCAGATTCAAAGCATTTCCCGCTGTCACCGAGTTGTTTCGGTGGCGGATATAATTGGCCAGCCCTTTATTGTATTGCGATTCCTTTTTATCAAAATAGGTTTTGGCCGGCGTGCCTGGGTTCGTGCTGATATAAACTCCCGAATAGTCGTCGTAGTGCAAGCTCCAGCGGAATCCCGGGTCTGTGGTCATCGCCCGGAGCGGCAGATAAAACACCTTGTTCTTTTTCAAAACCTGATAGGGCGAAATATCGATCGGTACCGAAGCAAAACCCTGCAAGCCGGGCAGGCTGTTTGTTCTGTTGCCCCCCGTATTTCCCACCCGTGCCGTCACCAGATATCTATCCAGCGCCAGGACGGTCGGATTGCCGAGATTGCTTTTCAGCATCTTATGGCCGAGCGCGGTACGCGTCGGAGCGGTTTTTACAAGTTGGATTGTGCGGCTTTCTTGATTTATTTCCGGGCGGAAACCCAGCAGCTCCTGCATCGTGGCAGAAAGCGGAAAATAGGTCACGCCCTTGTGGATGAATAACGGATCTTCCAGATAAAAATTATCGATCTGCTTGCCATTAATATAGATATTCCGATTCAGGAATTTACCCTGAACGGTAGTATCAGCGTGAGCGACCACGGTTGAGAAAATCAAAACTGTCATAGAAAGCCACACAATAATCAGCTTCTTTGTCATGATTTGCTTTCCTCCTTTTCTTATTGCGTTCCTTAGAAAGGAACAGTCCCATTATACCAATCCATCGCCTGTCTGTACACCCTTTTTCAATAAGTCAAAATATTCAGCCGGGCTGAAACGTTGAAATTCCAATAAAAAGCCCCCTTTGCCAAGGAGGCCTTTTTACTGACAAAGCATCTTATAAAGCTTAAATCATGCTTAAATCATATAGCTAATTAAATAGTATAATTATCAAAATAACCCTGGATATAGACTATCGGCGTCCCTTTATCGCCGCTGCCGCTGGTCAGGTCACAGAGCGATCCGATCAGATCTGGCAGGTGGCGCGGTGTCGTTCCCTCAGACATCTCACTGCCGATGTTTTCTTCTTTCATGCGGATGCGTTCGGAAATCGCCTCTCGAAGAGCCTCGCCGGACAGATGCTTAAAATCGTTGTCCGCCAGATACTTCAGCTTCAGCTCGTTAGGGCGGCCTTCCAGCCCGGGCGTAAAACAAGGCGAGACAACCGGATCGGCCAACTCCCATATTTTTCCAGCCGGATCTTTGAAAGCGCCGTCGCCGTATATCATTGCCTCTATCTGTTTACCAGTTAGTTCAATCAGATCCCGCTGGATGCCTAGAACCAAATCGGCGCAGTCGCCAGGAAACAGCTTGACCGAATCATCACTCGCTTTATTAGAGCCCAGCAGGCCGTACTCGGAATTGTAACCGCTCCCGTCAACTGGCTCGGTCAGTAGATTATCCAGACCCAGCACCAGACTGGCGCCGGCTTTTTTAAGCAGCCGCTTGGTGCGCTGGCGACTGTGGATATCGCAGGCCAGCACCTTGGAATTATAGTTCAGGATGGTGCGCGGATTGTTGGAAAAAATAATCTCCGCCTCACAGCCCTCGCCTTCGATAATATCTCTATAGTAATTCACATAGTCCATACCGGTAAAAGCGTGGATCGATTTACCGAAGGTATGCTCAAACTGCTTTTGAGTCAGCACATCGTGATAGGGATTGATGCCCGCTTCGTCCAGCTTTTCGAGACTAACCAGATGATTGCCGACTTCATCGCTGGGATAGCTCAGCATTAAAACAACCTTCCGACTGCCGCGGGCTATACCCCTAAGGCAGATGGCAAAGCGGTTGCGGCTTAAAATGGGAAAAATCACGCCCACTGCATCGCCGCCGAACTTATTGCGCACATCGGTGGCAATCTGGTCGACCGTCGCGTAGTTTCCCTGAGCGCGGGCTACGACCGCTTCGGTGATGCAGACGATATCGCGGTCACGGGCCGCAAAGCCCTCGTGCTTCATCGCGTTCAGAACAACATCAACAACGATTTTTCGCAGGTCGTCGCCTTCACGAATGATGGGCGCACGCAGTCCGCGAACCACCGTTCCGACCAGCCTTTCGGTTTTTAGTTTGTTTTCCATATTATAATTATACGAGGTTTCTATTTTTGCGTCAATCGGTGTTTCTCTCGGAATTGACAAGCTACCGGCCGGAGAATATAATTGTTACCAAATTGTTAGCGTATGCTGACTAAACTACTGCGACATAATCGTTTCAATAAACTATAGGGGTTTTCAATTCATGTTTGGGAGCAAAAAGCCAAAGCAGCGCCGCTTTGGTAATACAAAATGCTGTCGGGAATGCTGCGTCATCGAAGCCGGCCAAAATTCGATCTGCACGCTTGATCAGCTGCCTCCCGGAGGCAAAGCGGTGATCTGCAATGTCGGCGGACAGGGCTCCCACCGGCGCAAACTTCTGGATATGGGCCTGACTCCCAATACCTCTGTGATGGTTCGCAAAGTAGCTCCTTTGGGCGATCCGATCGAACTCTTTCTGCGTAACTACGAATTGACATTGCGACGAGAAGACGCCCGCCGAATCAAGATCAAAGAGGTTCAGGCATGAAGCTGCGCATGGCTTTGGTGGGAAATCCGGCCAGCGGCCTGACAACCTTATACAATCTATTGACCGGCGGCGCAGCTGACGGTCAGGTGCGCCGCCATAAAGGCGTCAGCGTCACCGAATTTCCCGGCCTCTATTCCCTGTCTTCCTATTCTAAAGAAGATATCAGTACACGCGACAAGCTGATCAAAGATCCGCCTGATGTTATCATCAATGTGGCCGATGCTTCAAGCATCGAGCGCAGCCTTTATTTAACACTGCAATTGATGGAACTGAATCAGCCTATGATAATCGCCCTCAATATGATGGACGAAATGCGAGCAAATCAGGTATTTATTGATTTTCAAAAATTGAGCGAAATCTTATCAGTTCCCATAATTCCAATTTCTGCCAGTCGCAACGAAGGCATTCATGATCTCATCCACGCCGCCATTCAGACGGCCCAAAGCGGTCAAAAACCGGAAAAGATCGATTTTTGCAGCGGCGATGTACACACCGCCATCCATTCGATCGCCCACCTGATAAACCATGAGGCAAAAGCCGCCGGCCTGCCGCTGCGCTACAGCGCAACCAGGGTCGCAGAAGGCGATGAACTGGTGATTGAAGAGTTGAAAATTCCCGCGCCCGAGTTGGACATCATCAACCATATTGTTGAAGATATGGAAACACACATGCAAACCGACCGGGAAGCCGCCATCGCCGACATGCGCTATGCCTTTATCGAAGAGCTCTGCGCTAAGACAGTCGTCCGTGAAGGCATCACCAAAGAACAGCTGCGGTCGATCCGGATCGATCGCATCCTGACCCACCGCGTTTTTGCCATACCCATCTTCCTGATCGTGATGTTTCTGGTTTTCTGGCTCACCTTCGGTCTGGCCGGCCGTTGGCTGAGCGATCTCCTGTCGTTCGGCATCGACCGCTTCACCAACTGGGCCGATAATCTCCTTGGCCAGGCCAATCTGGCTCCGGCGCTGCATTCTCTTATCATTGACGGCGTATTCGCCGGCGTCGGCAGCGTTCTGTCCTTTTTGCCCATCATCGCGGTCTTATTTTTCTTTTTGTCTATATTAGAAGACAGCGGCTATATGCCCCGGGTAGCTTTTGTAATGGATCGACTTTTGCGACCTCTGGGTTTATCCGGACGTTCAATCGTTCCTTTGCTGATCGGCTTCGGCTGTTCGGTGCCCGCCATCATGGCAACCCGCACGCTGCCCAGCAAGCGTGACCGCTATCTCACCACCCTACTCATTCCTTTTATGTCCTGCAGCGCCAAACTACCGATCTACGCCATGTTCACCGCCGCCCTTTTCCAGAAAAACGAAGCGTCTATCATGATCGCCATCTATCTGACTGGTGTACTGGTTTCTATCACCATTGCGCTCCTGCTGCGTCATACGCTCTTCAATGGCAAGCCGGTGCCCTTTGTGATGGTGCTGCCCAACTACCGGATGCCTGCCGCTCGTAGCGTCTGCTTAAGGATGTGGGAAAACGTTAAAGGCTTCATTAAGAAGGCCTTCACCATCATCTTCATCGCAACAATAGTCATCTGGCTGCTGCAGAGCTTCGACTTCGGTTTTCATATGGTACAGGATCGGGAACAGAGCATCCTGGCTGCCCTGGGCAAGCTGGCAGCGCCGATATTCGCCCCGCTTGGCTTCGGCGACTGGCGCGCCGCAACGGCGCTGATTACCGGCTTGACCGCCAAAGAAGCCGTCGTCAGCACCCTGGCCGTCCTCACCGGAGCTGCCGATCAGGTGGCTCTGAGCACTTTTTTACAATCGGTGTTTACGCCCCTGTCGGCTTTTGCCTTCCTCGTCTTCTGCCTGCTCTACATGCCCTGCGTCGCCACCCTGGCGGCAGTACGGCGTGAAATGGGCAGCCTGTGGGCTGCCCTGGGTGTTGCCTTATTCCAAATCGCTGTCGCCTGGATAGTCGCGACAGCAGTTTTTCAGCTGGGAAGTTTGTTTATATCATAAAATCCTTTATTTAATCAGCACGACTTCGACGACGCCGGGTACTTTGCCGGTCACAGTATAGAGCCGAACCTGGCTGTCGATTGTCGCCTCGCTGAGATTAGCAGTCTCGTAAGCTGTCACCACGCCGCCCTCAACCACCGCCTTATACACACTGGCGCCGTCGATGATGGCCTTGGTATAAGTGTTGCCGCCGAATTTCACCGTCAGCGTTTCGGCAGTACGGGCTGTCACCTTCGCCCAATCGGTCAGGCCGTAGTCATCGAAACCGGCCGGCAGGCCGATTGCCAGGAATTTGTCATCGGAGCTGCCAATAATCTGCACGGTACCGTTCAGCATTTGCAAACCGAAGAGATCGCCTTTCTGATAATGCGCTGTAACCTGGGCGTTCGTATAAGCCAAACCGGGTTTAGCGTTCACATAAAGATTGTTTTTACCCAGCAGGAAGCCAAGTTGCAGAACGGCATTCCCCTTTTTATCGCTTACCTGAGAAAGCCCGGTGATGACGCCATAGGCCCGGCCTGAGTAATCAGCCAGTTTACCGGCCGGATCACCAGATGCAGGCTGCTCGCCGGGGGCAGGCTGATCGCCGGGAGCGGGCTGATTGGCAGAGGCGATGCGCTCAAGCACAGGGTACAGCATCATGGCTATATCGCCGCGCAATGCAAAACCGGCGCCTGTCCATTCAAAATCGTCCATCATTCCCAGGGTCTCCGCTTGCTTAATGACATTTCCCGGCCAGCTTCCGGCTAACTCCGCCGCTTTAAAACCGGCTGCCGAAACGACCATGGTAGCGGCTTCGTTGTAGGTGACCTCGCCGGCCGGTCTGAAGCTGCCGTCCGGATAACCGCGAACCACTCCATTAGCCGCCGCCAGATTGATGTAGGACGCCGCCCATTCATAACCCGCCAGATCCGGGAACTTGCTCAGCGTAGCAGCGTCGGCCAGATCTTCGGCGGACGGCTTCATGCTCTTCACCACTAAGGTGCACATCTCCGCCCGGCTGACCGTGGTCAGCGGCCGATAAGTGCCATCCGGATAGCCGGTGACAATGCCCTGCTCGATCAAGGCGTTCACAGACTGCTCATACTTGCCGCCCGCCACATCTGCGGGCAGGGTCGCAGCCGCGCTAAAGGCCGAAAGAGTTCCGGCCAGACTCATCAACAAGATCAATATAACTGCAAGGGTTTTTCTATAGTTCATACATGCTCGCCCTCCTTTTCGGGACTATGAATATATTATACCATTTGCCGGCATGCCCGTCATACAAAAAACGAGGAGCAGATGACTCTGCTCCTCGAAAAGCTGTGCTTTATTCTTTTTAGGACTTTTTGCTAACGTATTAGCTGACTCTCAAGCTTAGAATACCAGGAAGGTGTCGGCAACGCCGTTCTCGTTGGTGTCAAGCGCCCAAACGCCACCAGGCTTATTCGCAACGGAGGCAGCGGTAGTCGCAACTCCTGCCTTGAATTTACCATCCACGGCATCCCACTCATAAGTGCGGGAGCCTGCTTCGATGGTGTACTCGATGCCACCAATATCAACCTTGCTTGAAGTTGCAGCAAACGACGGAGCTATTGGAGCGACCTCTTCCGGATCGCCCGCGATTATAGCCGTCATTCCAACGATGGTGCCGGCTGCGTTGCGGTTGATCTTGAAGAGATTGCCCGGACTTTCTGTTGCAGCAGCGATCGAAGCTACTGTCGCCGGAGCGGTTACAGCAACGCCATCGACCTGTACGGTCATCATTTCGTTGGTCGGGCTGGCGATATCACTATAGTTGTTGTTGTAGACGCCGTAGGTGTCTTCAACGCCGCCGGCGACGACCATTGCTTTAATGGTGACTCCATCAAGATAGTAAGCAGCATTAAGGGTCTTGCCCTTCATCTTATCGAAGGTTGTGATGCCGTAATTATCGGCATCCGACCAGGCGCCGCCGTTGAAGGTGAAGATAACTACATTCGAATCTACCTTGAAACCATCGTAGTAGCCGGTATCATGCAGTTTTACATTCGCTATAAAAGTCGGAAGTTCTTTCACATAGTCGACAACACCGTTTTTATCAGTGCTATAGTCAAGCAAGGCCAATCTGTTTGCAGCATCAACACCGCCACCAAACAGATTTCCATCAACCCACTGACCAGCATCGATTATTCTGTTGGCTACGACTGCTTCATCTTCGTTGAGATTACTCTTCATCGCGTAGGTTTTGGCCTCGCCGTTCGACTGGAAGATTTCAGCCAGTGCATTCGGTGCGCTCAAGCTGCCTTTATTTTCTTTCTGCAGCAGGATACCGAAGTTACCGCCACCCGGGTTGATGTCGGCGTCATAAATGTAGCCATAGTAGTCGAGGTACAGGACAACATTGTCTTTCAGGGCAATGGAGCCTGACGCCAGACCTACGCCAAGATTATCGCTGGCATACTCATAGACTTTACCGTCAATGGTAATTTCATCACCAGTCGCGGAACGCGCCGAAACGGTGCCTTCGACAGTCTTAGTGCCAACCTGAACCTTCACGACTTCGTTGGCGGGTACATTACCGTAAGTATACACATAGACCACACTGTCGGCTGCGATCTTATCCAGGGCGTCAGCACCTTCCAGAACCATCGCATCCGCGTTGAATTTGTTGCTGTCGTCAAGCGGCAGTTCGTGGCCGTTCAGTTTTTTGTCGGTCAGCATTCCGGCTTCATACTGGAAGTCAGCGGTGACCACCCAGTCCAGAACAGAAAACACATCTTTAATCTTCAGGCCGGATACCTCAGCAGCCAAAGTGTAAGTTTTTGCAACCGGAACCCAAGCAGGACGCTGATCCATGTTTACAAAGCCATTGAAATTTGTAAGGGCAAGGTTCTCAAGCACATCATATTTTGTGCCATCAACTGCGGTGAACTTATCCAAAGCTGCGTTCAACTCGCCGGTGATAAAGGTGGTTGAAACTTCATCAACAGCGATCGGATTGCCGTCTTTGTCGACGAAGTAACTGGCTTCAGCACCCACATAGGGCAGCATGTTGAAGGTCGCGTCATCAGCGATAGCCTTGGTTATGAGCGTAGGAGGTGTCCATACAGCGCCCAAACGGGTGATCATGAAGTCATAAACCGGGGCCAACAGAGTGCCGGTGTTGGTCGGGATGAAGGTGTTGTTCTCATCGACTTTACCGATCTGCTGGAACAGGGCGTTGTAGGTCATGATGGCGATGTCGCTGCGGACTGCGCCGGTGGTGCCGCCCTTTGCAGGAACATTGTTCAGCACGCCCAGTGCGGTGGCTTTGTTGACATAGTTGGTCGGCCAGACTCCGACTAAGGACTTGTCGGTGTAGCCAAGCGCTCTCAGAACCATGGTGGTTGCTTCATTGTAGTTGACGGTGTTGTTCGGGCGGAAGGTGCCGTCCGGGTAACCTACTACAATGCCCAGCGCACTGGCATAGGCAACATGCTTCTGTGCCCAGGGTGCCTGATCCATATCCGGGAAAGTGGAAACTCCCACGGCATATGCCTGCAGGCCCAGCGCACGAATCATCAGTGCTGCCATTTCGGCTCTGGTAACGATGTTGTCCGGCTTGTATTGGCCATCCGGATAACCCGTCACTACTCCAAGCTGAGTCAGCGTGGTAACAGCCTGCTCGCAGGGTTTGTCGGCAACATCACTGTATGCCGGATCCGCTGCGAAAGCCATTCCCAGGCTTCCCAGGATGAGAGCCAGTACCAGTGTAAAGGATAGTACTTTTCTCATTTAGATTTCCTCCTTTAAGGTATCTTTTGAAGGGGAGATAGTATGATTTCTGTGTTTCAAATTATCCTCCCCTTCTGAAGACAATTTGACTTCCAAAAATATAGATACGCAGGCAAAGATACTCTGCCGCATGTCTATCAAACTGAATTATACCCCGCCGCTCCGCTAATCGTCAATTAGAAGTTGAAGTTGTAATGTATCTGTAATATTGCATCTATGCGGCTTCCCGGTTTTTTATTCTTTAGTTCTATAAAATCATTATACATTTTAGCAGAAATTTGTCTGTTACAAGATAATTACAGTTTGATGTAAATTTTAATACAGCGCCGGTGGGTATGGCGCTGCGCCAACCCCTTATATATAGGAAGCGATCAGGTAATTGATTACTGAGATGACCAGACCGCCGATAAAAACATAGACATAGCCGTGCGCTCCGCCCGAATACCAGGCGTAGCCGGCGGCCAGGGGGATAAACATGGAGACGATATGATCCATGCTTTGTCCCATCGACAGCGTGCGCGAAATCTCGCTGTCGGCCCGGGCCAGACGCCGGACGTAGGTGGCCCGGGCCATGGCCGCCGACTCCATCAGCTTATCCAGCACATAGCAGACGCCGACCACGATCAGAGCGACCGACGGGGCGAACAGATCCTTCGCAAAAGCAAAGCCCAGACAGGCGATGAACATCACCACCGCTTCTAATTTCAACGCATAGCGTTCGCCCCGCCGGTCAATCAAAGACCCGAACCAGGGCTTAAAGCCTATGCTCAGCACACATACCAGCAAAAACAGCGCTGTAATGGTCGTCACCGGCTGCTGAAAAACATCAATGATCAACCATGGCGCAAAGGTCAGTGTTATCTGCTTGCGCGCCCCGTTGACGATTGCCAGCACATAGTACATTTTATATTCCTGGCGAAAGACAAAAGCCTTTTGGCTGATGATCAGCTTGCTATCGCGGCCGATCGTCAGAAATAAAAGCCCGGCCAGAATCATCGCTCCGGCGGCAATGCTGAATGTCATCGAATAGCTGACCTGCCAGACCTTGTATACCAGATACAGTAACGCGCTGCCTACGATGATAGAAAAGCTGCCTACCGCCTGCACCTCGCCCATCCGCTTGCCGAACTGCTTGCCCGACGCAAAGCTCATCGCGATACTGCTGGACAAAGGCAGATAGAGATGCTGACCGGTACTGTAGATCACCAAAAAGAGCAGCACCAAGCCAAATGGGCCCGTCGTCTGGCCAAACAACAGAAGACCGATACCTCCCAAAATATTGGCCAGCGCAGCAATTCGGATATCGCCCAACCCGTTCAGCAGGCCAAACAGCAGCACAGTCAGCAGGCCGGGCAACTCCCGGGGCATCTCCACCATGCTGCGCTGCATGACCGTAAAGTGCAGATCTTCATAAAGCCGGTTGGCCAGCGAAGTGTTATCCACCGCCGCGACCAAGCCAAGCAGGGCGCTGATCACAAAAAACATGAAGAGGTCGCGGGGGATTTCTCTGTTTCCAATTTTTACCATTTGGCCCGGCCTCTTTTCTCCTGATTGATAATACTGTTGCACCAGCTTATTACCTCGACCTTTTTTATCTCTGTATTCTCCATATTCCACAATATAAAGTGGCGGCCTGAACTTTGTCAAGCCGCCAATCCGGTGCGATTCACCATATCCGGTGTAGAAGCCAATAGTCGATCCCGCTGTCAAAAATCACGACTTCGTCAAAAGTCTTCTTGCGGCCATCGCCATAATATGCCGTAAAGCGGATGGTCACCGCCTGCGGCCGGGCGCGACCCCACTGGCTGATCATCGCTGCATCCCACAGCTCTCCGCGATAGACCTGCCTGCCTGCTTGATCCGGCGCGCCGGCGGCGTTCAAGACCGCCTGATAACTTTTTTCACCGGCTCCGGCCAGGGTCTGAGCAGTTACCCGCCGGGCTGATCCGTAGACCTCGGCTGTCAAAATCAATTTTTCGCCCGACCAGAAAACATTGCCGCCTCTTCGGCGGGGCGCTTTCGCCGTAAGATAGGCCGCCGGATCGGATTTTTTATTGTGTTCCTCCTTAAAATAATGCAGATTGAACTTTTTGCGGTTGCGCTCCCACTCATCCGTATGGCTGACCCGACCTGCTATCTTCCCGCTGCTCAGCACATCGAAGCGATAGTGACCGACGCCGGCTCCCGACCAGTCTCTGACGGTGCAGACCACTTCATAGCGGCCGGCCTCTGCCGGAGCGTCGCTGAGTTCGGTTCGGACAGGCGGATAACTGCCGGCGGCATTCGCCTTGATCCCGGTTTTTCGCTCCGAGAAAACCTCCTCTCCGCCTTTGTAGACCTTGGTGGACAACGTCAGTTCGTCCTTTTCTTTGTCTGCCAATTCTATCTGCAGCCTATACCTTGTGCCTTCGGTAACCCCGGCTGGTATTGTCCTGATTGATTTAATGCGCGGCGCCGAGCCCTCGCCCTCGACATAAAAGACCTGACGTTCGACATTGGACAGCCTGTCGTACTGCGCGTTGCCGGTGTCGTCCTCCTGCCAGTGCTCCACAATGTAGCGACCGTCGATCTCAAAGCGTTCGATCGGCCGACTCAGAATCTTTGAACGCAGCTCCTGTACATTGTAATCGTCATCCAGTATGACTGCCGCTTCCGGATGCACGCCGTCGTTAAAAGGGGTGTGGGAATATTTCCAATACTGCTTTTTAGACGGGTCGCCTTCATAATCAAAATACTGGATATCGTAGACGATTGGTTCGCCTTTGCGATAGACTATCTTCCCCTCCGCCGGTTTTTCAACTGTTGCCGGAAGCACCGCTGTTTGACAATGATCCGCCTGCCACTCGTTCAGATCAGCTGTATCGCTGAAGATCGCTTCCGTAAGCAAAACTTCTTCACCGGCTTTTTCTGCGAAAAGACGAAACTGACGAATCCCGCTCAATCCCGGCGGCAGCCGGAAACAAAGCCGGCTCTCCCGGTAACGTTTTTCTTCCATTATTAAATCTTCGGCTGACAGCCAGTGACGGCGGTCCTGCCAGTCCCGCAGCGCATCGGCGACCAGCACCGCCCTGCCTTCCGTAATGTCTCCGCGAGCGCCATGTGTTTCGGCAGAGTTGATCGATAAGTGCTGTGGGCCGGCAAGTACACCCGGAGCGATCCTGCCGTCATGCGAAAAATGATACAGCGGATCGGCTGGATTCCGCAGTTTAGCCAGGCAGCGCCACTCCAGACCGGCTCTCGGATGGCCCGGACGCGGCCGGGGCAGTCTATAAATCACATTATAGTTGTTGCGATTACTGGCGCTGGTGCGCGACTGCGTCGTCAACAAAAGATCCAACGCTGCCTGCCCCTGCGGTATATCCATCACAACCTGCCGGCGTCCGGGTTCCTGACTGACCCAACGCAGCCAGTTCTGCGAATTTATCTCTCCGACCGGGCCGCGATACAGCGTCGCGTTTTCAACCGCATTATAGGATAGAACAGTTGGCGGCGTCCGAAAACTGCCGCTCACCTTCCAGTAGCCATCGGCCATCTTTTCTACTATCGGCGGCGACTCCGGCGC
>DUVF01000073.1 GCA_012841165.1 Clostridiales bacterium
AAATCTCGGTAGTCGCCGTTCCCAGCGTGAAAGCGTTGTTATTATTAGCGGTCGGGCCACCCAGCACATAGTGCGCAGCGGCTGAACCCTTACGCAGAACGATGGTCATCATCGGGTTGTCCGATTGCTCGATCGAATAGATCAGGGACATGCCCAGGCCGAGCATTTCGGCTTTTTCGGCCGTATCGCCAACGTCGATACCGGAGGTGTCCTGCACCCAGATCATCGGGATACGGTCACGTCCGCAAAGAGTGACAAATTCATTCATCTTGATCAGGCCTTCACGATACAGTTTACCACCGATCGCCCGATAGTCAGCGTACTTCGGATAATTCTCATCGCCGACCAGACCCTGGTTGTTGGCGATAAAGCCGCACAGGAAGCCGTCGATTTTGGCGATGCCGCAGTACATTTCCGGTCCGTAATCCGGTCTGAATTCCATGTGCTCACTGCCGTCAAAGATACGAGCCAGCACTTCCTTCATATCATAGGTCCGCTTCGGATTCATCGGAACGATGCTGTAGAGATCTTCGGCCGGATACTTCGGCTCTGCCGGATCGGCAACGCGGAAGAACTCCGGATCATACGCCGGCAAAGTTGCCATGTAGCGTTTGATATCGTCAAGCACTTCTTCTTCAGTGTCGCAGACATCACGGATAAAGCCGGTTTCGCCATGGTGGATCTCCACCCGTCCCGGAGGTACCGATTTGAATGCTCTGGTGTTGGCGATCAGACCCTCGGCTACTTCGTCATCAATGTAGCCCTTTGGCCGCATGCCGCTGACGATGCCGGCGCCGCCTACTGCCATGTTGCAATTTTTATGACCGATCAGGATGGAGGGGCTGATCGAGTGATAGCCGCCGCCAGCCGGGTTGGTTCCGTAGATGCCGACGATGATGGGAATGCCCAATTTCTGCAGTTCCGCATGGCGGAAGAAGGGTGTGCCGCTGCCCCGGCGATTGGGGAAGATGTGCTCATGCTCCATCAACTTAACGCCGCTGCAGTTGAGGACCCACACCAGGGGCAGGTGCAATCTTTTGGCGATGTCGGTGACCCGCAGGACATTATCTGCCTGACCGGACAGCCACGCGCCGGCAAAGACTTTGTTGTTGAAGCCGATGACGATGGCCCAGCGACCATTGATCTTGGCCAGACCGTCGACAACGTTGGTTTGACCTTCGGCGTTGAGCATCGGATCATAGATGCTGTGCAGCGGGCACCAGGTTCCTTCGTCAACCAGATACTCGATCCTCTGCCAGACAGTCCATTCGCCTCTTGCGTTCAGATCTTCCTGGCTCTTACCAAAGGCCTGAATGCGTTCGTTTTCTTTTGCTACATCAGCTTCCACTGCCTTGATCTCTTCGATGTTGGCCTTCATGACGCGCGGAAGTTCCTTGCCGATGCTGGGCATTTCCTTGAA
Source organism: Clostridiales bacterium (assembly GCA_012841165.1). Classification (GTDB taxonomy): domain Bacteria; phylum Bacillota; class Clostridia; order Peptostreptococcales; family Anaerovoracaceae; genus DUVF01. Next base: position 1,421 of record DUVF01000073.1, read on the forward strand.
ATAAGAACCCATGGGATATCCATATACTGACATAATTATAGTGCTCCTTTCAAAACTAATGGGAGATGAGCTTTCGCTGTCGTTTATCTGTTGGGCTGGTAACCGAGCTCAATGCCGGCTATGATGCCGGTGTGGATGTTCGAGGTGCCTTCTAAAGTCTCGAACTGTTTGGCGTCGCGCAGCCATCTGCCGCAGGGATATTCGGTC
>DUVF01000074.1 GCA_012841165.1 Clostridiales bacterium
TCGCCAAAGCCGCAGGTCTTTCATTTTCTCTGCCAGTCCCTCATATTGCCCCTGGCGCACATTGGCCAGATTCTGCCGGTGTGACGCCGAAGCTGATTTTTCATATAAAAACACGGGGATATTATAGCGTTCACCCAGCGCTCGGCCGACCGAACGGGACAATTCGACCGCCTCCGCCTCACTGACATTGCGAATAGGAATAAAAGGTATTACATCAGCTGCTCCCATGCGCGGATGCTGACCTTCGTGACGGTTCATATCGATCAGCTCGCAAGCCTGGCCAACTGCGTCGATGACAGCATCGCCCAACGCCTCCGGTTCACCGATCGCTGTCACGACCGAGCGGTTGTGATCCGGATCAGCTGAATAATCAAGCAGCCGCACACCCTCTTTGCACCGAAAGGCATCGGCAATCTGTTCAATGACAACCGTATTCCGGCCTTCGCTGAAGTTGGGCACACATTCCATAATTTTCAACAAGGCTGATTATGTTCCTCCGATCATTTGTTAAAATTCAAGATTATTGCAGTTTATCCGGCTGAATGCGAAGGACCTGACGGAGATAGACATCAACGATATTGGCATCAAACTGTGAGCCGGAGCAGCGGTGAAGCTCCCGGGCGGCTGCTTGCGGGCTGATTGCCTTGCGGTATACCCGGTCTTCCGTCATTACATCAAAAGCATCGACCACCGCCAGGATACGAGATAACAAGGGGATCTCTTCACCGGCCAGACCTTCGGGATAACCGGCGCCATCCCATCTTTCATGATAGTGGAGGATGTAGGGCGCGATTTGAGCCAGTTCAGGTGATGACATCACTATCCGATAACCGATCTCCGGATGTCGCTTCATGATCGACCATTCGGCGGGAGTCAGCTTACCCGGCTTGTTCAGTATGCGTTCTTCGATGCCGACTTTTCCGATATCGTGCAGGCTCGCCAGAAGCTGCAGATCGGACATACTCTCCTCAGACAGATTGAGAGCCTGGCCGATTTTCTCAAACTCATCTCCAAGCCGCTTGGCATGTTCCTCCGTTTCCTGACTTTTGGCGTACACCGCCGCCATGATAGCGGAAATTGTCGACTTATGAAAGTTCCTTCGGTTGATCAGTTTTTGGCGCTTCATATCCGCAATGGCTGTCTTCTCCACTTCACTGATATTCTCGGTCATATCCACTTTTGTCGCCATGCCGAAAGACAAACTGAGTTTCTGCACATCTGTCTGTACACTATTATTATACTCATCGATCAATTCCTGCAGGTTTTTTGAAAAAACCTGCCGCTCCTCCGGGCCCGTATTGGGCAGCAGGATTTTGAATTCATCACCGCTGATACGTGCCAGCATATCATTTTTACGACAGGCCCGTCTCAGCAACTTGGCTGTATCTATGATCAACCGGTCGCCTGCATCGTGTCCCAGCGCATCGTTGATCAGGCTGACACCATCGATGTCACAGACAAAAATCGTCAGTGGCAGATTGGCTTCACAGTCGTCCCATTTCTGCCTGATCTCGTCAAAATGATGACGATCGAACAGACCGGTCAAAATATCATGCTCGTGGAGAAAATGTACTTCTTCTTCCCGTTTTTTCTGCTCGGATATATCGATGATGATGCCTTCCAGGGCTTCAGTCCGTTCTTCATTTTCATCCCGAATCGACCGGCCGGTTTCAACGACCCATTTTGTATCGCCATAAGCGGTTTTAATGCAATATTCGATATGAATTTTCGAGCCGAAGGTGACGGCTTTTTCCCGTTGTTGATGCACCTCCGTACGGAATTCGGCCAGGATCAGGTCATTGTAATCTATATCTCCACCCATGAATTGCTCAGGCAGATAGCCCGTCAATGAGAGGCAGCCATCCGAAACATACTCCATTTGTCCTTCAGCGTCAGCCTGACTGCGATAGGCCATACCCGGCAAGTGAGATAAAAATTCCGTCTTGGCGCGCTCGCTTTCCGCCAACTTCTCTTCGATCGCCTTACGTTCAGTGATGTCTTGGAGCATACAAAGATGATGGCGGATCTTCCTGTTTGAAAACTCCAGCAGGGCTGTCGTCATCTTCACCCAGATAACACTTCCATCCGGCCGGATAACACGCTTCTCAAGCCTGTAGCCACTATTTTCGCCGGCCTTAAAACGATTGAACATATCTTCATCCACCCGGACATCATCAGGATGAGTGTAAGTTGTCCAATCCATATTTTCCAGCTCCTCCACCGACCGATCAACTATCTGCCGATAGCGCAGATTGGTGTTCATAAAGGGCTTATCACTTTCACCGATCGCAATGCCGAAGGGCGCTTGTTCGTACAAGGCCTGGAACATCTGTCTGCTTTTCTGCAACCTCCGGTTCAGTCGAACCAGCGAATGATTGGATTTGATCAACAGCCCTACGGAGATCAAAACGAGAAACATGCTGAGAAGTATGAAGGACAGAGAGATCAAATGTTTTTTCTGCTCAGCCATCCACCAATCGCCATAAAAATCAGCTCCCAGAGCAGCGATGACCTGGCCGCTGACAGGATCTTTAAGCGGCAGGATAACACTCACCCATTTCCCCCAGCGATCTTTATAGGGCTTGGATACAGTCGCTTTTCTTTCAGTGAACACTTTTTTGTGAGTCGTCGAGGCATCGCTGTAGATCTGGCCCGGTGGTGAGTGGTCAGGTGAATCTGGATTCTCGGATTCAACAAGGAAGATAAGATGATCATCCACTTGGCGATAGATATAAATAAAACGCAGCTTTTCATCCAGCTTGCACATTCGAATCAGGCCTTCTTCTAAGTTTTTATAGGCTGTCGTTTCATAATCTTCCTTAACGCCGGTAAGCGCCTTGATATTATCAACATCCAAAAATGCAACGGATGCCTCCATCTGTTGAATCGCTCTTTTTTCCACATTATCGGTGCAATTAGTATAATGACTGAACATCAGATAGGTTCCAACAAGCAACAGCACAACCAAGCACACGAGATACAATACCGGAAGATAACTCCTGTATCTTTTAGTTAAAAAAACTGATTTGCCTTTATTTTGCCTCATACCTTCAACCTCTTGATCGTCATCCGCTCGCAGGCGGCACCCGGCTAGCCAGCAAAAAGGCTTTTTTATGCATGTTGGCTTAGTTAGGATTTTATAGAATCCATTATAACTATATATCCAGATTGGAGCAAATGCAAGAAAATTCTGATTTATTCGAGTATCTGTTTTCAATCGACAAACTATGCTATTCTAATGTTGTTTAAACTATGTATTGTTTACACACGGAGTGACCAAATGAAACGATCTGCCCACCCTGCTTTCATTTTCCTGCTGACAGCCCTGCTATGCACCATCCTTTTGAGTGGCTGCCGCCAGGAGCCAACGGCCGAAACCGTCATCAAAAATCGTTTGCAGGCAGTCATTAAAGCCGCTCAAGCTACGACCGCTCTGCCAAACGGCGAAATCAAAGCCAGCCGTTCGACCATCCATCAATTCGATGATGAAACCCACACCCTGTCCAATCAATCGACCGTTCTGTTTGAGTGGAAAGGAAAAGAATTAGATATCCAGCAAACGATCGTCTATAAAGCAGATGACGAAGAGGTCGCAACCCATAAATTCCGGCGCATCAACGGGAAATACGCTGTCAAGCATCCAGCCGGCTGGAGCGCGACCCAGCGACCCCCGGGAGAAGATGGAGAATTAGGTGACGAATGGCTGGCAGATAACAGCCGCAACCTCCCCTTCGGTGCTTCCATATTATGGGACGCCACCCGGATGTATGACGATATCGAAGGCGCAACACAGTACATCCGCAGCATTGAATCCACTAAAACAGGTGGAAATACTGTCTATAAGGTTAACTATCGGCCTTACGATACCAATACCGATGGTCAACCTGACAGTGAATCCTACATCGTTTTCACGGTCAACAAAGACGGTCTCATCATAAAAGCTGAATTCTATGAGCAGGTCACGCAGTACCCGGGAAACAACTCCACCTTCACCAAGACCGTCCGCTATTTATCGGAATTGACCCGCTACGACGACCCGGCGATCACGATCGACCGCGACTGACGGAAACCGGCAGGCCAGCTTTTACTGTCGACCGGCCAAAGCGCTAGCCATAGCGCGGATCAAAGCGCTATCTGTTCAAGAATACCGCTGAAATAGGCCATCACTATTCCGTAATTAGTCATAGGCACTCCCTGCTGTTTCGCCTGGTTGACCCGCGCCATGACGTACTTGCGGTTGAACATGCAGGCGCCGCATTGGATGATCAGATCGTAAACGCTTAAGTCGTCCGGGAAATCGGAGCCGCTCAGAACATCGACCTTCAGAGCGGAGCCGATTTTTTTTCGCAGGAGTGCCGGAATTTTAACTCGGCCGATATCCTCTGTCAGAGGAGCGTGAGTACAACACTCGGCTATCAACACTTTTGACTGCTCGGTCAGTTTTGAGATTGCAGAAACGCTTTCTGTATAGTATTGAAGATCACCTTTATAACCCGCAAATAAAACCGAGAATGAGGTCAACCGACTATCGGCCGGTTTCAATGCGCTGACTTCGGCAAAGATCTGCGAATCGCTGATAATCAGTTCAGGCGCTTTGGTTAAATTGGTGAGGGCATTTTTTAATTGCGCCGGCGTGACACATACTACGAGACAATCCTTATCCAGCAACTCTCGTATCGTCTGCACCTGCGGCAGAATCAACCGTCCCTTCGGCGCCTGGATATCCTGCGGCATGACCAGCATGACTGTGTCGCCGGCTTTGGCAAGCTGGCCGGTGATGCTGGGTTTTTCCGCGTCGTCCGGCATAGCCTGAATGAGGGCTTCCCGCAGCTCGTCGATACCCTTGCCTTGAACTGCGCTGATCCGAATCGGCTGTCTTCCGGTCTTAGCCGCGACCTGTTCGGAAAGTTCTATCAGGTCGAGCTTTTCCTGGCGGCGACTGCGCTCATCCACCCGACTGATTACAGGGATCACAGGTGTCTGTCGTTTTTTAAAATAATCAAACCAGAAAATTTCTTCTTTCATGTCCAGACCACTGAACAGAAGTACCGCGATATCTGTCTTCTGCGCCGCGGCCTCTGTTTTCTTTACCCGGCTGTCGCCCAGATCACCGACATCGTCAAAACCTGCCGTATCGATCAGCGTCACCGGCCCCAACCCCTTGATTTCCATCGCTTTATAAACCGGATCAGTGGTCGTGCCGGGAACATCCGAAACGATCGATATCTCCTGGCCGGTAAAGGCATTGATGAGAGAAGATTTCCCACTGTTGCGCCTTCCATAAAAACCAATGTGCAGCCGGTTTGCCCGGGGGGTCTGATTCAGATCCATTGATGTTATCCTCCATTCGCCCGTTCACTCTTAAAAGCGGCGCACTTGCTCGAAGATGTGCTTGCTCGAAGATGCGCTTTCTCCAATCAGAAGCGGAAATCCCGGCTTCCGGCAGCGATCTTTTCCAGATTATCGATGGCGATGCTCTTGACCTTGGCACTGGGAATCAGCTCCAACTGTTCCGTGATCAGGCGCTCGCCTGTTTGCTTTGTATCGGCTTTAGCATAGTCTTCAAGATATTCTTTTAATGTCATCAGTGCGTTGGGGTGGCAGCAGTTCTGAATCTGGCCATTTTTGCTCAAAGCCATGAAACGGTCGCCGGTGCGGCCTTCACGGTAGCAAGCGGTACAGAAGCTGGGAATGTAGCCGATATCCATCAACCAGTGGACGACCTCGTCGAGAGTACGCCTGTCGCTGACATCAAATTGAGCCGAATTATCTTCTTCCGGCTCTTCCTCGCAATAACCGCCAACGCTGGTGCGGGACGCCCCGCTGATCTGGGAGACGCCCAGCTTGAGAACTTTTTCCCGAACTTCCTTGCTCTCCCGGGTAGAGATTATCATGCCGGTATAGGGCACCGCCAGGCGGATGCAGGCGCAGATCTTGCCAAAGGTTTCATCGTCGATGCCGTTTTCAAAGACATCCGGATCGATGTCATCGGCTCGTTTAATTCTGGGAACGCTGATCGTATGTGGCCCGACGCCGTGGACTGCCTCCAGATGTTCCGCGTGCATCAGCAAAGCGGCAAATTCATAGCGATAGAGTTCCAGGCCGAACAACACTCCCAGCCCGACATCGTCAATACCGCCTTCCATCGCTCTGTCCATCGCCTCCGTATGCCAGGCGTAGTTGTGCTTCGGTCCGGTCGGATGGAGCTTCTCATAGCTTTCTTTATGATAGGTCTCCTGAAAGAGAATGTAGGTGCCAATCTCCGCTTCCTTCAGTTTACGGTAATTCTCAACCGTTGTGGCAGCGATGTTGACATTAACGCGTCGAATCGCTCCGTTTTTATGCTTGACACTATATATAGTCTTGATCGACTCTAAAATATATTCGATCGGGTTGTTTATCGGATCCTCACCGGCCTCGATGGCCAGCCGCTTGTGACCCATGTCTTGCAATGCCGAGACCTCGCGGGCGATTTCCGCCTGGCTGAGCTTTTTCCGGCTTATGTGCTTGTTCTGCTGGTGATACGGACAATAAACACAACCATTGACGCAGTAGTTGGAAAGATAAAGCGGCGCGAACATGACGATCCGGTTTCCGTAGATGTCTTTCTTGATCTGCTCTGCTAATTGATAAATCTCCTGATTTTTTTCTTCAAGGTCGCAGGCCAGCAAAACAGAGGCTTCCTTATGTGTCAAACCCCGGCGCCGGCGCGCCTTCTCAAGAATTTGATCGATCAGTTCGGCGTTGTGTTTGTTCTGCTCGGCGTAATCGATGGTCGCGAGCACTTCCTGATGGTCGATGAATTCTTCGGCCTTCATTGATTTAGGATTGTACATGTCTATAAGCTCCTTTCTTTCGGATCAGGCCGGCATATGTTCACCGGACTTCCCCGTCAGAGGCTGCCCTGCGGGATTGCAGAAGGCAGTCGATCGATGATCCATGTAATCGCCGCGGGCGACGACTAATTTATAGCCAATGCCGGCCAGACGACCGGCCAGATCGGATAGCCCTTCGCCTGATTCCGCACCGCTGTTCAGCTTGTTGTCGTAAAGACAATATTGATCTCGCACCGGTTCAGGCGACAGATTGGGCATGACAACATTGGCGCCGGCCAGGATCCCCTGTTCCCGCCCTTCCGGGTGGATGGTTCCCAAGGCGGTGGTGGCCGATAAAAGCAGGTTCGGCAGAAGAAGCCGCAAAATGCTGATCAACGCCAGGGTCAGTTCAAAGGAACCGGCCGGCTGATTCTTATATGGCGTATCGTGATGCGGCAGAAAAGGCCCGATCCCCGCCATCTCCGGCTGGAACCGCTTCATGAAGAGCAGGTCGCTAAGCAAATGTTCCCGGGTCTGTCCCGGTGAACCGACCATAAAGCCGCAGCCTGTCTGGTAACCCAACCGCTTTAAATCGGCCAGACAGCGCTGCCGCTTCGCCGCCGTCAGGTTTGCGGGGTGCAGTGCGCTATAATGTCCCGGATCCGCCGTCTCATGCCGAAGCAGATAGCGGTCTGCCCCGGCCCTCCGATAGGCCGCATAGCTGGAGAAGGGTTTTTCTCCGACCGACAGGGTTAGCGCACAATCCGGCCAGTTTTGCTTGATCTGTTTGATAAGACGCAACAGCCGCTCGTCCGTGTAGAAAGGGTCTTCACCGCCTTGAAGGACAAATGTACGGAACCCCTTGCGGTGACCGGCAGCGCAACAGTCGAGAATTTCATCATTAGTCAGACGGTAGCGCGATACGTTGCGGTTGCTTTTGCGAATTCCACAATAATGGCAGTCGTTTTGACAGTAGTTGGTAAATTCGATCAGGCCACGCATGTAGACAGTTTGTCCGAATATCGTCTTTTGAACTGTCCGGGCTTGTTCAGCCAGGTAGGCGCGAACCGCGGGCTGGTCACAGACTGCCAGCAACTGCCGGAGTTCATCCGTTGGCAGACAGGCATCATTTTTTAAACGGTCGATTTGTTGACAGAGCATCGGATCCATATCTAATTCCCTGTACATGTCAATTTCCCTGACCATGTCGTCCTTTCCTCTATATATCCGGCGGGGCCGCTCAAAAATAACATCCGGCGCAAGGGCGTTCAGGAAATAATGTTCGAATAAGCTGTTTTGGCCTGCACGCCGGGCAGCCGGCCGATCTTTCCGGACAAAGCGCTAATTACATCCTGCGGCGCGTCTACCGCCAGGCTGATTATGTTGATCGAGCGTTCGCGATAGGGAATCCCCATCCGGCCGATGATATAGGCTCCGTACTCGTGCAACAACAGATTCAATCGTTCTACTGAATTCACATCTTCAATGATTACTCCGATTACAGCAACTCGGTTTTCCATCTCTTTAAATTCCTCCAATGAAAAAGCGCCTCACATGAAAGGCGCTGCTGATCGCGCAGTTCTATATCTGCGCTATTTATGCCTCACCTTTCACTCAGAAAATTCTTTATGTCAGCGTGGGATCGTTAATCTTGTGACAAATATATACCTCTTTTATAAGCTTTTCAAGCACTTTTTGGAAAAAGAAAATACAAATTATTTTTCAGCCAAATCAGCCGCCGACTCGGCAGCGGCCGCATCGTATATTGCCTTTACCTCTTCATTGAACAACACCATGGTGACTTCCTCGACGACGCGAGCCTCATTCAGAAAAGACCTGATCTCCCGCACCGCTATTCGAGCCGCTTGTTCGATAGGAAACCGGTACACACCCGTGCTGATAGAAGGAAAAGCGACGGTCCGGCAGCCGTTCGCTTCCGCTAAAGCCAGGCTGTTGCGATAGCAGTCAGCCAGCAGTCCGGCCTCGCCCTTGCTCCCTCCCTGCCAGATTGGGCCGGGTGTATGAATCACAAAATGTGCCGGCAGACGATATCCCTTCGTGATTTTAGCTTCGCCGGTCACTGCTCCGTTGAGCGTGCGGCATTCTTCCAGCAGTTCAGGCCCCGCCGCCCGATGAATGGCTCCATCGACGCCACCGCCGCCCAGCAAGGAGGTGTTGGCCGCGTTTACTATCGCATCTACCTGGCATGTTGTGATATCACCTTTAATTATTCTTAAATTGCCCATTTTTCTCTCCTTTACTACAAATTTTTGTGTTTTCCATCAGCCGGAAATGTTTCCCGGCGGTTTTATTTATTGCGTGTCGCTTTGTAAATTTTCCCGCGGAAAAAAGGAACGGTTAATTGTGATTTCGGTTCGGATAATCATGTCATCACGGCGAACGACTTCTTTTATTCGTTCAACCAGTTCTATTTCTGTCGTTTCCAATCCGGGAGGCGTTACAACTTTGAAACGGCAACATGTCTGTCCGTCCTTTTCCGCCACTCTCAGATCATGTACTCTCAATCGTTTGTCGATGGCTTGAACCTGTTTTTCGACCCAGTGTCGTAAACGATTGGTCGCTTCATCGGTATCTATCGGATCGTAGTGAACGATCAGATGGATATTATCGTCCTTCATAAAATCTTTCTGCATGCGGTCGATCACCTCGTGTGCCGCCATGACATCAACCGAACTGGGCATCTCCACATGAACGCTGGCAAAGCGGCGGCTCGGTCCATAATCATGCACGATCAGATCATGCGCATCCAGCACATATTTATAGCTTTCAATTTTTTCGATAATGGCGCGGGCCATTTCCTCCGGCGGCGATTCTCCGACCAGCGGGCCAATAGCGCTGATGATCAGCTTGATGCCGTTGTAGATGATGAACGCAGCCACGCCGGTTCCAATCCAGCCGTCGAGGTTGACATCCGCGAATCTGACCAACAACGCGCTGAGCAACACGGCAGAGGTGGCGAGCACATCGCCCAAACTATCGATTGCAGTCGCTTGCAAAGCTTTGGATTGAATCTGCCGGCCAATCTTCTGATTGAAAAAAAACAGCCATAATTTTAGCAGGATGGCAACGATCAGAATGATGAAGCTCCACCAGGCAAAGTCAACAGGTGTAGGAGACATGATCTTAGCAACGCTGCTTTTGCCGAGTTCAATGCCGATGACCAATACCAGCACCGAAACCGCTAATCCGGAAATGTATTCATAGCGGCCATGTCCAAAAGGATGTTTCTGGTCAGCTGCCTGGGCAGAGATTTTAAAACCGATCAGAGCGATCAGGGAGCCTGCCGCATCAAGCAGATTGTTAAGGCCGTCGGCTAATGCGGAAACGCTGCCGGCTACCAGGCCGACAATGGTTTTGCCAGCTGCCAAAAGCAGATTGCAACATATCCCCACCCAGCCGGCCAGGCTTCCGATAGACGAACGACTTGGCAGACTATCGATGTCTCCTTTGTATCCTTTAATAAAACAGCGCAAGAGCCATTCGGTCATTTACAAACCTCTTTCCCACCAGCCCGAAGGATAAATTAAAAACAAAGCTCCTTTGAAAATATCTTTTATTCACCATTCTGTCAATAATGAGGCTCTTTGATTCATTGCCAAGACATGCTATAATCGGTTCCATTATCAGACTTTAACATCAGGAGACAGCTGTGAAACGACCAACCCACGAAACAATAGCCGTGGCCAAATTGGTTCTGGCAATGTTCATTTTTGGAACGATAGGCATTTTTGTGCGCCATATACCGCTGCCTTCAAGCGTTATCGGGCTGACCAGGGGGGCGCTCGGCTCCCTTTTTCTGCTGATTCTGGTGCTTTGGAAAGAAAAGTCTCTGGCAGTGGCGGATATCCGCCGCAACGGATTGATCCTGTTTTTTTCGGGCTCCTTTATCGGTATCAATTGGATACTGCTGTTCGAAGCTTATCGCCATACCAGCGTCGCTATCGCGACGGTCTGCTACTATCTGGCACCCGTCTTTGTAATCCTGGCTTCGCCTTTGATCCTGAAAGAAAAACTGACGCCGCGCAAGTTGCTTTGCGCGGCGGCCGCCATGCTGGGTCTGATCTTCGTTTCGGGCGTTCTGGAGCGTAATCCTGATGTCGGCTACGATCCCCGCGGCATTCTGTTTGGCGTAGGCGCCGCTGTTTTTTACGCCGGCGTCGTCCTGTTCAGCAAGCAATTGAAAGAAATCTCGGCTTACGACACCACCTTTGTACAGGTGGGAGTCGCGACGCTGGTACTCCTGCCCTATACATCACTGACCGTAAAACCGGGAGAACTTCATTTCTCTCCGCTCACTATCCTGTTGCTGGTTATCGTCGGCATACTGCACACCGGCTTTGCCTACGGCTTGTATTTCGGCGCCTTGAAGGTATTAAAGGCCCAGACTATGGCAATATTCAGCTACATCGACCCCATCGTCGCCATATTGCTATCCGCTTTGCTGCTTAGAGAAAATCTGGGCCTGCTTGGAATTTTGGGTGCTGGACTGGTTTTGGGATCGACCTTCATCAGCGAACGAAAAGATGTAAAAAATCAGTTAAAGTGATTGATGACGACGAGATCGTCTTGTTTGAGTTTGATATCACCGGTCGGGATGATGATGTCGCCGTCGCGTTCTAAGATAATTATGCGCTCATTGCCGGGCAGCCTGATATCACGAATGTAGTGGCCATCAAAGCGATCGCCTTTTTCGACTACGTGCTCCAGAAGTGAGAAATTGCCGTGTTTGTCATCAAAATCCTTGGCGCATAGAACAAGACAGTCATTCACTTCTAAAACTGTCCGGCCGTCCGGAACAAACTGCTCTTCGCCGCGCTCAATGATGGCCACGCGAATATCCGGAGGCATATAAATATCCTTTAATGCCCGGCCGACCCACGGATGTCCCTCATGAATATCCGAAGAGACAAACTGCACATTTTTCTCCTCCGCGTAGTCGGTGAAGGTTTTCATGACATCGCCATGCGGATCATACATCTTTGCCTTAATCGCCACCGTCGGCATCAAGCCGCCCTGTATCGCCAGCGACAACAAGACGATCGTAAAGATAATGTGAAAGAGATCATTCTGCAGCTCGACCCGGCTAACCGCTATAATTGCAAAAACAATGCTCGCCGCTCCACGGATCCCGGCCCAGGAAACAACAAGCTTTTGCCGTATAGACGAATTCGGCATGAACGCCATCAGCCCGAAAACGCTGACCGGCCTTGAGATTAGTGTCATGAATATCATAATTGCGAGCGCAATCGGAAAAACCCGGATGACACCCGCTATATTTGAAAGCAAACCCAGGATAAAAAAGATAGTGATTTGAGCAAGCATGTTGATTCCATCGAAAAAAGCGACCAGACCGCGCTTCGACTGAAAATCCTGATTGCCCAAAACAATTCCGATCACATAGACGCTAAGGTAGCCATTCCCGCCGAGACGCTCTGCCAGAGCATAGCCCATCAGGGCAATCGCAATCGCAAACACCTCGTTGCCACCGCCCCGGAAAAAGATATTCCGGCGGATAAAAAAGACAACGGAAACCGAAATCGCCGCCCCCACGGCTAGTCCTACGCCCACCTGCAAGGCAAGCATGAGGAGAGCGTTCCCCGGGTTGATTCCCTCTATAAGCAATGAAAGACAAACCACCGTCAAAATATAGGAAAACGGGTCATTGGAGCCGGACTCCATCTCCAGCAGAGAGTCCGTATTGTCTTTGAGCGACAGCTTGCGCCGCCTGAGAATTGAAAAAACGGAAGCTGCATCGGTCGAGCCGATCACGCTGCCAAGCAGGAACGATTCGATCAGGGGAAAGCCCAGCACAAAATATACAAACAAACCCGTGATGCCGGCGGTGAAGAAAACACCTAATGAAGCCAGAATGACCGCCTTGCCCGCAACCGGTTTGGCCGCGCGCCAACTCGTTCCGAAGCCGCCATAAAACATAATGAAGATCAGCGCAACTGAACAGGCTTTACTGGCGATATCAAAATTATTAAAAGATGCAAGTTTTGGTGTGCTGCCTATGAGCATGCCAAATACGATGAAAAACAGTAGCATCGGAATACCCGACTTATCTGATACGGCGCTTAACAGTACGCTCAGCATGGCGATGACAGCTATAATAATTAGAATTTTAATCATCTCATTCTATCTCCCTCTTTCCGGCAGATTCTCCAAGGGGCATCGTCTACAAGTAGCTGATTTGATTTTTGCCTTTGTCTTTCGCTTTATATAATGCTTCATCCGCTCTTTTCAGAGCCTCTTCCCAACTGCTATCTGCTGCTTCAAAGTAGGCTATGCCTGCCGAAACAGTTGTTTGTACATTTCCTTTTTCTGTCGATATTTCTATCTCTCCAATGTTTGTCGATAAGTCTTGGCTGAATTCCAACACATACTCATTTTTCATGCCGGGGAAAATCCCTAAAAATTCATCCCCGCCCCAGCGAACGATCCGATCGGAACTTCTGATCAGGGTTTTTATCTTGCTGACGATCTGAATCAGAAACTTATCTCCGACAGCATGACCATATTTGTCATTAATACTCTTAAAGTTATCAACATCGAATAAGATCAGAGCCAGGTTATCTCCTGTGGCTTTATAATGATCAAATAATATCTGCAGTTTGTTTTCCCCATATCTACGGCTGCCGGCTTTTGTTAAAGTGTCAAGATTAATGGTTTCTTCCAGATGGCTGGTGGTTCTTGTAAGGTTCTTTCTTTCCATAATCGAAAGGATAACAAAGCCAGCAATCAAAACCAGCATAATAAACAAAAGCATCTTGAACATCTGTGCTCGCGCTACATCCTTAAACTGGTCTTGTGCTTCAGCTATATATAGATCTATGTTATCCAGATGCACACCCATCGCTACGATCCAATCATAATCCTTATAGAGTTTTGCGTAAGTGATTTTTTCGGAGATTTTATCGCTGTCTGACTTTTTGAAATAGTAGCTGTAAAACAACTCGCCATCTTTTTTCACTCCATCAAGCTCTTCTAAATAAGGCAGCTCACCGTTGATATCTTTTGTATTGGTGGAAAGATAATCCCCCTCTGTTTCAGAAAGTTTTGGATGGACGCGGCAGACAGCGTAGTTGTCCCCACCTTCGTAGTTGATAATTTCATTGATCCAGATGTAGGATTCATTGGAAAACTTCAGGTTGCGGATCAAGTCCGCCGCTTCCTCTTTGGCTGAGTTATTAAGATATTCGGTACTGATGCCGAAGATTCCCCGAAGATTGCCTTTTTTTATCTCTTCATAAGAAAAGAGCTTTTTTTTCATAGCATCAACCTGGGAAACAATGGTCGCCTGCGAAATAGCGGGGTTCTTATTTGGACCGGAAGTAGAATATAGAATTTGATTGGTCTTATCATTCCAAAGAAGAACCGTCCACATTTCCAAAGCAAAATCTTCGGTAAAGCGGTTGATGAAATAAGCGGCGAAATCATCGTCAGACCGATGCATCTCCTGATTGAAGCGTTTTAAACGTGATTGAATATATCCTTCATAAATCGTTTCTTTTAATTCACGAATATTATCAATTTCAAGAAAAATATTATTAACTGTATCTTTAAGAAAATTCTTTTTCTGATGGATGGCTATATCGGAAATCTGTTCTTCATAAACCTCAAAAATCTGCTTGTGAGAAAGTAAAGTCAAAGATAAAACAATTATACATATAGCGATTGTAACTATAGAAGTAATAAGACGATACTTACTGCGTAAGTTCATATCGGCCCTCCTCCTTTAATGGTCCTCATTAAATCGTACCAAAATTTATTAACAAAGCAAAGAGGATATTTTAGAACCGCAAAAACTTTTCTTATATAATACAGGCTGCGGCAAAATTTGACAGCCTTATGAAAATTAAATACATTTAAGTTAATGAGTTTATTGGTTTAAATAATCTTGGGAAGGAGGTTGTTTCCTTTGAAATATAAGTTTTTAGAATCTATTAACATCGGACCTCTTACACTGAGAAACAGAATTATTCGCCCCGCTGTGGCGGAATATATTGCCAACCCGGACGGAAGTATCGGCGATCAGTACATGGAATATTACAGAAACATCGCCAGAGGCGGTGTCGCGCTGATTACACCGGGAATAGCAGTAGTTGACGAAACCGCACCTTATGTCGCCTCTAATCAACCATACTTGACGGATAAAAAATATATACCCGGAATGAAAAAAGTGGTGGACGCGATCCATGGAGAAGGCGCCAAAATAACCTTTCAGCTTTGGCACTCGGGACATTACCTGATTGACGGAGCTCTTGCGCCTATGGTCAATGATCTGACAAAGCAAGATATCGAGAGATTAAAACAAAAATACCTTACAGCGGCAAAAAACTGTAAAGAAGCGGGCGCGGACGGCGTCGAGTATCATATCGCGCATACCTACCTGCCGTCGCAATTTATGAGCACATATTTTAATAGAAGGACAGACGAATACGGCAGTAACACGCCGGAAAATGCGATGCGTTTCTCCGTAGAGTGTATAAACATGATACGCAACGAGCTTTGCGATGATAACTTTATTATTACCGCTAAGATTAACGGCAGTGACTTTGTAGAAGGCGGAACCACACCGCAGTGGGCAGCGCGATGCGCCAGGCTTTTGGAAAAGGCCGGCGTGGCAATGATCACGGTTAATGCGGGTGGCGCTCTATCGGGCTATGATTATATGAGCGACAACGGAAAACGACCTGAAGGATGGAAGGTCGATCTGGCTGCTACTGTTAAAAAAGCTGTGACTGTTCCTGTCGCAGCATCGGGAAGCCTAAGGCATCCTGAATATGTGAGCAAAATAATAGAGCAAGACAAATGTGATCTGGCCGCTTTGGGGCGGGCGACAATAGCTGAGCCCGAGTGGGTTAATAAAGCAGCCCAAAGCCGGGAAGATGAAATGCGCTATTGCATCTCATGCCTTTATTGCTTTACGAAGGTCGCCGAAGACGGGTCAGAACCAGGCTGCAGCGTAAATCCCTTCGCAAAATGTGAATTTATAAAGCCTGAGCCTGTAGCTGACGGACATGATCGAAAGGTGGTTATAATAGGCGCGGGGCCTTCGGGATTAGAAGCGGCGATAACGCTTGCCGAGCGCGGGTTTAACATTAGCATATTTGAGCAGAAGCCCTATCTTGGGGGGCTTATTAAACTTGCAACAGTGCCTCCAAACAAGACAAAAATCAACTGGGCGATAGATTACTATGAAAAGCAAATACAGCGTCTGGACATAGATTTAAAATTATCGACCAGAGCTACCATTGAGAAAATTGAAAAATTAAACCCATACGCCGTAATCCTGGCTGCCGGCTCAAACGAGATCGTACCGCTGGTAGAAGGCGCTGGTTTGGATAATGTTATAAGCGTAAGGGATTTGCTGGAGCAAAAACTGCGATTTGACGGCAAGAAAGTGGCCGTAATCGGCGCGGGCCTGACAGGCATCGAAGCGGCACACTATCTTAGAAACAGCAACAGCGACGTATATGTTGTTGAAAAGAAGCCGGATCCCGGCGCCACGCGCAGCCTTGCCGACCAGCTCTCGTTTCAGGACGCTTTAGCCGGCGGGGTTAAATTCTATTTTCAGACATTTCTTCATAAAATTAATAAAAATAGCATCACGGTGCTTGACCTGGCAAGTAATAAGAAAATTACCCTGCCGGCGGATATCGTGATGCCAGCTTTGGGAATAAGATCCAATGTTGAGCTTTACGACGCCTTAAAAAATAAATTTGAAAATGTTTACAAGATAGGCGACAGCGACTGCCCCGGCAAGCTTCCACAAGCGGTAAGAAGCGGAAGCAATCTTGGATATGCGCTTAAGTGAAAGCCGTGCCCCCTTGCTATGAGCAAGGGGGCACATCTTAAAATATAGTTCAAAGGTGTAGTTTGCAAGCCCTTTATGTAATTAGTGCCTGAAGCTGTGTTCATCGTCACAGCTGTCCCCGCACTGTTTCGCGTAAGGGCAACCGATGCAGATCTTGCCGCGCTTCTTCGCACGAACAAGGTGCAATATTATACCTGTCACAATGGCAAGTAAAATCAAAACAACTATAACATTTACGACAATTCCCATAATTAAATCCTTAATCAAAACAATTTATTTCTTAACGCCGGTTTAGTTCTTGACGCCAGCCAAAGCATATTCTTTTTTCAATTTGTTGTTGGTGTTCACAATAAGGCCGACCACAACGGCTGCCATGGCAATAACAGCAACCAAGCCGCCGATTGCTGCGCCAACATTAAGAATATTACCGGTAACAAGGGTGCCGATGGTGTAAACAAAATAGCCTACGGTATAACCGGTAGCGAGCTGGAGACCGATGCCGGCCCAAACCCATTTGCCGCTCCTCATTTCGGCATTCATGGCACCGATAGCCGCGAAGCAAGGTGGCGTATATAGATTGAACATCAGGTAAGCCAGA
>DUVF01000004.1 GCA_012841165.1 Clostridiales bacterium
AGTAGAGTAATTATTTAATTCTTCAAAATGTTTTCGCAAGCTTTTCTTAATGCAGGGATGTCGTTAATAAGCGTGTTCCAGACAGATGGAACATCAATATTTCCATAAGAATGGACATAAAAATTTCGAGTATCTTTAATAATTCTCCAAGGAATCGTAACATCCTGGTTCTTAATTTCTTCTGAAAGTCGTGCAACCAGTTCGCCAATCTGAACAACACACATACAGCAGGCATCTTGAAAAAGGTTGTCATTTTCGAATGCACTGAATTCACTGTTATAGCGATTCAAATTGTCAGCAATTCGATTGCAATAAGTTACAATTTTTTCGAGGATGACTCTATCACGCACTTCGATAAAGCAACACCTCCTCCTTTGCAATCATATCAAGAAAATTTGCATCAGAAACTTCGTTGGTAACAAGGTCTACCGATAAGTTCAGAGCATCTTCTACTGCTAAACGAAAAGCACTTAGCTGAAAGAGAGAACGCAAATCACCTTTTTCAATCTTCAAATCAAGATCGCTTTCTGCAGATGCTGTGCCACGTGAATAGGAACCGAAAATCGATACACTTTCAACACCGTGTTGTCGAGCAATCGGAATTATAATGCTCTTAAGTTCTTCAATACTGTACGGAGCCATGCAATCACCTCGTTTCCTGTCTAAATTATACTATATGCAAACAAGTAATAAAAGTCTCCGTAACATATTCGAATGAGTAAAAAGACTTTGAATTCTGTCTGTAATAGCAAGTTCAAAGCCTCTGTCCTTTTCTATATTATTTTTAATAGCACCAAATAAACACCAAGCGTACATTCTAAGCAAGTTTCTTCAAAAATATCAAAACCCGCTAAGCCTTGTGCCAAGCGGATTTCTTTGTGGTTGCGGGGGAGGGATTTGAACCCCCGTCCTCCGGGTTATGAGCCCGACGAGCTACCAGCTGCTCTACCCCGCGATGATAATGCGCAATTTTTTGGCTTAATGGTGCCGGAGACCGGGATCGAACCGGTACGATCCTGTAAGAATCGCAGGATTTTAAGTCCTGTGCGTCTGCCAATTCCGCCACTCCGGCTGATGGCCTCCTTAATTGCGGCTTTATCAGTATATCGTTCATCGGTACTAATGTCAAGGAATATCTGGTACAAAGCGCTCCGCATGCTCCCTGCCCGACCATACTCCTAAAAAAGGCGCGAGGTTTAATCCTCGCGCCCTGAAATAACAAGAAGCAACGATTAGTTCATTTTTATAAAGCGATACAGAATGGCCGCCAACTGCGCCCTGGTGGCATTATCCGACGGCAATAATGTCGCATCAGTCGTACCCGTAATGAGTCCTTCCGCGTTCGCCCAGGACATCACTGCGGCCGCCCAGGAACTGATGTCCTCATTGTCACTGAACTTCGTAAGATCTGCCGTCTTCGTGACATCGTAGCCCTTGAAAGCAGCATAACGGTATAGAATCGCCGCCACCTGCTCACGGGTGATATCGTCATCTGGGCCGAACTCCTCTTCGTTGTAACCCTCTACAATGCCGTTGGCCGCGGCCCAGTTGATAGCCTTGTCATAGTAGCTGCCTTCTTCAACATCATTAAAGGGATTCTGGCCGGAGACAGCCGGCTCCTTCTCAAGGCGGTAGAGGATAGTAACGATCATGCCTCTTGTTGTGGTCATGTTCGGGCTGAAAGTGGTCTCTCCGGTTCCCTCCATGAGACCGCTTCCATAGACATACTCTACAGCCTCATAGAACCAGTCGTCAGTCGTCACATCGGTAAACGGCAAGGCCGCGTCAGAAACAGCTTCCTCCGTCTCTCCCTCCGTCCACTTGGCATATACCGTGCTGTCATACATCAGCAATACCGACGTCACTGCCGCAGTCAATTCCTCATCGCTGTACCAACCTGCAAAGTCATAGCCCTCTCTGGTGGGGACATAGTCTGCCAGGTTGATTGCCGTGCCGGACGGCTTGGTGACGCTGTTGATGGCTGAGCCGCCGTTGGTGCTAAAAGTCAGGGTACAACTGGTTGTTGCGCTGCTGGAGGATACGTGATTATACACAACAGACTCTGTGTCCGGAGCGCCGGTCACTTTATTGTAGTAAGCAATATTAGTGCCGCCAACCGGGGAACTGTCTTCATCGCCGTTATAAATAGCCTTGTAACCGTCTCCGGCGGTGAAGGACAGCGGAACCCCTGTGCCGTTGAGCAGCAGAGATTTACCGGTGGTATCCAGATATACCGCATATCCATCGGCGGTAACACTAAACCTGCCCTTGCCGGAATGAATTACATCACCCTCATCAGAATATATCCCCTCGCCACCAGCTTTGATCGTCACAGCGCCGCTGCCGGAAAGAGTTACAACATCATCAGCATATATGCCGTCGCCATCGGCTGTAATCGCTACAGCTCTGTTACCGGAAAGGGTTACGCTATTATCAACGCAAATACCGTCACTACCGGCTGTAATCATCACAGCGCTATCACCGGTAATAGTTACACCGCCATTTGAAAGAATGCCGTCATAATCAGCCGTTATAGTCAGCTTGCCGGTCATATTGATGACTACATTTTTGCCATCGGTATAAGTATAAATGCCGTACGGGGCTGTGAACTCTATATCGCCGCTGCCGGAAAAGATCACATCGCCATTATGGGCTTCAATGCAATCATCATAAGCAGCTGTGATCGTCACAGCGCCGCTGCCGGAAAGGGTCACGTCACCGGCTTCAGAATAGATGCCGTCACCACCGGCTGTGATCGTCACAGCGCCAGCGCTGGAAATGGTAACATTACCGGCATTAGCATAGATGCCTTCACCACCGGCTGTAATCGCTACAACACCATCACCGGAAAGAGTCACATTATTATTGCCATTATTGACAGATATGCCCTGGCCACCGGCATTGACAGTCAGGCCACCGGCCATATCAACGACTACATCGCCATCTTCAGCCCAGATTCCATCATAATAAGTATTGGGGACAGCGATGGCCAGATTGCCTGTTCCTGTGAGGATGAGCTTGCCCTTGGTATGAATACCGTTCCTATTAGCAGTATTCGGAACGGTGATTGTATTATCAGTTCCATCCGCCAGATTGACGGTCAATGCCTGCTTAGAATAGATATATCCGCTGTCATAACCGCTCAGGGTAACTTCTTGGGCGGCCGCGTTCCAGCTCCAGCCTTCATCATCAATCTTGTCGATGTCTACAGCTAAATCAGCGGCGGTATAGCCCTTGCCGGCGATGTGGAGTATTTTGTACTCGGCTGCAATCATAACATATCTATACGGAGAAGCATTACCGCCCAAAGCCGTGGCGCCGTTCCATTCCGATGCGCCATCTGATTCAGCTTCGGTGTTCACAGTAACAGCGGGATCGGTGTAGGCGGAAAGATTCGGATTTTGATTAAATGCTTTCGTTTTTCCGCTGGCCGTTACCGTTCCTCCGTTTATGTCAAATGAATTGCTGATACAAATCCCATAAATCCCTGTGTTGCCAGAACCTCCGCTGGCTGTTATCGATCCGCCATTGATCGTTGCGCTTGCTTCATAACAGCAAATACCGCTACTGTAATATTTAGCGCTCTGTCCGATCGCGACAATGTTACCGCTCTCGATCGTCAGCGTGCCTTCCGTATAGATACCATAACTATGCATGCCTTTACCTTTAGCGGCGGTGGCGGTCAGCGAACCGTCGCCGGAGATTACAAGTGCATTCTTGGTATGTATCGCTATGCTGTTATTTTCACCGTCATGGGCGGTTACGGAATTGTTTCCGACAAGCACCATTTCCATATCAATGTACGCCTCGATTCCAACACTCGATGTGTCGAGACCCGCATGCCCCACCGCGCCGGGAATAGTAGCGTTATTAAGCACTAACTGAGCCAATTCTCCGTCGCTGGCCGGAATGAACTTCACCGTACCATCTCCCAGAACATCATCCATGTTGTCGCTGGTCACCTGCGTACCACCCACCCAGACGTCATAGTTGGTTGTATCCGCAAAAGCCGCCGCGGGCAGCAGTCCCACAACCATAATGACGCTGACCAGAATTGCTAAAACCTTTCTTCTCATCTTCCCTTTCCTTCCTTACGTTATTCTCTTGTACACAGCTGTTCTTAAATCTGCTATGGCAGCGAACGCTACGCTAAGTTTAAACAAGATGATTAGTCTAAACAAAGTGGTAAATCTAAACACTGATAATTATACCGAAAAAGCTTGTCTTTTGCAAGGATTTGCAGGGATTACATCAGCACGACATAGACCAGCACGGCCGCGAAATGAAAGGCCGAGCCGGCCATGACAAAGAGATGGAACAGCTCATGAAAACCAATTCTTTTGATTTTAGGCTTTTTCAAACCGTAGATGATGGCGCCGCTGGTGTAGGCGATGCCGCCCGCGGCAATCAGGATCAAACCACCGGCCGGCATTACGGCGAAGGCCGGCAGGTCGAAGAGAATCGCCCAACCCATCAGCAGATACAGAGCTGTCGACAACCAGCGCGGCGCGTTCAGCCAAAACAATTTCATGACAATGCCGGCCAGCGCCACCGCCCAGATCGCAATTAGAAAAATACGTGCTCTATCAAAGCTAAAATAGCGAAGCACCAAGGGTGTATAGGTTCCGGCGATCAAAACGAAAATCATGCCGTGATCAAGCTTGCGCAAACGGGTCACGATCTCCGGCCTGGCCTTGACATAGTGATAGATGCTGCTTGAAGTATATAAGGCAACCATAGAAAAGCCAAATATGAGCCCGCCGGCCAGATTTACCGGATCACGCGGTGAAGCTAAGAACCAGACTAGCCAGATTGCCAGCGTGCCGGCCAGGGCAAGACAAGCTCCCAGGAAATGCGTGAAACTGTTCATTGGTTCCCTGGCTTTGGAAAAAACTGCCGCTACCATTATCTCTCCTTATCGCGGTCGCACCGCGCTCGTTTGTACATCTATTACTGCTACTGCTGCTCCACTTCAGCCCGTCCGGCGCGGAAAGCGGAAACATTAAGTTCAGCAAATGCCGGCTTGACCTGTTCGCGGATGATCGTTTCCCAGTCGATCTCCGGCAGATCAAGCGCAGCCGCCAGAGCGCCCAGCAGCACAATGTTTGTACTGCGCACATTGCCGAGCCGGCCGGCGATGTCGGTCGCCTTAAAGACTTTCAGATCGGAGCATTCCGCCAATGTCTCAAGGATGGCCCGGGGATATTTTTCAGCGCCCTGCTGAATTGGCGCGGAGGGAATCTCCAGATCGTTCACCACCATCTTTCCGCCCGGTTTCAAATATTCGACCCAGCGCAGCGCCTCCATTTTCTCGAAGGCGACTATCAGATCAGCTTCCCCTTTGGCGATGACCGGTGAATAGACTTTTTCACCAAAACGGATCTGCGTGCTGACATTGCCGCCCCGCTGCGACATTCCGTGGATCTCCGACATCTTCACATCATAACCGGCCTTGGTGAGGCCGACCGACAGGATGCGGGCCGCCAATATGGTTCCCTGGCCGCCGACTCCGACCAGTAAGATATTCTTGACCTGGCTCATTCCTGACCCTCCTTCACGATCGCATTAAAAGGACAAACCTGATAGCACACGGCGCAGCCGGTGCAGGCATTCGGATCGATATTGATCTCGTCTCCGCGGTGGATGGCCGGACAGCCTGTCTTGACGCAAAGCAGGCACTTGGTGCACTTTTCCTGCACGATACGGCATTTCGGCAGATTCAGATCAAAACGCGCCCTGTCTTCAGCAGTGAATTTCTTGATCGCGCAAGGCCAGGCGGCGATAATGACCGAGGGCTCATCGGCGGCCAGCGCCTGATTGAGCGCCCGGTCGACTTCGTCCAGATCGAGCGGGTTAATCTCATGAATCGCCTCCGCCTTAAAACCGATTGCCTGACAGAGCTTGGGGATGTCAACTTCGACCGCCGGCTCGCCCATCAATGTATAGCCAGAGCCGGGGTTTTCCTGATGACCGGTCATGCCGGTAATGCGGTTATCAAGTATTAGCGCGACACAATTCCCCCGGTTGTAGGTGATGTTCATCAGACTGGTTATACCTGAGTGGAAAAAAGTCGAATCGCCGATCACTGCCACCGTTTTGATGGCTTGCCCGGTCAGGCGGAAAGCCGCCGCCGCGCCGTGTCCGGCGCTGATGCTGGCGCCCATGCAGATGGTCGTGTCCATCGCCGATAAGGGCGGTGCTGAACCCAAAGTATAGCAGCCGATATCGCCTGAAATCATAAGATCTTTACGCTTGCGCAGAGCCTGAAAAACCCCGCGGTGGGGACAGCCGGCGCAGAGCGTCGGCGGCCGGCCGACAGCTTGCAGATCGCAGGCCTGAGACAGAGCCTGTTCCTCGCCCAGCGCTTGCCGGATACGATCGGAATCCAATTCTCCGATGCAGGGAAAGACCGCTTTTCCGGTGCAGTCGATGCCCGCCTGCCTGAGCTGGTTTTCCATATAGGGGTCTAATTCTTCAATGACATAGAGTTTATCGACAGTTTTAGAAAATTTCCGGATCGCTTCGACCGGCAGCGGCCAACTCATGCCCACCTTAAAATATGAAGCCCGGTCGCCGAAGACTTCCCGGGCATACTGATAGGTCACGCCGGCGCAAACAACGCCGATTGCCCGGCCGCCTTCCTCCACCCGGTTCAACTCTGTTTGATTGGAAAAATCTGTCATTTTTGCGATGCGCTCTTCCAGGGTCAAACGCAAACGACGGGCATTGGCCGGTGTGGCAACATATTTACTGATTTTGCGGGTATAGGGATGGGCTGGCGCCGGCCGGCGTTCCTCCAACTCCACCAGGCTCTTGCTGTGACAGATTCGAGTTGTCAGACGCAGCAGAACCGGAGTGTCAAAACGCTCCGACAGTTCGAAGGCTAACTTGGTAAAATCTTTCGCTTCCTGGCTGTCGGCCGGTTCTAACATCAGGCATTTAGCGGCGACAGCGTAATTGCGATTGTCCTGCTCATTCTGTGAGCTGTGCATACCCGGATCATCCGCCGAAATGATGATACAGCCGGCCTCAACGCCGGTATAGCTGGCGGTGAACAGGGGGTCGGCCGCGACGTTCAGGCCGACGTGTTTCATAGTCGCCATGGAGCGGGCGCCGGCAATCGCCGCGCCCAGAGCGGCTTCCAGGGCCACCTTTTCATTGGGCGCCCACTCGCAATAGAGTTCATCTTTATACTGTGTCATCGTTTCTAAGATCTCGGTGCTGGGTGTTCCCGGATAACCCGAAGCAAACAGCAGGCCGGCTTCATAAGCTCCTCTGGCAATCGCCTGGTTACCCGTCAGCAGTTCTTTCTTGATCATGAAGTTGTCCAGTCTCCTTTTAATATTTATAATTTAATTTGTTTAAGCATCCGGATCCATTGGTTCAGATGAAATGTTCGCCTGAACCAGTTCGGCTTTTTGCCGGTACTTTTTTTCGTTCACCCGATCGCCTACAGCAGCAAAGGCATCGGCCAGTTCGAACATCGTATCGATATGCGACGGATTTAAGCGCAGCACCTTCTGAAAACATTCGATCGCCCGAAACTGCCAGCCTATTTGGTTAAAAGCCAAGCCCAGATAATAATGCAGCGGCCACCAGCCATCATAGCTGCCCCCGACAAAGGGTTCCAATATCTCCAGCCCCGCCTCATATCGGCCGGCCAGAACCTGATTGACGCCGTCTTCAATAATCACCGGCTCCTCCAGTTCGGCCAACCGGCGGCTGATCTCCTGCCGGGTCTCTGGATGATCGGAAAGCTTCAGATATTCCTGCCAGCTGCGCTGCGCTTTGCGATAAAGCCCCAAATTCAGGTAATTATACCCTAAATAATACCACGGTTCAGCTAATTGTGGCCAGTTTTTTGAAAGACGCTCGAAAGCTTCTATTGATTCTGCTTTGAACAGACCGATCTCCTCCGGCTCAGAGGCGGCAGTATAGCGGTTGCGATACACTATGGCCAGGCAAAGTGCCGCTTCCGGATGGTCCGGCTGCAGAGCTAAAGCGGCCCGACAGCTCAGGGCAGCTTCGTCTGACAGGCTCTGGCGCGCTGCAGCGTCGGCGTTTTTCGCCAGACGATCGGCTAAGTCGTCGCCAAACAGCCAGACCGCAAATTTCAAATAGGCAGCCGTATGGGGGAAAGTCGGATCGATTCCGACCACTCGAAGCATGTTCCGGCCGATCTCTTCCGGAGAAACGGCCCGGTCTTCACTTAAACTTTTCAAATCGTCTTCTTTTAAGGGGACTTCGACCGCAGCGGTCAGTCCGCCTGGCAGATGTTCAGCCAGCCAGTCCGCCGAGAGCTGCACGAAAACATATTCCTTCATATATGGCCGGTAGAAGCGGCCAACTCGATCTTTTTTCATGCCGTGACCTCCCAGCCCTTTTTCTTGAATTCAGCCAGACCATCCGGGTTCATTGTGGCCTCAATATCCCGCTCCAGCATTGTCTCGAACATCTGAGCAACGCCGGGGATATGCCGATCCTTCCAGCAGCCGTAGTCATATAAAATGCGGTACTGATCCGCTTTGCTGCGGGAGCGTCGCTGGTAGCCCTTCAGATGATAAAAAACTGCTAATTCTTCAAAAAAGCGGAAAGGCCCGGCGGTTAGAGCGGCTGACGGCGGTGTCGCGGTGGATGAAGCGACTGACGGCGGTGCCGCGGCTGATGATCCGGCAGTTAGCGGGAGAAGGTTGGCAACCGCCCAGATAAGCGTTTGGCTGAAACCACCCCTGTTATAGTAGCGGTCTAACACCGTTTCTATCATTTTAAGACGCAGCAGCTCCTCTGCCTTTAGCACATGATTGGAGATAATCTCATAAGGAGCGTAGTCGCGCCAGACATAGCCAAACTCTGCCGCCCGGCGGTGCAGGCCGGTTCCCGGCAGAAGCTTTAAAAAGCCCAGCTGCAGCATATCCGGCCCAAGTTCATAGACTTGGTCGAAGGACTGCGCGAAGCGGTCGTAATTCTCATATGGCAGACCAGCGATCAGGTCTAAGTGCAGGCGGATATTTCCCAGTGCTTTCAGCTGCCGGACATTGACTGCTAATTTCGCAAAGTCCATCTGCCGGTTGACCGCCCGCAGGGTCTCCGGATTTGTGCTCTGAACACCGATTTCAAACTGGAATAAGCCGGGCCGAGCCTGGGCAAGCAAATCCAGTATCTGTTCGTTCAAGCGGTCGGCGTAGATTTCAAAGTGAAAATCGCTGTAGCCCTGATCCCGCTCTATCAGATGATGAAAAATCTGGTAAGTCCTTTCGGGGTCGTGATTGAAGGTTCGGTCGATGAATTTAATCTGCCTGACTTTGCGCTCAATCAGGAAGTCTAACTCCCGGAATACCTGTTCGAGCGGTCGGCTGCGCAGAGTTTTATCGAGCGACGACAGGCAATAGGCGCAGCGGCCGGGACAGCCCCGGGTTGATTCATAGTACACCCTTTGATCAGCTGGCGGCAGGATGGTTTTATAAGGAAAGGGCCAGTCCGCCTCAGGGCGGATCGGCCAGGCTTCCTGCGGGCGACATACCAGCTGACCGACACGGTAATACAGTCCGGGAACAGTTGCCAGTTCTGAGGCGGTGGGCGGCCGACCGGAGAGCAGCAGCTTGAACAGTTTGGGGAAACCGACCTCCCCTTCACCGGCCAGAATCCAGTCTATGAAGGGGTGCGCCGCCATCAGTTCTTCCGCCCGGCTGGCGACCTCCGGCCCGCCCAACAAAATACGCAGCTCAGGTTTGGCCTGTTTCAGTATTTCGGCCAGTCGCAGCGTCATTTCAATGTTCCAAACATAACAGGAAAAGGCGATCAGGTCGGGATCCTGCCTGAGCAGTTCGCCGTAGATATCATCCAGATTATGATTGATCGTAAACTCGATCCGGCGGACTTTTTGCCGGAGACGGGCTTTGGCGGCGGCATCATCCGCGGCGGCACCCGCCTTACAGTCGTCAACAGCAACAGCGCCTATTTCGCCGCCGTCAACAGCAGCATACCAGGCCTCCTGAAGCAGATACAGCGCCAGGTTGGAATGGACGTATTTGGAATTGAGCGTGGTCAACAGACAGTTCATGATCAGAGCAGCCGGAAGCGTTCGTCTTTTAAAAGGGCTGCGTTACCGCGGGCCGTCTCGATCTGCTTAAGCAGTTTCGCCCTGTCGCCCGGCAAAGTTCCTTTCAAGGATAGATAATTGGATGCGTGGTTGCTGCGGAATACGCAGTCGCGCTTTACTTCAATATTCTCAACCAGCAGACCGGTCTCCTCCACCACCATCAGGGGTGTAAGCAGCTGGAAACGGCCTGCTTGGATGTCGGCGTACAGCTCGGTGCCTGGTTCCAGCATCAAAGTCAGAAGACCGACATAAGAAGGCTCCATCCGGCTGATCATCCGGCCGGTTTCCGTTGCGTGCTCCTGCCACAGCTCCTGGCCGCCCAGCCCGGATATAAACGTGACCGAGGCGGCAATATCAAGCTCTTCGATCTTGCGCACCGCTTCGATCAGCTGCTCGGGCGATACGCCCTTCTTGATCCGACGCAGGATCTCGGCGCTGCCTGACTCACCGCCGACATAAAAAATAGTCAGGCCAAGGTCGCGCAAAACAGTCAACTCGTCAGGTGTTTTACGCAATATGTCGCCTGGCGTGGCGTATATGCCGACCCGCCGGCATTCGGGAAACAGTTCACGGATCTTTTCAAGTATCCGCTGCAAATGTTCGGTAGGCAGGACCAGGGCGTCGCCGTCAGCCAAAAATATCCTGTCGACATGACGATAATAGCTGCGCGCCGAATCGAGATCGGCCAAAACCTCGTCAAGTGGACGGATCCGAAACTGCTTATCTTTATACATGCCGCAGAAAGTGCATTTGTTGTGAGCGCAGCCTATCGTTACCTGAATGATCAGGCTGTAGGCTTCGCTTGGGGGACGATAGACCATACCTTCGTAGCGCATATCGTTACATCCTCTCCGGCGCGGCGATACCAAGCAGCGCCAGCCCGTTGGCGATGGTTTGTTTTGCCGCATAGGTCAGACTGAGTTTGGCTTCCCTTTCCGCCGCGTCTTCTACCAGAATGTGCTCATTGTGATAAAATCGATTGAAAGCCTGAGCGATATCGACAATGTGACGCGTGATGATCGAGGGTTCATATTTAACAGCCGCATCCAATACGATCTCCGGGAATTGAT
>DUVF01000005.1 GCA_012841165.1 Clostridiales bacterium
AGGCGCTGCCGACCATTATTATCGGGGTAATTCCCGGTGACGGCATCGGTCCCGCTATCACGGCGCAGGCGCAGCGAGTGTTGGAATATCTGTTGGCGGATCCGGTGCGCGAGGGCAGGATCGAACTTCGTCTGATCGATGGCTGCACCATTGAGCGCCGGGCTGCGGAAGGCAAGGCGGTGCCGGACGATGTCCTGGCGGCGGTCAAAAAATGTCATGTGCTGCTCAAAGGACCGACCACGACGCCCCGCAAGGGCGATGCCTTCGCCAATGTCGAGAGCGCCAATGTGGCTCTGCGCAAAGAGTTAGATCTGTTCGCCAATGTCCGGCCGGTCAAGGTACCGGAAGAAGGTATAGATTGGACATTTTTCCGTGAAAATACGGAATGTCTGTATGCTCTTGGCAGCCAGGGCGTTAATCTGACCGAAGATCTGGCGGTCGATTTTCGTGTTATAACGACGCCGGGAACTGAACGGATCGCCCGGCTGGCGTACGATTTCGCCCGTAAGAATAATAAAAAACAGGTCACTATAGTGACCAAGGCCAACGTGGTAAAGACGACAGACGGTAAATTTCTTGAGGTCTGCCAGAAAGTCGGAGCCGAATATCCGGAAATTCAGACCGATGACTGGTACATCGACATCATGACTGCCAAACTGCTTGATAAGAAGCGCCGCAATCAGTTTGAGGTGATGATATTGCCAAACCTCTACGGCGACATTCTGACCGACGAGGCGGCCGAGCTCCAGGGCGGAGTCGGCACCGCCGGCAGCGCCAACATCGGGCAGCGCTACGCCATGTTTGAAGCAATTCACGGGTCGGCGCCGCGCATGGTGACGGAAGGGCGCGCCCAATATGCCGACCCGTCGAGCGTAATCCGGGCTGCCGCCATGCTGCTGTTACATATCGGCTATCAGGCAGAAGCAGACCGGCTATATAGGGCGCTGGACGATACCATGGACTGCCGCCGGCCCTGGCTGAGCGGCCGGGAAAATGGAGCTACCGGTGCGCAATTCGCCGACTACATCATGAGAAAAGTCGACGAGCTGCGCTGAGACGAACTGCGCTGAGACGAACTGCGCTTATAAGGCCAGTTTCAAGAAGGATGTGAGGGATACGCATGTCCAGCAATATGATTATTACAATCAGCAGGCAACCCGGTTGCGGTGGTTTGGAAATCGGGCAGCGTCTAGCCAGACGCCTTGATTTTCCTTATGTTGATAAAAAGACTCTTGCCCAGGCGGTCGATAAGCTGACGGGAACCGATGGCAAAAGCCAGATAGATGAATTCTGGTCCAAGTTAGGTCGGCTACCGGTTCATGTCCAGTGTGGCTTGGAAAGATACATACCGGATGTCGCCAGCATCGTCAGTGATCGCGAACTGCACGAAGATGAGGCCGAGATCCTGCGTCAGCTGGTGGGCGAAGGGCCGGCGGTAGTGGTCGGCCGGGCCGGTTTTC
Organism: Clostridiales bacterium; assembly: GCA_012841165.1. Classification (GTDB taxonomy): domain Bacteria; phylum Bacillota; class Clostridia; order Peptostreptococcales; family Anaerovoracaceae; genus DUVF01. The sequence goes on from DUVF01000005.1 coordinate 1,461, forward strand.
ATCGGTTCAGCGCTCATCCGAAGCTCTTGCGGGTTTTTATCACCGGTGAACAGGATTACCGGATCGAAAATTATCAGCAATTGTACTGCCTGGATCGGGCGGCAGCCGAAGAACTGCTGGCGACTGTCGACCGGGCGACCGAACGATATATTTACAATGTTTCGGGCCATGATATGTTCGATTTGCGAAATTACAATTTATGCTTAGATATCAGCCGGATCGACTTTAATCGGGTTATCGAATGCATAATTGAATATGCGCATTACAGTCTGGCGCCGAGGGACAAAGCGACTGCCGAATGAAACAGACCAAAGTAGCCGGATCAAATATCGAAGCAGCGGCGGATAAAGAGACCCGGGTAGGACAGCTGATCGAGAGACTGGAAGAACTCTATCCTCAGGCCGGCTGTGAGCTGGAACATAGAGATCCGTTTCAACTGCTGATTGCTGTCGTGCTGTCCGCCCAGACGACAGACAAAAGCGTCAACCAAGTGACGCCGGAGCTGTTTCAGGAATATCCTGACGCGGCCAGCCTGGCGGCAGCCGATGTAAACAAGGTAGAGGACATCCTGCGCCGGATAGGCATGTACCGGACAAAAGCCGCCCGCATCATTCAACTGGCCGACCGGCTGGAAAAGGATCATCAGGGACGAGTGCCCGGCCGGATGGAGCAGCTGATAAAGCTGCCCGGAATCGGTCGCAAATCGGCCAATGTCGTTCTGGCAGAAGTCTTCGGCGAGCAGCGCATCGCCGTCGATACACATGTCTTTCGACTGGCCCGGAGGCTGGGTCTGGCGGATCAGCCGACCCCGGAAAAGACCGAGTTGGAGCTGATGGAAGTGTTGCCGGAGAAACGATGGACTTTTCTGCACCACGCTCTGATCCATCACGGCCGTCAGGTTTGCATGGCCCGCAAGCCAAATTGCGCCGGCTGTGGTCTGCAGGAACTCTGTCCGAAAACAGGGGTTCAGATTACGGATTAAAAGGGTCAACAAGATTCAGAATAGATGTTTTGTTAGAAAAATATGGATGAACAGCCATATAATGCAAGGAGATGATAGAATGGCAAAAATTATTCACACAGATCGGGCGCCGGGCGCGGTGGGACCGTATTCGCAGGCGGTAGCTCTTAACGACCTCCTTTTTGTATCGGGGCAGATCCCGATAGATCCGGCGACCGGCCAATTGGTGGAGGGCGGTGTTGAGCAGCAGACGGAGCAGGTGATGAAGAATTTGCGGGCGATCATCGAGGCGGCCGGGCTGACCTTGGACAATATTGTTAAGGCGACCATATTTTTGGTCGACATTGAAGACTTCGGGGCGGTCAACCAGGTCTATCAAAGCTTTTTCTCCGGTGATTATCCGGCCCGTTCCTGTGTTGCGGTCAGAGAGCTGCCTAAAAAAGGAGTTCGGGTTGAAATTGAAGCCATCGCCGGCCGTTAGAAAGCGCCTGCGCTGGACTGTTGCAATCGCGGCGGTGGTTGTTTTGGTCTTGCCGTTGTTGATGAGCAGCTATGTCAGGACAAACGGCGCCACTTTTATAGTCGAAGCTGAAGCAGCAGAGAGTTTTGCCGCTGACTGTGTGCTGGTGTTGGGAGCAGGTCTTCGGCCGGACGGGAGCCCAAGTCTGATGTTGCGCGATCGGCTTGATCGGGCAGTCGAGTTGTATAATGCCGGAGCTGCGCCTAAGCTGCTGCTCAGCGGTGACAACGGGACGGTGTCTTATAACGAAGTAGCCGCCATGAAAAAATACGTACTCGGCGCCGGTATTCCGGCGAAGGACGTGTTTTTAGACTATGCCGGGTTTTCGACATACGAATCGATGGTTCGCGCCCGGTCTGTTTTTATGGCCCGGCGCGTTATCGTTGTCACTCAGCGCTACCATCTGTATCGGGCGCTCTATGACGCGGATCGGCAGGGTCTGACAGCCGTGGGCGTAGCTGCCCGCGATATTGCCTACAGGGGACAAAAAAAGCGCGATTTAAGAGAAATCCCGGCCCGGAGCCAGGATTTTCTTAAAGTATTATTAAAGTGGCCGCCCAAGTATCTGGGGAATGAGATTCCGGTCACCGGCGACGGCCGGGTTACGCACTGAATTTAAGTGTAGTCCGCCGATGGGTGACGCATTGAATTAAAGCGCGGCTTGCCGGCGAGCCGTTAATCAGCCGGATAGCCGGTTCATAATTCGGAATCGGTGGTCTTGCCGCAGCATTTTTTATATTTTTTGCCGCTCCCACAGGGACAGGGATCGTTTCGGCCGGGAGTCTTTTTCTTGACGACGGTTTTTGAACGCCGGTAATTTTTATATATGACGTCCCGATGGGCTTTGCTGAGCAACCCGTCCCACTCTGTAAGATTGTACAGATGGTCGGCGTTGGCTGCATGCATATTGAAATACAGCTTTTCGAAGTCGATTTCAAAATCCAGGACGGTATCGGGTGTGACTTCTTCCAGAGTGAATGGCTCGACCAGGCCGGTCTGTACGCCGTCCAGAAAACCCATAAGATAGACCGGCTCTACCTGATAGCGCTCCGCCAGTTCCGAAAAACCACCTTTCACCAAAGGTGATTTTTCTTTCAGCAAAGATGAATAGATGCGAATCTCGGAATCGCTGTACGCTTGCCAAAAGGCGTCGAAGGATTCGTCGGTTTGGTTCTTTAATAACTGGCTCCATTCATTCCATAAGCTCATTTCAGCGGCCCTCCCGGGACAACCGGATCATAGGCGGAATTCTTGGCCATGGCTTTTCCGATTTCGATGATGTCGCCCATAACGGCGCTGCCGGTGGGCAGCGGGCCGGCTCCTTTGCCGTAGAACATAAGGTCGCCGACGCCGTCGCCGGTGACGAAAATAGCATTGAATTCATGGCTGACGCTGGCCAGCGGGTGCGACAGGGGCAGTGCCATCGGATTGATGTTATATTCAATGCCGGCGGCGGTCTTTTTAGCGTGGGCAATAAGTTTGATCCGGCTATTGTCAGCCGCAGCGTCGAGGATGGCTTTAGGTGTGATCCCGGTGATGCCGACGGTGGGGATATCTTCCGGAGCAACGCGTTCGCCGAACATGAGCGAGATTAAAATCGACAGCTTGTTTGCGACGTCGATTCCTTCCACATCGGCGGTCGGATCGGCTTCGGCGAAGCCCTTTGCCTGCGCTTCGGCCAGTGACTCTTCGTATGACAGACCGGCTTCGGCCATGCGGGTGAGGATATAGTTGGTTGTGCCGTTAAGTATGCCTTTGACTTCGATGAAGCGATTGGCAGTCAGGGCGGTGGTGAGGGCGTTTAAGATCGGAATGCCGCCACCCACGCTGGCCTCATAGCGGAAAAGGACGCGATTGGCTATGGCCGCCTGCCGCAGTTCGGGGAAGTGAGCAGCGACGGCAGCTTTATTGGCGGTGACGACATGTTTGCCGGCTGCCATCGCCTTGAGCATGAAATCGGTGGCCGGCTGGATGCCGCCCAACAGTTCGACGACGATATCGATATCGGGAGTCGTCAGTAGAGAATCTGCATCTTGGGTGTAAAGTCCTGGCGCCACCTGAACCGGCCGCGGTCGGTCGACATCCTTTTCCAGGATGCGCACGACTTCGAAATCTAATCCGCTGGTCTCTTTGATGTGTGAATGATTCATCTCCAGCAGCTGGTAGGTGCCGACACCGATGTTTCCGAAACCCAATATTCCAATGCAGATCCGCTTGTCTCCCGCCTCTTTCATGTTTAAATCCTCCTTTAAGCCGAGCTGTTGATTTTTATGGTCAGATGTTTTCAAATAATTATAGTATACGCTAAGAGAGAAAAAAAGTCTGTAGGTCTTTCAAAATCGCATGGAAAAAGTTATGATGTAGAAATCATGGAACAGAACAGACAGACAGCAGAAGAAAAAGCGGACCCGGCGACCGGCCGCCAGCATCGGCTGGCGGTCGTGCTGGTAGAGCCGGAGATACCGCCCAACACCGGCAACATCGCGCGCACTTGTGCGGCGACGGGCGTGGCTCTGCATTTGGTAAAACCCCTTGGTTTTTCAATTGACGATGCTAGTTTAAAGCGGGCGGGCCTGGACTACTGGCCTTATGTAGAACTTGAAGTCCACGAAAACCTGACCGCATTTATGGGAAAATATGGGAAAAGACCGCTCTATCTGGCGACCACCAAGGGAAAGCGCAGTTATACCGAGTTGCGCTATGAACCGGATTCAATGCTGCTGTTTGGCCAGGAAACCACCGGCCTGCCCCGGCAGCTGATCGAGGATTACCGTGATCGGACGATCCGCATACCGATGGGACAGAATACTAAACTGAGATCGCTCAATCTGTCTAATTCGGCCGCGATTGTTATATATGAGGCGCTCCGCCAACTGGGTTTCCCGGGGCTGAGCTGACCGCAGCGAAAGGATTGCAAGAAAAGAACATGTTTATTATGATTTTTCAGATCCTCGGTGGAGCAGGTTTGCTGCTCTATGGGATTGAAGTCATGAAAGATTCACTTGAACTGACGACGCAGGGGGTAGGCCAGAAGCTGCTCACTACAGCGGCAAAAAACCGCTTCACGGCCATCCTGGCCGGCTTTGGCGTGACAGCCATCAACCAAAAGAGCTCCGCTACTACCATTATGGTGATCGGCCTGGTCAACGCAGGTATGCTTTCTTTGGCGCAGGCGACCGGCGTTATCATGGGCGCCAACATCGGTACAACGATCACTGCTCAGTTACTGGCATTCCGCCTGGAATACTTCGCGCCGGCCATCGTCGGAGTAGCCGCTATTATTTGGCGGATGGCCAAAACCAAACGGATGGAATATTTCGCGGGCATTTTTCTCGGCTTTGGCATGATGTTTATAGGGATGTTCTTTATGGAAATGGGCATTAAGACACTGATCGGCTATGAGGAGGCGCGGCAGTTGTTAATAGCTGACTATTCACAAAGCGCCCATCATTTTCTGATTGCTCTGGCGGTCGGCTTCATCGTTACCGCGATCGTCCACAGCAGCAGCCTGATGACAGGCGTACTGATTGCCTTCGCTGCGCAGGGGATGCTGGTTCCGGGAACTCTGCTGCCGCTTTTGCTTGGCATCAATCTGGGCAAGAGCATGCCGGCGCTTAGTTTTGGAAGAGGACTGACCCGCTCCGCTCGCCGGGCGGCAGTGATTCATATGCTGTTCAATTTGACAGGCGTGATCGTGATCGGGCTCTTTCTCCGGCAACCCTTCCTCAACCTGGCAGAGGTGATCGCTCCAGATAATCTGCCGCGGCAGATCGCGCATCTGCATACCCTGTTTAATGCCGGTACCGCCTTGTTGCTGATACCCTTTATCGGCCTTTTGGCCAAAGTCTCCGACATCATCGTTCCGGCTGCCGGCGAAGTTGAAGAGCGCAAGTCGGCTCTCGATGTCCGGATGCTGGCGACGCCCGGCTTAGCTTTGGCCCAGACCTATAACGAGATCAGTCGCTTAACGAAAATGGCCGCAGAAGCCTTTCGTTTGAGTTTTAAAAGTGTTCAGGCTGCCGACCAGCGAGATGAGATTTGGGAGATTGAAGAAAACCTGTTGAAAAAGCAAAAGGAGATTGAAATTTATCTGGTCAAGCTGGCGCAGAACAAGCTGTCAGCTAATCAGCGGAAGAACCTGAACCTGATGCTCGGTGTATCAAGCGATATTGAACGGATTGCCGATCTATCGATCGATATCGCCGATCTGGCCCGCTACAGTAAAGAACATACCATTCATTATACAGAAGCAGCGATCAGCGATATGACGGAATTCTACGACTGCATCAAGCGAACATTCGATGGGGTCATCAAAGCGATGGAAACGAAAGATATCGATGGCGTAAATGAGATTCTGTCATCGGAAACATCGATTCGGACCATGGAAGCAGAACTGCGTGAACGGCACATCGCGCGCCTGTCTCAGGGCAGCTGCCATCCGGGTTCCGGCGTCATGTACATCGACCTTATCAACAACATGGCCCATGTCGCTGATCATATTAAAAAGATCGGCTATTTCGTGATAGAGGTTTCAAAGTACTGACGATCCATGCTATAATTATGCCAAGCTACCGCAACCGGATAAAAAAGGTGTGGCAGGTGTGGCATGAAACTTGGTTATGAACTGACAATCGAACAGACTCAGAAGCTCGTCATGACGCCGGAGCTGATTCAGGCCATTCAAATCCTGCAATTCAACACGCAGGAACTGGAAAAGTATGTGGAAGAACAGCTGCTGGCCAATCCGATATTGGAAAAAGGCGAGCGCGATGAGGCGGCTGACTACGGCAAAGCGGAAAAAGAAGCCGCCGAGCCAAAAGTAGAAGAGCCGGCCGATGAACCTGCCGACCGTGAGATCGATTGGGCGGAGCATTTTCGAGACAGTGAGTACGATGACATCAGCTACCAGCAGTGGCGATCCGGCGGTGAAAAAAATGAATACTCGTATGAACAATTCGTTTCTGCCGATGTCACTCTGACCGATCATCTGTTGTTTCAACTTAATCTATTGGAGCTGCGGCCGGCCTGTTGCTCGGTTGCCCGCTACCTCATCGAAGCGCTCGATGAAAACGGTTATTTGACCGTCAGCGTCGATGAAGTAGCCCGGCTCTTCAATCTGCCGCTCGATCGGGTCGAGCACGCTCTCAAGATCGTGCAGGGCTTTGAACCTGTTGGAGTCGGTGCCCGCGACCTGGCCGAATGTTTGCGTATTCAAATGAGAACCTATGGCATCGATACACCACAGGCTTTTCAGGTCATTGATCAGCATCTTGAAGACATTGCCGACAACCGGCTCGGAGCGATCGCCCGAGCCGTTGGTTTGACTGTGCGCGAAGTACAGGAGATCAGCGACATCATCCGTTCACTGGAACCGAAACCCGGCCGTCAGTATAGTTCTTGCGGCGAGAACCGCTACATTGTTCCCGATGTGACAGTTGACTGGGTGGACGATGAGTTCATCATCACAGTGAATGATTCCACGGCGCCACGGCTGACACTCAGCCCCTATTACCAAAAACTGTTAATAGAAGCGGATAAAGAATCAAACATCTCTAAATTCCTGACCGGGCGGCTGAACTCAGCCATGTGGCTGATCAAGAGCATCGAACAGCGCCGCCAGACCATCCATAATGTTGTAAAGGCGGTCGTCCATTACCAGGAAGAGTTCTTTGAAAAAGGGCAGAAATTTCTTAAACCTCTGACCCTGAAGCAGATTGCCGACGAAGTGGGCGTCCACGAATCAACGGTCAGCCGTTCGGTCAACGGTAAGTATATGCAGACGCCGCGCGGCCTGTTCGAAATAAAGTACTTTTTTACCAGCGGCGTGGCCGCTTTTGACGGCTCGGGCATTGCTTCTGAGAGCATCAAGACCATAATGCGCGAACTGATCGAAGCTGAAGACCCGCGGGAGCCTTATTCCGACCAGGCGCTGGTCAATATCATGGCCAAACAGGGCATAAGCATATCACGCCGGACGATCGCTAAATATCGCGACGAAATGCATCTGCCGGCCTCATCCAAGCGGCGGAGATTTGATTGATCGCGGTGTTTACAAAATAAATTTTTCAATATTACTAAAGGAAATGACAGAAGGGAGAAGCAGGAGAGTGATATGAAAAAAAACATAAAAGATATCGAACTGAGCGGTAAAGCAGTAGTGCTGCGCTGTGATTTCAATGTGCCGCTTGATGAAAACAATGTTATCACCGACGACACGCGTATTAGTTCGGCTCTGCCGACCATACGCTATCTAATAGAACACAAAGCAAAAGTCATCCTCTTGTCCCATTTGGGCCGTCCTAAGGGAGGATTCGACAGTCGTTACAGCCTGCAGCCGGTCGCCAACCGCCTGTCGGAGCTGCTGCAGCAGCCGATCCGCTTTGCCGCTTCCGAGCGGGTAGTGGATGATTCTGTCCGTCGGACTGCCGCCGAACTGGCGCCGGGGCAAGTCATGTTGCTCGAAAACGTCCGTTTTCGTCAGGAAGAAACAGACAACGATCCCGCGTTTGCTGCAGAATTAGCCGCTTTGGGTGATATTTATGTAAACGATGCCTTTGGCACGGCTCACCGGGCGCACGCTTCCACCGAAGGAATCGCCCGCCTGCTGCCGGCAGTCTCCGGCTTCCTGCTGGGAAAGGAGATAGCCGCGCTCGGTCAGGCTTTGGAAAAACCGGAACATCCTTTGCTGGCGATCCTGGGCGGTTCCAAAGTCAGCGATAAAATCAGCGTAATTGAGAATTTGCTCAAAAAGGTCGACATCCTGCTGATCGGCGGAGCGATGGCCTATACATTTATTAAAGCGCAGGGCGGTCAGATCGGCGACTCCAAAGTAGAGGCCGACCGGCTGGAGGAAGCCCTGAAACTGCTGAATCTGGCTCGGCAAAACCAAACGCCGCTGTACCTGCCGGTCGATGTGAAAGCCGCCCAGGCTTTTGCCAATGATGCTCCGGCCGCTGTTTACGCTGCCGATGCTATACCGACAGGCTGGATGGGACTTGATATAGGCCCTCAGACCATTGAATTGTTCAAAGAAAAGATCACCCAGGCCCGCACCGTGATCTGGAACGGCCCGCTGGGTGTATTTGAAATGCCGAATTTCGCGGCCGGAACGCTGGCCATTGCCCAGGCGTTGGCTGAAAGTGAGGCAAAGACCGTCATCGGCGGCGGCGATTCCGCGGCCGCAGTAACACAATTTGGATTAGCTGACAAAATATGGCACATTTCGACCGGCGGCGGCGCGTCGCTGGAGTTCCTGGAGGGCAAAACACTGCCGGGAATTGCTGCATTGGAGGACAAGTGATATGCGTATGCCTTTGATTGCCGGGAATTGGAAAATGTTCAAAACGCGTTCCGCGGCGGCGGAATTTGCGGCTGCGTTTTTACAAAACTATACGGCTTCCGATGTCGAGGTCGCTATATTGGCGCCCTTCACTAACCTGGCTGATCTGGTGCAGGCCTTTAAGAGCAGCGGCGTCAAAATCGGCGCGCAAAACATGCATTTTGCCGACGAAGGGGCCTATACCGGTGAGATTTCACCGCTCATGCTCAAAGATCTGAACATTGACTACTGCATAATCGGCCACTCCGAAAGACGGCAGCACTTTGCCGAGACCGACGAGGTGGTTAATCAAAAATTAAAGGCGGCTTTTCGTCATGGCATAAATCCTATTCTCTGTGTCGGTGAAGTGCGGAGTGAAAGAGAGACCGGCCAGGCGAGCGCCGTAGTGACATCGCAGCTGAACAAAGCTTTGACTGATATCAAAGCCCGGGAAGCTGCTGGTCTGACCGTCGCTTATGAGCCGGTGTGGGCGATCGGTACCGGTTTGACCGCTACGCCGGAGCAGGCCGGAGAAATGTGCGCCGTCATCCGGCAGATCCTGATCGATCTTTACGGCGAAGAAACAGCCGACCAGATCCGCATTCTCTATGGCGGCAGTGTCAAACCGGATAATGCCACCGAGTTGCTCAACCAGTACGAGATCGACGGCGCGCTGGTCGGCGGCGCCAGCCTGGATCCGGTCAACTTTCTTAACATCGTTCAATTTTAATATGGAAGGGTGATAAATCATGTGCTACATCGAAGAAGTGACTGCTCGCGAAGTGTTGGATTCCAGAGGAAATCCCACCATCGAAGTGGAAGTTCTGCTTGAGGACGGAGCTTTCGGAAGGGCTATCGTGCCTTCAGGAGCGTCCACCGGTATTTTTGAAGCGGTCGAACTGCGAGACGGCGACAAGAGCCGCTATCAGGGAAAAGGCGTTCAGAACGCGGTGGACAACGTCAACCAGCTGATCGCCCCGGAAGTCGAGGGCTGGAATGTATTTGACCAGGTTGGCCTCGACCAGTTGCTGATCGAACTTGACGGTACGCCCAACAAGGGCAAGCTGGGAGCTAATGCCATACTGGGAGTTTCGCTGGCTGCCGCTCATGCAGCAGCTGAATCGTTAGGTTTGCCGCTCTTTCAGTATATCGGCGGAGTGAACGGCAAACTGCTGCCGGTGCCGATGATGAATATCTTGAACGGCGGTCAGCACGCCGACAACAATGTCGATATTCAAGAATTTATGATCATGCCGGTAGGCGCGGCTAACTTCAAAGAGGGCCTGCGGATGGGCGCGGAGATATTTCACAGCCTGAAGGCGGTTTTGAAGGAAAGAGGCTTGAACACCGCGGTAGGCGATGAAGGCGGCTTCGCTCCGAACCTGCAGTCCAACGAAGAAGCGCTTCAGGTAATAGTAGAAGCGATCGGCAAAGCCGGCTATGAAGCTGGCAAAGAGGTCATGCTTGCCCTTGACGTGGCAGCCAGCAGCATGTATGACGAAGCCAGCGGACAGTATGATCTGGCCGGTGAAGGGGTTAAGAAGAACGTTGCCGAGATGGTGGATTACTATGCTATGCTGGTCGACAAGTATCCGATCATTTCAATAGAAGACGGTTTGGCGGAGGATGATTGGGAAGGCTGGAAACAGCTGGCCGACGCGCTGGGAAAAAAAGTTCAGCTGGTAGGCGACGACCTCTTTGTCACCAACACGGAAAGACTGAGCCGCGGCATCAAACAGGGAGTGGCCAATTCTATCCTGATCAAGGTCAACCAGATCGGTACGCTGACCGAGACGCTGGACGCGATCGAAATGGCGAAAAAAGCCGGCTTTACGGCTGTCGTGTCGCACCGCTCGGGCGAAACTGAAGATGTCACCATCGCCGATTTAGTGGTGGGGCTCAACGCCGGTCAGATCAAAACCGGCGCGCCGTCCAGAACCGATCGGGTGGCAAAATACAATCAGCTGCTACGGATCGAGGAACTGTTAGACAGCTCTGCGAAATACGCCGGCTGGTCCGCGTTTTACAACCTGCCGAACCGGTGAGCGGGCAAAGCGCGAGAATAGGGTAAAGCGCGGAGAGATGGCAAAGCGCAGTGATGGAACAAAGCGCAGAGAGGGCGGACGAAAGCTGACATTGATTATTGCCAGCGTCAGCTTAGCCGCCTTGATTCTGTTATCTGCTCTGTTTATGACGATGGCTTGCAAAGGAACCTACAATTTCTTTGTGAAACACCCGGCGGATCCGTATGAGCTGGGGGAAGCAGTGATCCGACAAAATTACGCGCGTCTGATCGACTATACATTGTCGCCGGCAGCGGAGCGTTTGGAACTGATCGGCTTGCCGATGTCGGAGGGCGGCCGGCAGCATTTTCGCGAAGTCCGGGCCATCTTTCAATACGGCAGGATCGCGTTGGCGGCTTCCTTTTTGCTGAGTGTTTTGTTTGGCGGAATTTCTCTGCGACACTATAGAACGACAGTTTTTTTGAAGAGCGGCGGCCGGCTGGCTGCCGCTCTTTCGCTTTAATATTGCTGTGGATATTGTTTCTGGTCGGACTGACCTATTTGTTGCGTTTTTTCCTGCGCCGTAAATTCAAGACCCTAAGCTGATCACAATGAGGCAGACTTAATAAAAAACGGCAGATCTGATAAAAGCTCTATGGCCTCAGTTAAAGCTCAATTTTATCGCCGGTGGCTGATTTCAGCCCGGGAAAGGATCTCTTCATCTAGGAGATCGACGACCGCCTTGTCTTTGGCCATGGCGAAGACACCGATATTTAAGTCGTTTACCGCGTCGTAGAACATATAGATGCGGCCGGCCATATTTTCCACCGGATAATCCACCTCTGAAGGCGGAGGATTGCCGAACTGCAGGTAGGCCGGCTGAAAACTTGTCCGCCGGTGCCTGGGTCCGTTAGTGCGGATCTTTGCATCGTAACGCTGGCCAGTATAGCCGAGATAGCGGACGGACGTGCCCGCGAGGGCGGAAAGTTCGAAAACCGCGCGTTCCGGCGGACAACCGATCGACGGGAGCGCTAGTTTGAGCTGATCGAAAGCAGGTATCAGACATGCCTCTTCTTCTGTCGCTGCCTGGCCGAGACCATGTAAATAATAGACTCCGATATAGCTGCCGTATAGGGGACCATCCGGCTCATAAAACGGACTATGGGCGGCAAATGGTTCAAAGGCGGCAAAGCTGTATTCAACCGTGAAGCGCAGTTTCAGTTTGGACGCCAGACCTTGCTGATTTTGAAGATGTTGGTCAAACCAGGCAGACATGCCGGCATCAGCCTGGAAATTGATCAGGAAGGGAAAAAACCCGTTTTCCCTGAGAGGCATTTGCATTTTCAGACCGTAATCGCGAGGCAGGCTGCTCGCTTCAAAATAACGGTCGTAAAGGCCCATGACCGCTAAGGAGCGATAGGGCGCCAAAAATGGCGCCAGCGCGACCGTTATCAGCAGAGCGATTATAAATAGTCCGACAGCCAGACGTTTAGAAAATTTTGAGCGAGTGAAGCGGCGCATGCAGAAGCCTCTTTTCAGGTATGGATTTTGAAACATGGCAGCTGGTCGATAAACGCACAGGATCACAGTGCTTTATCGATGATTTATTATAGCACGGAAATCGCCAAAACTTGCGTAAATATTACGCCTGCCTGCTTGCGTAGGCAAGGCCTTTGTGATAAACTGTAAAACAGTTTGAAATATGGAGGTAAATTTTGTTGCGAATCGCGTTTATGATTGTGTTAGCTTTATCAAGTATCATTCTGATAGCCAGCATACTGCTTCAATCTGGTAAAAGCGCGGGCCTGTCCGGTTCTATTGGCGGCGGCGCTGAGCAGTTGTTCGGCAAGAAAAAAAGCAAAGGCTATGAAGCCATCCTCAACAAGATCAGCATTGGCGGAGCGGTTCTATTTATCGCCAGTTCGCTGGTTTTGGTTGCGATCGAATAAGGCGCTCAGCGTTAGACTTTGAATGATTTAGTCTGTTTATTCGTTTCACGGGAGGGTGCTGACAAAGTGCCTTTTTTATATTTTTATTTTCTATAATATATGGGTGTTTCTTTACAAAGGAAAGGAGGAACATTTCTTATGGATTTTGTCACCTATGCGGCGCCCGCCAGCGGGGTTCTCGCGCTCATTGTAGCTTTTGCTCTGACAGCCTGGGTGGGCAAACAGCCGGCAGGCAACGAACGGATGAGGGAGATCTCCGGCTTCATTCGTGAAGGCGCGATGGCTTTTCTGAAGCGGGAATACCAGTTCATGGCTGTTGTCATCATCGTGCTGGCTGTAGTGCTCGGTATCTTTATCAGTCCGCTGACAGCCGGTCTTTATGTTTTTGGCGCGCTTTTATCAGTCCTGGCCGGCTTCTTCGGCATGAATGTCGCCACCAAAGGGAATGTCCGTACAGCCAATGCAGCTCAGGAAAGCGGCATGGTCAAGGCGCTTAAAATCGCCTTCCGCAGCGGCGCCGTTATGGGCCTTTGCGTTGCCGGATTGGGTCTGCTGGGCTTAGGTATTATATTTGTAATCATGGGAGTTGACTCCGCGGCTGTTGTCACCGGCTTTGGCCTAGGCGCTTCATCAATGGCTCTGTTCGGCCGGGTCGGCGGCGGCATTTATACAAAAGCGGCGGATGTCGGAGCCGATCTGGTCGGCAAGGTTGAAGCGGGTATTCCGGAAGACGATCCCCGCAATCCTGCTGTTATCGCAGACAATGTCGGCGATAATGTCGGCGATGTTGCCGGCATGGGTTCCGATCTTTTTGAATCCTATGTCGGATCTTTAATTTCCGCTATCACGTTGGCTGTCATCATACCTCATATTGAGCCCAAATTCGGCGCGGCTTTCGATCTGCCTCCTTTTGAAGGATCGGTATTCCCCCTGGTTTTAGGTGCGGTCGGACTGGTCGCGTCTATTATCGGTGTTCTGATGGTTCGGGGTAAGGAGGGCGGCAATCCTGCCGCCGCTATGAATGCCGGCACCTATATCAGCAGCATAATCGTCATTGTCATGTCATTTGTGCTCAGCAAATGGTTCTTTGATAATTACAACTGCGCGATTGCAATTATAGCGGGTCTGATTGTCGGCATCGCAATCGGGAAGATCACTGAGATCTATACATCGAGCGACTACAAACATGTCAAAAAGATTGCCGAACAATGCCAGACCGGATCGGCGACCACCATTATCAGCGGTTATGGCGTCGGCATGTTGTCAACTGTCTGGCCGATTCTGTTTATTGCCGGCGGCATCCTTGTGTCCTACGCCTTTGCCGGCCTATACGGAATTGCTCTGGCAGCTGTAGGTATGCTGTCTACGACGGGTATGGTCGTCGCTGTTGACGCTTACGGACCGGTTTCGGATAATGCCGGCGGCATCGCCGAGATGTCCGAACTGCCGAAAGACGTTCGTCAAATCACTGACAAATTAGACGCGGTCGGCAACACCACTGCGGCCATCGGCAAAGGCTTTGCCATCGGTTCGGCGGCTCTGACCGCACTGGCGCTGTTCGCTTCCTATTCGCAGGTCGTCGGGCTGCAAAACATCAGCCTGCTCAACCCCTATGTCATAGCCGGTCTATTTATCGGCGCGATGTTGCCGTTTTTGTTCTCGGCCTTGACTATGAATTCGGTTGGCGAGGCTGCCAACAACATGATCGAAGAAGTGCGCCGCCAGTTCCGCGAAGATTCCGGCATCATGGCCGGAACATCCAAACCAGATTATGCCCGCTGTGTTGATATCAGCACCAAGGCGGCTCTGATCAAGATGATGGCCCCTGGCTTATTAGCCATAATCGCTCCTCTGGCAGTTGGTATTATCATGGGCACGGAAGCTCTTGGCGGCATGCTGGCCGGTTCACTGGCCTCCGGCGTGCTGGTCGCGATTATGATGGCCAATGCCGGCGGCGCCTGGGACAATGCCAAGAAATACATTGAAGAGGGTCACTTTGGCGGCAAAGGCAGTGAAGCCCATAAGGCTGCGGTGGTCGGCGATACAGTCGGCGATCCGTTTAAAGATACCGCAGGGCCTTCTATAAACATTCTGATCAAGCTTATGACCATAGTAGCGGTCGTCTTCGCGAATATTTTTGTACAGATCGGCGGATTGCTCTAAAGCCGCGCGTCTGACTGTGGATAAAGCCCTTCAGGAAACAGGTGATTCCGAAGGGCTTTTCCTAATATTATGTCCAGCCTGATGGAAAATTTTAACAGGCCATTACAGAAACTTGACAGAAAGCTGATAAATTATTAATATGTTTTGTAAAGTTATAATAAAGCTTTTTAAAAATAATTAGGAAAAGGTGGTGCAAACAACACATGAAAAAAAGACTTTTTTTGTTGCTCTCGCTGATTTTAGTGCTCGGCCTGCTTGCCGGCTGCTCGTCAAAAGCCCCGGCAGAAGAGGGTGAAGCTGGAGCGGCGGCTGGCGATGGAATCAAAATCGGAGTGAACTATGAGAAATCGGGAGAAGTCGCCACCTATGGGCAGGCTTCTATCGACGGCATTCAGATGGCGATCGATGAAATCAACGCCGCTGGAGGCGTGTTGGGTCAGCAGGTCGAACTGCTCATTCAGGATAATAAATCTGATCCCGGTGAAGCCTACTCAATTGCGACCAAGCTGATGACGCAAGAGGGCGTTGTTGCCTGTCTCGGCCCGGCCACTTCGGGTAGTTTCAAAGCAACCATACCGGCTGCTACGCAAAATCAGGTTCCCATCATTTCCGCTTCGGCAACGGCCGATAAAGAAGTCACGACCGACAAAGACGGAAATGTCAACGAATATGTTTTCCGGCTCTGCTTCAACGACTCCTTCCAGGGCGTCACCATGGCTAATTTTGCGCTCAATAACCTGAAAGCAAAATCCGCTGTTATCTATCAGGATCAGTCGAGCGACTATGCCATTGGCCTGGCGGAAAACTTCAAGAAAACCTTTACCGAAGCCGGCGGCACCATCGTAGCCGAGGCTGCCTTTGTTGCAAAAGACAAAGATTTTAAAGCCACGCTGACCGGTTTCAAAGACAAGAAGTTTGATGTCATCTTCCTGCCCGGATACTATTCCGAAGCTGGTCTGGTCATCAAACAAGCCCGCGAGTTAGGAATTTCCGCGCCCATTCTCGGAGCCGACGGCTTTGATTCTCCGGTTCTGAAAGAGCTGGCCGGTCCGCAGGCTCTGAATAATGTCTACTTCTCGAACCATTACTCCTCGCTCGATCAGGATCCGGCCGTCATCAAGTTCATTGAAGACTTCAAAGCCAAATTTGGAACCGAGCCGAACGCTTTCCACGCACTGGGCTATGACCTTGGCAAATACATTGTCGACGCGGTTGCCAGAGCCGGTGCTGCCGATGCGCAGAAAGTGACCGAAGCGCTGGCCTCGACAGTAGATTTCAAAGGCATAACCGGAACCTTCAGCATGGGCGAAGATCACAACCCGATCAAATCGATCGTGGTAATCGGCCTGGAGAACGGCGATCAGAAAACGACTGTCCGGGTTGATCCCTAAGCGATTATAGATGAACGCGCGATCCTCATAAGCCGGCCATTGGCGGCTTGACGCGCCTGTCAATTCTTGGTATGATACTCAGGTCAGAACGTATTCCGTTCTGGCCTGATTCTTTTCTTAACCGGAGGGGTACAGTTTGGACCAATTTCTGCAACAGATGATAAACGCGGTTTCGCTGGGAAGCATCTATGCGCTCATCGCCCTCGGCTACACCATGGTTTATGGCATCATCAAACTAATCAACTTTGCGCATGGCGATGTTTATATGATAGGCGCCTACATTGGCTTTGCGGCCACCACCTATTTCCATTTGGGTTTTTTCGTCGCCCTCATTCTGGCGATGACCATCTGTTCTATTCTGGGCGTTGTCATTGAAAGGGTGGCTTACAAACCGCTGCGAAATTCAACGCGCATCGCCGCGTTGATTACAGCGATCGGTGTTTCGCTACTGCTTGAATATGTCATGATGTTCTTTGTCGGCGCCGAAGTCCGTTCCTATCCGCCTCTGTTGTCCGACAAATTGATCCAGCTGGGTCCGGTGCAGATCGGCGTTCAGCAGATATACATCATTTTGATCTCAGTAGCTCTGATGGTGCTGCTGCAGTTCATCGTCCATCGAACCAGGACAGGCAAAGCCATGCGGGCGGTTTCCACCGACGCTGACGCGGCGCAGCTTATGGGCATTCGGGTCGACCGGACAATCTCGTATACTTTCGCGATCGGCTCGGCGTTCGCCGGCGCGGCCGGCGTGCTGGTCGGCATATATTACAATTCGATCGATCCCCTGATGGGCATCATGCCCGGCTTAAAGGCTTTTGTTGCCGCTGTCTTCGGCGGGATCGGCAGCATTCCGGGAGCCATGATCGGCGGTTTGTCGATCGGTCTCTTAGAAACGCTGGTTTCCGGCTACGGCAATTCAATGTACCGCGACGCGGTCGTCTTTGCCTTCCTTATCCTAATCCTGATCATCAAACCGACCGGTTTGCTGGGTAAGAATATCAGAGAGAAGGTGTAGCCGATGCGTGCTTTCCGGATGCTGACGAAAAAAAATCTTATTACCTTTGGCTTGCTGCTGCTGACCTTCGGCGTTGTTCAGCTTCTCATCAGCCTTGATATCCTTGACGGCTTTTATCAGATCACATTGGCGATGATCTGCATCAATATTATTCTGGCGGTCAGCCTGAATCTGGTGACCGGCTTCACCGGTCAGTTCTCGCTGGGTCATGCCGGCTTCATGTCGATCGGCGCCTATGTCACCGCCCTCATCGTCACCGAAATGGACAGCCTGGCCGGTTTTCTGCTTGGTTTGCTGGCCGGCGCGCTGGTCGCTGCACTTATGGGAGTTCTGATCGGCATTCCGACGCTCAGGCTGCGCGGCGACTATCTGGCCATCGCCACCCTGGGCATGGCGGAGATCATTCGTGTCGTCTTTCTCAATCTGAAGATTACAGGAGGCGCCGCCGGTATGGCGGGCATACCTCAGTATACGAACTGGCCCTGGTTGTTCGTGTTCACTGCCGGCAGCATTATCCTGATCAATAACTTCATCCGTTCATCGCATGGCCGGGCCTGCATTTCCATTCGGGAAGATGAGATCGCCGCCGAAGCGATGGGCATCAACACCACTAAATACAAGGTCATGGCCTTTGCCATCGGCGCCTTTTTTGCCGGCATTGCCGGAGGATTGTATTCATCTTTCTTTTTCTACATCAAACCGAATTTATTCGGCTTCCTGAAGTCGATCGACATCCTGGTAATCGTAGTGCTGGGCGGGATGGGCAGTATGACAGGATCAGTCATAGCGGCTGCCGCCGTAGCGGTATTGACGACTTTTTTACAGGCTTTTCCGGAGATCCGCATGATAC
>DUVF01000006.1 GCA_012841165.1 Clostridiales bacterium
TGTGTTTGAGAGAGGTGTAGTTCTATAAGGTAGTCAAACTATCGTATCAACTTCATAACCCCTATCCGAGTTTGAGAGAGGTGTAGTTCTATAAGGTAGTCAAACATAGGCGGGCGGGGTTGTATCCCTAATATGGTTTGAGAGAGGTGTAGTTCTATAAGGTAGTCAAACTTATAAGGCGATGAAAACTACCCTTGTTCGTTTGAGAGAGGTGTAGTTCTATAAGGTAGTCAAACCCATGGTTGTTCTGGTGCCAGTCGAATCTGGTTTGAGAGAGGTGTAGTTCTATAAGGTAGTCAAACAATCACTATGCCTGATCCAACCTTTACCACGTTTGAGAGAGGTGTAGTTCTATAAGGTAGTCAAACGGTTCATTCGGTGACATGGCGGCAATTGTTGTTTGAGAGAGGTGTAGTTCTATAAGGTAGTCAAACCAACTTTCTGGTTTTGACCCCAGCTTGATGGTTTGAGAGAGGTGTAGTTCTATAAGGTAGTCAAACCCATAACCAGCCGGAGTTTCGGAATCGTCAGTTTGAGAGAGGTGTAGTTCTATAAGGTAGTCAAACAAAAGTCATATATAAGTATGTATAGAGTGCGTTTGAGAGAGGTGTAGTTCTATAAGGTAGTCAAACTAGACATAGAGTAATAAAACGACGGCTTATTGTTTGAGAGAGGTGTAGTTCTATAAGGTAGTCAAACCGCTGAGTCTTCGTTAAGACTACGAACATAGTTTGAGAGAGGTGTAGTTCTATAAGGTAGTCAAACCCAACTGTGTTGACCGTTGCACCTGTAATGTGTTTGAGAGAGGTGTAGTTCTATAAGGTAGTCAAACGACACTGTTATCGACGAGTATTCGCCGGAAGTTTGAGAGAGGTGTAGTTCTATAAGGTAGTCAAACCGTAAACATGATCGGTTCGCTCCTGGCCGGGTTTGAGAGAGGTGTAGTTCTATAAGGTAGTCAAACCGGAGACACGAAGGGAGCCAAGGACGAATAGTTTGAGAGAGGTGTAGTTCTATAAGGTAGTCAAACAATGCCGCCGCGATACTCAACCTTAAACGCGTTTGAGAGAGGTGTAGTTCTATAAGGTAGTCAAACCACACCAAAAACCAAGGGCCCGAACGGAGAGTTTGAGAGAGGTGTAGTTCTATAAGGTAGTCAAACAAGGACAGAATCATCCGCTGCATCCGGACCTCGTTTGAGAGAGGTGTAGTTCTATAAGGTAGTCAAACCGCATGCATAGATGTTTGCTGCTGTGTTCGGTTTGAGAGAGGTGTAGTTCTATAAGGTAGTCAAACTCCTTTGAGTGCGAATATTCGCTTTCCTCGGTTTGAGAGAGGTGTAGTTCTATAAGGTAGTCAAACGCCCGGCTCGATTACTGGCCACGCCTGCTGGTTTGAGAGAGGTGTAGTTCTATAAGGTAGTCAAACTAACATCTGGGATGAAGACGACCCGGACATGTTTGAGAGAGGTGTAGTTCTATAAGGTAGTCAAACTTAACCAGTCTGACCGCACTGTTCATTAGAATCGCTGCAATCGTTATAATCAAGCGGAGGTTAAACCTATGTTACAGTTAAAATCCGCACGAATACGGGATTGTTTGTGCCGGAAAAGGACAGGCGATTCCGTCTTCTTTCGGGGCATAAGCTATGTAGAAATTAAACCTATGCCTTCCTTTTATTGATACTATACACAATTATGCGAAAAAGGGCAGCCAAATGGCTGCCCTTTTGATACCCCATATACCCCGAGTCATGCGTTTTTAAGAAAGCGTTTCAGGGCTTCATGCAAATGAAAGTTATCCTATTTGAAATCTTCTTCCGTGGTGTACATGACCAGACGATCATCGGCCTCGCCGCCTTCCAGCCGCTTAAGGCCATCGCCGACAGCGCTTAACGGAATCAACTCCACGCCGATCTTAAGTTTGCCTTCACTGATCAGTTGGATGACATCGGCGATGTCTTCTTTGGTTCCACCCATGGAGCCCTCAAGTCGAACATCGCGAAGAATGAGTTCCGAGCCATTGACGGGAATTTCGAGGTTATGCATTCCGACCAGAACTACTTTGCCACCTGGTTTCACAGTCTCCATTGCGTCTCTGGTGGTAATTCCGGCGCCGGCGAAGTCGATTATGACATCCAGTTGATCGTCCTTAAATTCTTTTATGTTCGAAGCGACCTTGAATGCGCCATGTTCCCTGGCTTTTTGCTGAGCAGCTGCTTTTCTGGTCGCCACATATACTTCGGCGCCTTTGCTGATGGCCACATCCATTCCGACCGTTCCCAGTCCGCCCAGGCCGATAATACCGACTTTGACGCCTTTTTTCGCTCCGCCCTTAACCGCCACAGCGTGGTAGGATGTCATTCCGGCGTCGGTAGAGGCTGCTGCCTGGTCGGAAGTTACATTATCGGGAACCTTGATAAGCATCGAGGAGTGAGCGGAGGTGATGGTTCCATAACCGCCATCCCGACCATAGCCGGGGCCATATGCTCCATTGTAGGGCATGGGACAAATTGCGACCCTATCTCCGATTTTCCAGCCTTCAACATTTTTACCCAGTTCAAGAACTTCGCCGGCAATTTCATGCCCTAAAATACAGGGTACGGTGATCAAAGCCATCCAGCTCGGATCATGCAGAGCGCCAACATCAGATGAGCACAGGCCCGCATGGTGTACTTTTATCCGCACATAGCCTTCGTCCAGTGGTTTCAAGTCCTTTTTCACAAAGTTCAAGGGTTCATTTGTGCCGGTAAATTCCCAGCCGCGAGTAAAGTTTGCCATTTCTGCCTCCTTTAATTAGAGTTATATTTGATAATATTATATCATATTCTAAATGTTAACATATATTTTGTAATTTACAAGGATTGAGAACCCTCCAGTAATTCTGCCAATGCATTCAGCTCATTCAGCCACAAAGTCGGCGCGATGTCGCCGGGCATGATAAAACCGTCTCGGGGGGACAGATCGACCGTTCCGATCCTGGCGTGGTCGGGCGAGCAGTTGCGCTTGAATTGCTGCGTAATGAAGCGGCGGTAAAAGTCCGTCAGCCAATGCAGGATTTCCCGTGAGCTGAACTCGCCGCCAAAGGCCTGTGCGGCCACCCTCAGCATCCGGGTCGGCGACCAGCCGTCGCGCAGGGTGTGATATATGAAGAAATCATGGAGGATATAGGGCCCTATCTTATCCTCTGTTTTTTGTTGGATCTGCCCGTCGAGATCGGGAGGCAGGAGCTCTGGCGAGACCGGCGTTTCCAAAATGCTTGTGAGTGTCTGGGTCAATTCTTCGTCGTTCAGGCTGAAAGCCAGACCAGGGAGCGCTTCTTGTAAGCCGCCGTCGATCAGCCATTGCAGCTGTGCCTGAATAAAGGTTTTCGGGTTTCCGGCGTTCACATTGAACATCGCCATGTGGTCACCGTTATAAGTGCTCCAGCCCAGCGCGTTTTCGGACAGATCGCCGGTGCCGATCTGCAGTCCGTTTTCCCGATTGGCCAGATCCATCAGGATCTGCGTCCGCTCCCGGGCCTGAGCGTTTTCATAAACAAAGTTGTGGTCGTTTATATCATGTCCAATATCTTTGAAATGCTGGGTGACGGAAGCCTCGATTGATATTTCTCGGCAGTCTGTCTCCAGCAGACGCATGAGGGTCAAAGCGTTTTGCCTGGTGTGATCTGTCGTGCCGAAACCGGGCATGGTGACTGCCATCAGGTCATCAGCCGGCCGGCCGGTCAGCTTTAAAGCTGCGGCAGCCACCAGCAGCGCCAGAGTCGAATCAAGACCGCCGGAAACTCCGATCACGATTTTCTTTGAACCGGTGCGGGCCAAACGGCCCATCAGACCGTGCACCTGAATAGCGAAGGCTTCCCGGCAGTTCGACCGGCGTTCGCTTTCATTGTCCGGCACAAAGGGGCGGGTAGGAAAAGTACGCTTGAGCAGAGCGCTGTGCGGCAGCATATAAAGCGGGGACAGGGTGACTGTCGCTCTGCCGTTCGTCTGGCCGCGCTTTGCCGCCAAAGCGCTTGCGTCTCTGAACAAACTGCTGGTCATGCGCTCGTAAAGCAGGCCGCTGACATCGATATCGCCGTAGGCAATAGTGCTGCCGGCCGTCAGTGGTTCGGTTTCAGCGATCAATCGCCCTCTTTCGGCTACCAGGCAGTGGCCACTGTAAACGGCTCTGCCGGTCGATTCTTCTGCTCCGGCGGAAGCAATGCAACAGGCGGTCACGGCAGTTTGGCTGAAGGCCAGACACTGGTTTCTGCGGAAGGCCGGGCTGCCGACTAATTGTTTGAAGGCAGCCGGACAAAGCGTCAGCAGGCCGCTGGCTTCCGCCGCTGCCGGCAGGAACAGATCCTGCCCGATGCGCAGGCTGAGGCTGACTTCGTTTTCATCGTCTTGAAACAATAAGTCGCCGAACGGCGCGCGCAAACCGTCAATGCAAAGCTGGTCAACTCCGGTGGGTGCATTAGTTGTGCCGGGAGCGCTTTCTGAGCCGGTCGGGGCAGGATCAAACCAACGTTCCAGTCCTTCGGCAGCCGGCGCGGCCTGGGGAACGACTCCGAACAAGTGGCCGCCTTTCGCTAAGCCAGCGCAATTATATAGTCTTTGCCTATGACGCACATAGAAGCCAAACACCAGGGCGGAGGGTATCGAAGCTGTCAGTTCGACTAGCTTGCGCGCAGCCTCCAGCTGAGCCTGATAGAGCTGGTTCTGCCGGAACAGATCGCCTATGGTCACGCCGGTCAGACATAGTTCCGGCAATACGATCAGACCGGCTTTTTCTTCCGCCGCGGCAAGGATCTTGCGCTCAGCCTGTTCAAGATTATAGGAAACATCGGCCGGTTTCAGCGTCGGTGAGAGAAGAGCCACTCTGAGAAAACCCTTATCCTGCATTTGGATGAACCTCCTTTGGATGAACACCTTTGGCCTTCATGCGTTGGTCTTCATGAATTATAGTCACATAATGTTCATATTGCATTATATCGCATCAGCCGGCAACCGGCAATCGCCCAGCTGGCTGAGCCGACCAGTTTATCCAACATTTTTCAGCGCCGATCTTCCGACAAAGTTGTCCTGCCGATGTCATTTTGGTATATAATAAAAACAATCACTTTAAGGAAGGAAAACACCTGACATGAAAGAATTTTATATCGCCTTTTTAACCACCGGATCAGAGATACAGGACTTTTATCTGGTGAAGTCTATTGCTGTCCGGGTCGGTTCGAATAAAAAGCAGTACCTTGATCTTCAGGTTGGCGACAAAACCGGCGAAATAAATGGAAAAAAATGGGATATACCAGATACCGAATTGCCGGCGCTGAACGAGATCAAAGTCGGCGACATTGTGAAACTGAAAGCGCAGGTTACCGAATGGAACGGTCTCAAACAATTAAGAGTAACCAGGATCAGGAAGGCGGTGCGGCAGGATGGCGTGGAACTGAGCGATTTTTATCGGACAGCGCCGGAGAAACCGGAAGAGATGTTTGCTTTTCTTGAAGAAACGGTACAGCGGATGACCGATCCCGAACTGCGGGCGATATCCGATGCTGTTCTCACACGTAACCGCGAAAAGCTTATGTATTACCCGGCGGCCATGAAAAACCATCATGCGGAAATTGGCGGATTGCTTTACCATATGAAGCGGATGGTGCAGATGGGAGAATACTATTGCAGTGTTTATACCAACCTGAATCGCGATCTGCTGCTGACCGGCGTACTAATTCACGATATTGAAAAACTGACAGAGATTGTCTGCGATGAAACAGGGATAGCGAGCAGCTATTCGTTTGAGGGACAACTATTGGGACATATCGTGCTGGGAGTCAAGACGCTGGCTCGTCTGGCTGCCGAGCTTAATATTTCTTCGGAAAAGGCCGTAATGCTGGAACACATGATACTTTCTCACCACTACGAGCCGGAATTTGGCAGTCCTAAGAAGCCGCTCTTCCCTGAAGCGGAACTCCTGCACTATTTGGATATCGTTGACGCCAGAATGTATGATATGGCAGACGCGTTGATCGGGATCCAGCCGGGAGATTTTTCCGATCGGATCTGGAGATTAGAAAACAGGAGCCTATACAAGGATACATTCAGTGATCGTAAACAAACGGAAAAATGAAGTAAATATGAGTAGCCAGGTTATTATAGGCAGCGTAAAGGAAATGATTTTCCGGAATCCTGACAGCGGATACACAGTGGCCGAGATCTTACCGGATGGAGAAAACGAAACCGTTACAGCGGTCGGCTATTTGCTTCAGGTGGAGTGTGGCCAGTCTGTCAGGCTGACAGGATCATGGAAACAGCATCCGGTTTATGGAAAGCAGTTTGCGGCCAGTGCCGCCGAGACACTCATGCCTCAAAGTGCCGCGGGCATTGAAGATTTTCTGGCGTCCGGCTTGCTCAAAGGCATCGGCCGAAAAACAGCGGCGGCTCTGGTTGCCTACTTTGGCGATAAAACTCTTGAAGTCATAGAAACACAAGCCGAGCGGCTGACCGAAGTTGATGGCATCGGGCCGGTCAAGGCGGCGGCGATTAGCGAGGCTTTTCAGGCGCATAAAGAATTAGCAGCGGTGATTTTGTATTTCCAACAAAACGATATACCGTCTAATTATGCCCTGAAGTTCTATCCTGCCTATGGCGATGAAACGATCGCCCGAATTGAGGAAAATCCCTATCGTCTGATTAAAGAAGTGCAGGGGGTAGGATTCCGCACGGCAGATCAGATCGCGTCTCGCTTGGGTATGGCAGCCGATTCACCTGAACGTCTGCGCAGTGCGGCTCGCTATCGTCTGTGGGCGTATGTCAACGAAGGACATGTCTTTGTGCCTGTTCGGGAACTATGTGAAGCCACAGCGCAGATGATCGAACAACCGTCTGAGGAAATCAGAGAGCAATTGGTTGAGCTGGCCTTTGCCGGCGAGATTCGGATCGAAAATCTGGAGAACCGGCCTGTCGTCTATCCGATGGTCTATTATATTGCCGAGCAGGTGGTCAGCGGCAAACTGGCCGACTTGGCCGATGCGCCGCTTGATCCCATCCCTGGAGAACCGGACAGTTTGGTTGAGAGGGCGGCTTCGGATATGGCTCTGACTTTGTCCGAGGATCAACGCCTGGCTATCCGCACGGCTTTGCTGAACGGCGTGACAGTGATCACCGGCGGTCCCGGCACCGGAAAGACTACGATCATCAATGTGATAATGAAAATCCTCCAAGAAGCCAGGCTGGAAATAGCCATTTGCGCTCCGACCGGCCGGGCAGCCAAGCGGATCACCGAAACCTGGGGCTACGAAGCAAAGACCGTTCACCGCCTGCTGGAATACAGCTTTGCCGACTCCGATGAAACGATGTTCTTCGGCAGAAACCGCGATAATCCGCTGGAAGTGGATGCTGTGATCGTCGATGAGGCTTCCATGATCGATATACTGTTGATGAAGGGCCTGCTTGAAGCGATACCGGCCGGCGCCCGGCTGATCATCATCGGTGATGCCGATCAGCTGCCTTCGGTCGGACCGGGAAATGTTTTGCGCGATATTCTTGAGAGCGAATGGATACCGGCAGTCCATCTGAAAGAGATATTTCGTCAGGCAGGCGAGAGCCTGATTGTGGTGAATGCCCACCGCATAAATCGCGGCGAGCATCCTGACTGCAATCAGCCGGATCGAGATTTTTTCCTGCTGCGTCGCCCCACTGAGCGCGACATGCAGTCCTCTATCCTCGATCTCTGCCAGCGCCGGCTGCCGGCATAC
The DNA here is from genome assembly GCA_012841165.1 of Clostridiales bacterium. Taxonomy (GTDB): domain Bacteria; phylum Bacillota; class Clostridia; order Peptostreptococcales; family Anaerovoracaceae; genus DUVF01. The sequence continues at coordinate 7,737 of DUVF01000006.1, forward strand.
TATGTAGACATTGAGCCATTTCGGGACATTCAGGTCCTGACGCCGGTGCGCAAAGGCCCGATCGGTGTGCGTGAACTGAACCGTGAATTGCAGGCTTTGTTAAACCCGCCCAAGGCCGGTAAAAATGAGAGAAAAACGGGTGAGCGGATTTTCCGGGAAGGCGACAAAGTGATGCAGATCCGCAACAATTACGAGATCGAATGGCGCAAGACAGATGATTTTTCCGAAGGGTGCGGTGTATTCAACGGTGATTTCGGAGTTGTTCATACGGTGGATAATGAGGGGGGCGAGTTGACAGTTTGCTTTGACGACAACCGCTTTGTCCGCTACGATTCGACTACTTTGGAAGAACTGGAACTCGCCTATGCGATTACCGTACATAAAAGCCAGGGCAGCGAATTCCCGGTCGTGGTGATGCCTGTTTCCTGGTTTCCGCCGGTTCTGGCGACTCGCAATCTGCTCTATACTGCCGTCACCAGAGCCAAGGAAGCGGTCGTGTTGGTCGGTTCGGAAGATCGCTTGCGCCAGATGGTCGACAACAACCAGACGACCAGGCGCTATTCGGGCCTGGCGACGCGCTTGAAACGCTTTTTAGAATGCTGAGGGAGTTGTTGGGCGAGCTGCTCGAATGGATATATCCTTCAGGCCTCTACTGCTTGCGTTGCAATAAGCCGATCGATCGTCGACAGCCTTATTCTTTGTGTCCGGACTGCGTTAAGCAGATCAATTGGGCCAACAGCGGAGTTTGTCCCCGGTGCGGGCGTCTGCTGGACAGATATGCAGGAAAAGAATTCTGTCATGATTGCGCGGCTGGAGAGAAACCTTTTTTGGCGGGCGCTGTGTGTACCGGTTACGGAAGGGTCGAACGGGAATGGCTGCATAGTTTCAAATACCGGAATCAAGCCTGGTTGAAGGAACCGCTTGGCCAGTTGTTGGCGGAACGAATCGCGGCAGAGAAATGGCCCCTTAATTGTGTCGTGCCGGTTCCTTTGCATCCGTCCAGGCAGCGCAGCCGCAGCTACAATCAGGCGGCCCTCTTGTCCGCCGTTGTTGCAAGGAGGCTGGAACTGCCGCATTTTCCGGATGCGTTGTTGCGCATCAAAAAAACCGAGGCGATGAGTCGTTTGTCGGCGGTCGAACGGCGAAGCTGCCTGACAGGAGCCTTTGGCATTAACCCTCTGCGGGGAACATGTTTACAGCATAAAGCGGTGCTGTTGATAGACGATATCTACACCACCGGATCGACGATGTCGGAATGCACGAAAGTATTGTTAGGATGTGGAGCGTCGGCGGTCTATGTTGCTGCCTTTGCCGCGGCTGCCGATATTCGGTCGGAAAGCATATAAAAGTTGAGAAATCAACTGGGTAAACAAAACATGTGCCGGGTATATTAAACTAAAGATTTTCAAGAAGGAGCCGGACAAATTATCGATAATTATACAAGCAGTAGATAATAGAAACAGCAGGCGATGGCGGCGAATATACAAAAACAGGAAGCATATTTATACAGAAACTTGAGGGCGAAAATGTTTCCACAAAAGAAACCATGGATTTTCAATTATGCACAGAGTTATTCACATTATCAACAGGCGCCAAAGAGCAATAAGAGGAGACGAAAGTTACGGCCTTTTGACTATGTTGAGAATACTCTTTGCGAACAAGCTTGATGTATTTGGGCTGTATATATTTATTACTTTTTTGACGTGTACTGGCACAACTTTTGAATAACAGAGTTTGGCCAAGCGCACAAAGCATGAAGGAGGGCCTGAAAATGAAGGTTATAATCAGCAGTAAAAACATCAACCCAAGCGACCGCCTCAAAGAAACGATCGAGAAAAAACTGGAAAAACTGAGCAAATACTTTTCGGAGGACATCGTTGCCAACGTTACATTAGTCGGCGGGCAGAAAGGACGGCAGAAGATCGAAGCGACGATCAATGCCAAGGGTACTATTTTTCGAGCTGAAGAAGATGCAACAGATATATACACCGGTATAGACCGTATAATCGATAAATTGTCTTCGCAGATGTCCCGCTTTAAGACAAAGCTGCAGAGAAAGCACAAAGACCATCGCGATATAGACTTCTCAATGGTACCTGAAGTTGAAGAAGTGCCGAAGACCGAAGTCATACGGAAAAAAACCTTCGATATGATCCCGATGTCACAGGATGAAGCCATTATGCAAATGGAGCTTTTGAGCCATAATTTCTTTGTTTTCCTAAACATGGAAACAGATTCGGTGGCTGTTGTCTACAAACGCAAAGACGGCGGTTATGGTCTATTGGAACCCAGCTATTGAATAGTAGGCATTTTTTCGTTAGAATCAATATGTTAAGAGTGCACAGGCTAATGCAGACAGGAGCGTATATGAGCAATGACTGATTTTTTTGCCAGTCTGGCGTCCGGGTTCGGGATATCCGACGTCTTTGATGTGGCAATCGTTGCGTTTGTCATATATAAGATATTATGTTTTATTCGGGAGACACGGGCGGAACAGTTGGTCAAAGGCCTGCTATTTTTAGTCGCCGCTACTTTTCTATCCGATGTTTTGAACATGCATACTCTGAATTGGCTTTTCGAACGCGCTCTGACGCTCGGCGTCATTGCCCTGATCATCGTTTTCCAACCGGAGCTTCGCCGGGGCCTTGAGTATATCGGCCGCAGCAAGTTTGTCCGTCCAAGGTTTGTTGAAATTAAGAAAGAGAGTGCCAAGCAGGCGGTGGCCACTATCGTCAGGGCGACGGATTATTTTTCCGCCAATCGGATCGGCGCACTGATAGTGATGGAAAGGGAAACCGCCCTGACTGATATTGTTGAAACCGGCACGCACATCGATTCGGAGATTTCGCTTGAATTGATCAAGACCATTTTTTATGCCGGTGCTCCGTTGCACGATGGTGCGGCGATCATTCGCGGTGACCGGGTGATTGCCGCCGGCTGTGTGTTGCCGCTGACGACCAATCGCGGTTTGAGCCGTGATTTAGGGACAAGACACCGGGCCGGCATCGGGATAACTGAGCATTCCGACGCAATCGTCATTATTGTATCGGAAGAGACCGGCATTATATCTATTGCCGTCGATGGCGAACTGTCGCGTTTTCTGGAGATCAAGACCGTCGAGAAGACCCTCCTCAATCTTTATTTGAACCGTTTCCCGGATGAGACGTCAAAGCCGTTCCTGGCGCGTTTTTTCGGGAAGGCGCGCAAACAGGAGGGTGATGATGACTGAATATATGCACCGGAGACAGAGCTCCGATAAAGAGAAAACTGTGCTGGTTGTGATATCTATTATCGCCGCCCTGCTGCTCTGGGCATATGTGGTAACACAGGTAAATCCTACCATTAGGCACATGATACCGAATGTTCCTGTTCAGCTTTTGAACACCGAATCGTTGGCTGCCCGCGGTCTGGCGGTAGCCGGCCCGACCGAGTATACGATCAATGTGACGGTAGAGGGCAGGCGCTCGGACATCCGCAAGCTGGAGGCAAATCAGATCCTGGCAGAAGTTGATTTGTTTGGCTGGAGCAAGGGAGAGAACTACATCCCGGTGACGATCCGGATGCCGGATTCGATTCGTTTGGCGGATGGCAAGGCCAATCGCATCAAAGTCGTCATCGAAGAATTAGTTGAATTGAACAAGCCGGTCACAATAGTATTGAAGGGTTCTCTGCCGGATCAAACCGAAGCCGGTGAAATCGTCATCCAACCGGATGAAATTAAGGTCAGCGGAGCCAAATCAGCTGTTGAATCGGTCCAGGATCTGCAGGCAATCATAGAAGCATCCGAACTGGGAGAAGAAGGCGCGCGGCTTCAGGCTGATCTGATCCCGGTGAACAAAGATGGTATAAAAGTAGACACAGTGCATCTATCGGCCACTTTTGTCGACATTGATTACGAATTACTACGAATTAAGGAAGTTGGTCTGATCGTTAAATTGACCGGCGAGCTGTCAGGCGGCCGCCAACCGCAACTGACATATCCGGAGACCATAAAAATCAAAGGGAGAAAAGATGTCATCAAAGACATTACTGAAATCAAGACCGACTCAGTCGATCTGACCAAGCATCCGGAAGGCGGCGCCGTTGATTTGAAATTACAGCTGCCGGATGGCATCCTGCCCATTGAGACCTACCAAAAGATTCAGCTTATCATCAAACCGGTGAGCCAGGGAACACGCAGCTTTCAGTACTCTGCCGAGCAGGTCCAGTTGCGGGGTTTGCCAGATGAATACAGCGCGACGTCAGAGCCTTCGACTATTAATATCAGTGTCAGCGGGCCGAAGGAACAGGTCGACGAATTGACAGCCGGTCAATTGCAATTGTTTGTCGATGCGGCTAATGTGAAGGAGGGCCGGCAAACATTGCCCCTGCAAATCGAAGCCAAGCGAGGCGGACTGTCGTTTAAGCCGGATCCGTCGGCACTGGTCTTCAATGTGGGAGCTGCGAAAAATGAACAATAAACAGGAGAGCGCATAGATGAGTAGGTTATTTGGAACAGATGGAGTCCGGGGCGTCGCTAATACAGAGTTGACCCCGGAGTTGGCATTTCAATTAGGCAGAGCGGGAGCCTATGTCTTAAGCAAGGATATTAAAGAACCGGTTATACTTATAGGCAAAGACACCAGAATCTCGGGTGACATGCTGGAAGACGCTCTCAGCGCCGGGATTATGTCGGTGGGCGGACATGTAGTCAAGGTTGGGGTAATACCAACGCCGGCGATTGCCTATCTGGTGCGGCATATGGACGCAGCTGCCGGAGTCGTCATATCCGCCTCACATAATCCTTTTGAATTTAATGGAATCAAGTTTTTTAATCGGCAGGGCTTTAAACTTGACGATGCGATTGAAGATGAGATCGAAGCCTTGATCAGGACAAAAACCGATGTCAGCAGTATGATAGCCGGAAATCGTATTGGACGGATAATCCAGGCTGAAACCGCTGCCGCTGCCGCATACATTGATTTTCTGAAGACGACAGTTGATGAGAGCTTAGATCATCTGAAGATCGCCATCGATTGCGCAAACGGAGCTGCTTATCAGGTGGCGGAGCAGACGCTCAAAAGTTTGGGAGCCGATGTGGTCGTAATCGGCAATGAACCTGACGGAACTAACATCAATGATAACTGCGGATCTACTCACCCCGGCCGCTTGCAGGCCGCTGTCAGAGAATATCGGGCCGATATCGGGCTGGCCTTTGACGGCGACGCCGATCGCCTGATCGCGGTCGATGAACGCGGCGAGCTGGTTGACGGCGACAAAACGATCTATATTTGTGCGCATATGCTGAAAAATGCAGGGCGATTACCTGATAACAGGGTAACCTTGACGATCATGAGCAATTTAGGAGTGCTGAAGACATTTGCGGAAGACGGCTGCGAGGTCGATCTGGCGGCGGTGGGCGATCGCTATGTGCTCGAAAACATGCTCAAAACCGGCAGTATGATCGGCGGTGAACAATCCGGACATATTATTTTCCTGGATCATAACACCACCGGGGACGGCATCTTGTCGGGGCTGCAGTTGTTGCAGGCAGTCCAGCGGAGCGGCCGCAAACTTTCCGAATTGGCGGACGAGATACCGGTGTACCCGCAGGTTTTAAAAAACGCCAGAGTCAAGAATGAAAATAAGAGTCGCTACCATAAAGACCCCGAAATTGCTGCCGCCATTAAACAGCTCGAAGAACGAATGGCCGGCGAAGGACGGGTGCTTATTCGGCCTTCCGGTACGGAACCTTTAGTGCGAGTGATGATAGAAGGCAAAGATCTCGACCGGATCACAAAAATGGCTGATAGTCTGGTAAAATTATTGACGGAAAAGATGAATTAGGTGGAAAGGTGAATTAGGCTTGCTTGAAGAGCGGTCGGAACAGAAGGTACCAAATGCGAAAAAACATGATGCGAAAACCCGGCGGTTTGCTGATATTGTTGCTGCTGTTGATGGCTGTAAGTCTGTTTGGACTGACAGCCTGCCAGCCGGAAAACCAGTCTCCGGCTGAACCTCCTGCGGAGCAGGCGGAAGAGCCGGTGGCAACAACGGACGAGTGGACGGCTAAGTTATATTATGTCAACCCGGCCTATGTCGATACCGGAGATGAATCACAGCCGCACTTCATCGTTATCGACGTCGCAATGAAAACCACGGCAGAGCAGGAAAGGCCTCTGGCTCTGCTTGAACAGCTGAAAGCGGCAGCATCGGAAGATGTTTTGACGATGTTGGGAGAGGATCTTCAGATATTAGGCGTCAAGCGGTCGGCCGATGACCCGGCTGTAATTGAAGTCGATCTTTCTTCACAAGATTTAATAGGCAGTTCGCTGACCGAACAGATGTTGATAGGACAAATCGCCGGCACATTGTTAAACAATCCGCAAGTCTGGACGGACAAAAATTCGGCCACTGTACCCCGGCCGGCTGGAGTCCGGTTTCTGGTCGACGGCCAGGCAGCCGAGAGTTTAATGGGCCATTTCGATGTCAGCGTTTTGATTACAATGGATGATACGATATTTAAAAATGAATGAACTGACTCCCAAGACCAGTAAAGATTATTACCGGGGCTGTCTGCTGGGCGGCGCGATCGGCGATGCTATCGGTTATCCGGTTGAATTTCTAAGCCTGGCGGAGATCTATGAACAATATGGCCCTTCGGGCGTCCGGGAACCGATAATCGACCAAGCCTCCGGAAAAGCGCTTCTGTCCGACGACACACAGATGGCGATCTTCACGATCGATGGTCTGGTCTGGGCGGACAGCAAGGCGAAGCGCAAGGGGATATATGCCTATGTTCCCTGTATTTTCTATTCATATCAGAAATGGCTATATACACAGACCGGCTCCTTCGCCGATAAGAAATATGAGTTTCTTTTGAAAGGCGAAATATTACGTTGGGAAGAGCTGTTTGCCCGCCGGACTCCCGGCGAAAACATCCTGGCGGCCCTGGCCGGCAGTATTAAAGGAAAATACGGCAGCTTACGCAACCGCATTAACAACAGCAAGGGCTACGGTGCGACAGTCCGTTCGGCGCCGATCGGCCTGTATTTCTGGCGCGAGCCGCGCAAAGCATTTCAAATTGGAAGTGAGACCGCTGCTCTTACCCATGGTCATATCGACGGCATCCTGCCTGCCGGTTTTTTTGCCTCGCTGATAGCTCTGATAATTCAGGGGCAGCCGCTGGATCTGGCAGTGATGGAGGCGTTGGCTATTTTGAAACGCTATAAAAACAGCGAGACGACTTACAAGGCTATCCGACAGGCAGTTGAGGCGGTCACTGAAGACAGACCGGAAGCCGAAATTATAGAAGCGATCGGCGAAGGCTGGGTGGCTGAAGAAGCGATGGCGATGGGAATATACTGCGCGCTCAGGCATCCCAAAGACATTCAGGCCGCTCTTTTGACAGCGATTCATCAAGGCGGCAACAGCAACGGCGTAGCAGCGATCACCGGCTATATCCTGGGCGCTTACCTGGGCAGTCTGGAGATCCCCTACACTTGGATCAGGGATCTGGAACTGTCGTCCCTGCTCATCAATGCGGCTGACCGTTTGCTGGAGATTCAATCTGATAAAAAGTAATGAACGATATGACCCAAAGGAGCGGTATGAACCATATGAACCATTTTGACCATGATATCCGTGACCTGACGCTGGCGCCGGCGGGGAGGCAGAAAATTGAATGGGTCCGCGCCCATATGCCGCTGCTGCGCGGACTGGAGGAAGAATTGCGCCAGAACCGGCCGCTGACCGGTGTTAAGATCACATTATCGATCCATTTAGAGGCGAAGACCGCTTATCTCTGCGAAGTGCTGGCGGCCGGCGGCGCCGAAATGGCTGTCACTGGCAGCAATGTGCTTTCTACCCAGGATGATGTGGCGGCGGCTCTGGCGGTGGCCGGCATCAGGGTTTTTGCCTATCACGGAGCTACCGAAGAGGAGTATTGGCGGCACATTGAACAGGCGTTGGCTCATCGCCCGAATATCGTGATTGATGACGGCGGCGACCTGGTGCACTTTTTACATACTAAGCGTCCGGAATTGGCGGAAGAAATCTGGGGAGGCTGTGAAGAAACTACCACCGGCATCCTCAGACTGAAAGCGATGGAAGCGGAAGGAGTGCTGCGATTCCCGATGATAGCGGTCAACGATGCCAAATGCAAGCATTTGTTTGATAACCGTTACGGAACAGGTCAGTCGGTTTGGGACAGCCTAATGCGCAACACCAATCTGATCGTGGCGGGCAAGCAGGTCGTAGTGGTTGGTTACGGCTGGTGCGGCAAGGGGATTGCCTTGCGCGCCAAAGCGCTGGGAGCCCGGGTGATTGTGACCGAGGTCGATCCGGTCGCGGCACTTGAAGCAGTGATGGACGGGCATACTGTCATGACTATGGACGAAGCAGCCTCGCTGGGCGACTTCTTTATCACGGCGACAGGAAACATCAAAGTCATAACGCTTAAGCAAATGCAGAAAATGAAGGAACTGGCCATTCTGGCTAATGCCGGCCATTTTAATGTCGAGATCGACATGGCGGAACTGGAAGCTAAAGCAGTTGAAAAAACCGAACTGCGAAAGAATTTGACTGGCTATACCTTGCCCAATGGCCGCCGAATCTGCGTTGTAGCGGAGGGTCGCCTGGCCAATATCGCAGCGGCGGACGGGCATCCGGCGGAGATGATGGATATGAGCTTCGCGGTCCAGTGCCTTTCGGCGCTGTACGTTAAAGATAACCGGGGCGGGTTGCCAAAGCGACTGATCGACGTATCGGCTGAAATCGACAGTCTGGTCGCCCGGCGGATGCTGAAAGCGATGACAGTGACCATAGACAGCCTGAGCGATGAACAGTCTGCCTATCTTAAAAGCTGGATGGTCGAATAGAGCCGCCGTTTCGTCATGTCTTCACCCATGATCTGCTGTATTTCCCATAAATCAGGAGAGTTAGACCGCCCCATCAGGGCGATTCGGATTACCGTGCTGACATCCCCGACATGTCCCTTGTACTGATCGGGGTTTTTCTTGTAATCTTTTGGTCTGGCGGCAAAGCCGTTGGCTTCAGCCAGACTGCGGATCTTATCGAACCATGTCGTTCTATCGTCGGTCTGGTCGTAGCCGGCCAAATAGGCTTCGAGGATGGCCAGGCGATCTGTCTCCTGAACAGTTTCGGGGAAGGCGTCTCTTTGGACGAACCATTCGTCATAAAAATAATCGATGTGTTCTAAAATCTGTTCGCCATATATTAAATCTTTTCGCGGTTTTTCGCTGTGCCTGTCCATTCCTAAAATGCGCGTCAGCTTTGCCGGATCAGCCGCCAGAATGTTTGCCCGCTCCGGCTGCCACTGCCCGGCCCACTCCAGCAGAAAGTCACAAAGAACGGAGTCGTTCAGCCGGGCCAGCGTTTCTTTGCTGACGTCGTTCAGCTTGTCGATATCGAACAGCATGCCGGAGGAACTCATCTTATCCGTGGTGAAGGCGAAGTCGGTCAGCGGCAGCTCGGGGTTTGCCAGCCGCCATTCCTCATAGTTGGAATTCAGTATTGTCATCAGGTATTCGCGCACTGCCGCGGGATGGTAGCCGAGCGAGCGATAGTAGCTCAGCGCCATCTCAGGATCATTGCGTTTGGATAGTTTGCGGCGGACGCCGTCTTCCATCTTCATCAGGACGGTGGTATGGCAATAAACCGGCGGTTGCCAGCTCAGCGCCTGGAAAAGCTGGATGTGAATCGGCAGTGAAGATAACCATTCCTCACCCCGGATGCCATGGGTGGTGCGCATCAGATGGTCGTCGACGACATGGGCGAAGTGATAGGTCGGAACGCCGTTTTGTTTGAGCAGGACGATATCCTGGATGTTCTCCGGCATACTCAGTTCGCCGCGGATGCCGTCGGTCAGCGTGAAGTTTTTCTCCGCAGAACCCGGGGAGCGGAAGCGCAGCACATAGGGCTGCCGCTTCGCCAGCCGGCTTTCTATGTCATCAATCGAGAGAGTTGTTCTGCACAGGGCCCATTCTCCGTAATAACCGGGATTGTCGCCGGCGGCCTCTTGTTTGGAGCGCTGATTGGCCAATTCCGCTTCGGAGCAGAAACAGGGATAGGCCAGCCCCCGCCGCACCAGGTCGCGGGCGAAACAGTGGTAAATATCAGTCCGGTCGCTTTGCCGGTAGGGTCCATAATCACCGCGTTCGCCGGTTTGACAGACGCCTTCGTCAAACTGTATTCCAAAGTAGTTCAGCGCTTCGATGATGGCTTCGGCGGCTCCGGCGACCTCGCGTTTAGAGTCGGTATCCTCTATGCGAAGAAAAAAAACGCCGTCGCTCTGGTGGGCCAGGCGCTCGTCGGCCAGCGCCCCATATAGATTGCCTAAGTGAATAAAGCCGGTCGGACTCGGGCCCAGGCGGGTGACCAGAGCGGTCGGCGCTAAGCGTCGCTCAGGATAGAGGGCCTCATAATCAGACGGCAGTTTTGTGATATCGGGAAACAGCAAGTCGGCCAGGTGTTCGTGATGCATGGGGGACCTCCCGGAAAATGCAGGATATAAGGATAAATGATATGTACGATATACGGATCGCAGACCCTATTATACATGTTTTGTTCGCCAGCGACAAGAAATGCGCGATCCGCCAGCGACAAGAAACGTGCGACCAGCCGGAAACATTGTATCATAGTAAAGCCCGTGCCTATGATATAATAATATTTATGGACAACTTATTTGAACAGTTCTGTAAAACTATCGCCGTTCGTGATCTGCTGAACGACGGAGATCAGGTTGTGGTAGGCGTATCGGGTGGCGCGGATTCGATCTGCCTGTTGGATTTGTTGGTTCGCTGGTCGGCCGACCGATCAGTGCGGATTTATGTTGCCCACATCAACCACCAGCTGCGCGGGGAGGCGGCAGACGAGGATGCCGCGGCGGTCATCAGCCTGGCGGAGAGCTATGGCCTGCCTGTTCGGGTTTTGAATTATGATGTGGCCGGCCAGGCAGCGGAGCAGGGGCGGACTATTGAAGAAATGGCTCGCCTGGTTCGCTATAAGGCTTTTTTTGAATGGAAAAGCTCGTTGGAAGATGAAACAATACGGGGAGATAGAACAACAAAAAAAGACGGAACAACACAGAAAGATAGAACAAGCGGGCGGGTGCGAGTGGCTGTAGCGCACAACCAGAATGACCAGGCGGAAACGGTTCTGCTCAGATTGATTCGGGGGACAGGTCCGGCGGGGCTGGCCGGAATGGAATATCTGCGCGAAGATGGCCTGATCCGGCCCCTGTTAGACATTCCCCGGAAACAGATCGAAGCCTATGTTTCTGCGCGGGGGCTGCCGGTATGTCAGGACGCCACCAATCTGCAAGCGACATATGCCAGAAACCGTCTCCGTTTGGAGTTGATTCCGCTATTAGAACAAGACTACAATCCGGCTATTGTAGAGGCGCTGTGCCGGCTGGCGGAAAATGCAGCCGAAGACCGTGAGTTTTTTGCTGGACAGGTCGGGCAGGCGGAAAGGGAGCTGGAGCGTGATCTCGGCGTTGCTTCGGAAATTTTGCGAGTCGATGACCGGAGCGCATACAAGACATTACCGGCAGCCGTGGCCAAGCGTCTTTTGATTCGCCGCTTTCAAACTTTAGGTCTGGATCAGGATCTCACGGCAGCGCACCTTAACGCCGCCGATCAGATGATTCGCAGTCATAAATCGCCCGGTATGATTGAGTTGCCGCGCGGCTATAGTTTATCTGTCGAAAGCGGGCGGATTCGCTACCGGACGCCGTCTGAGCGAGCAAAGCCCGCCGTCAGGCAGCGACGAAGCAGGACTTTCACAGATTATGGTTCATATACGGATTTTGAAACCGGCGAAACAGTTATTATCAAGCCGATAGATAGAGACCAATATCTGCGGCAGATGCGGCAGAACGAAACCGGCGGCGAAAAAGTCAACCGCGCCTGCTTTGACGCAGATCGCCTGGTAATTGACGCGGGTCTGGTCCTGAGGGGACGACAAGCCGGCGATTACATAATGCCTTTAGGCATGGCAGGAACAAAAAAAATTCAGGATCTGTTCACCGATGTTAAAATCCCTCTTTCCGCAAGGGACGGGTGGCCACTGCTGTGTCGCGGCTCGGAAGTGATCTGGGCAGTCGGGCTGCGTCAGAGTGAGAAATACAAGGTTTCGCCTGAAAGTCAGCGCATTGTCCTGGTTGAATTTTCACCATCAGTCTGTTAAAATATTAAATTGCTGTAGACTCATTTATGTACTCTATGTGCCTTGACAAACCTGAAATCTAGGAGGTAACATTTTTGAACAGAAGAGCAAAGAGTTTAACGATATATATCTTGATCTTTGCGATTGTCCTGATCATCGCCTGGACGTACACCGGCAGCAACGCGCCCAGAATCGAGCCGGTTGAATTTTCCAAGTTTGTGTCTCAGCTCTCGGACAAACAAATTAAAGAGATCCGCATAGTTGAGGGAACGCACCAGCTGATCGGCACGCTTAAGTCCGGCAAACAGGTATCGGCGTATTCGCCTGATTGGATGCTGCTCAATCTGCTTGAAGAAGAATATATTTATCCGCAGGCGAAGGACGGTACGCTGGTGATTAAGAGTGTCAAACCGTCCAACTCCTCTTGGCTGTTTCAAATTTTACCGACAATGGCCATGATTTTTATTTTCGTGTTCTTCTGGTTTGTGTTCATGCAGCAGGGGCAGGGCGGCGGAAAAGGCGTCATGTCCTTTGGCAAGAGCCGGGCCCACTTACACAAAGAAGATGATTTGAAGAAGGTGACTTTTGCTGATGTGGCAGGGCTTGATGAAGAAAAAGCGGAACTTGCCGAAATCGTTGATTTTCTGAAGTATCCACGTAAATATTATAATCTGGGCGCCCGCATCCCCAAAGGCATCCTGCTGGTCGGGCCTCCGGGAACCGGCAAGACATATATTTCAAAGGCGACAGCCGGTGAAGCCGGCGTGCCATTTTTCACGATCAGCGGCTCTGATTTTGTCGAGATGTTTGTCGGTGTCGGAGCGTCCCGGGTGCGTGATTTATTCGAGCAGGCTAAGAAGAACTCACCCTGTATTGTATTCATCGACGAGATCGATGCAGTCGGCCGAAAGAGAGGCGCCGGCCTCGGCGGCGGCCATGACGAGAGAGAGCAGACGCTTAACCAGTTACTGGTAGAAATGGATGGTTTTGGCGACAACAGCGGCATCATCATCCTGGCTGCTACAAATCGGCCGGATATCCTGGATCCCGCCTTGCTCCGGCCTGGTCGTTTCGACCGCCAGGTCGTGATCGGGATTCCCGATATCCGTGGCCGGGAAGCGATCTTCCGCATCCATTCGCGCAATAAACCGCTTGACAGCAGTGTCGATCCCAAGGTGCTGGCCCGGCGGACGCCCGGTTTCACACCGGCAGATATTGAGAACATGCTCAATGAGGCTGCATTGTTGACTGCCCGCCGAAATGGCCGGAAGATCCGCATGGATGAGATCGAAGAAGCGATCACTAAGGTGATTGCCGGTCCGGAAAAGAAAAGCCGTGTCATCAGCATGCCGGAGAAGCGTCTGACGGCATATCATGAAGCCGGTCACGCTCTGGTCGCCCGTTTGATGCCGGGTAACGATCCGGTCCATCAGATCACTATCATTCCGCGCGGCCTGGCCGGCGGCTTTACTATGATTTTACCTAAAGAAGATAAATATTACAAAACCCGTCAGGAGATGGAAGACATGATTGTCCATCTGCTGGGCGGCCGGGTCGCCGAGAAACTGGCCTTGAACGATATCAGCACCGGCGCCAGCAATGATATTGAGCGGGCGACAGAGATCGCGCGCGCCATGGTGACAAAATATGGCATGAGCGAACGGCTGGGACCCGTCAATTACAGCTCAGCGGATGAGGTTTTTCTGGGCAAGGATTTCTCCACCCGAAAGAATTATTCGGAGGAGATGGCCAAGGAAATCGATGAAGAGATTCGACGCATCATTGAAGATGCTTTCACTAGAGCGGAGCAGCTGCTGCAGGAAAACATCGATAAACTGCATTTGGTAGCAGGTGCTTTGCTCGAGCTTGAAACACTTGACGCGGCTCAGTTTGAAAAGCTCTTTACCGGAGAGGTGACAGCCGAAGAATTGATCGCCGATACTCGGGAGCAGGAAAAGGCTACCGAAGAGATCAATGCCCGCGAAGCTGAAGAGCACCTTCGTGAATTGGAAAGAGCTCAAGCCGTGACAGACGAAGAAGCTGAAGAAGGCGAGCCGCCGGCGGGAGATTAAAGACCGGCGCAGGGGGGATTATGAGCAAGTTAGAAGAACTGAAAAAATTAAAGACAGAGATCGCTTTGGGGGGCGGAGAAAAACGCATCGCCGCGCAGCATAAGCGGGGCAAACTGACCGCCAGAGAGCGTTTGACGCTGCTGTTCGACGAGGGAAGTTTTGAAGAAATCGATACTTTTGTGTCACATCGCTGCCAGAATTTCGGCATGGATAGTGTCAGCGCGCCCGGTGACGGCGTGGTGACCGGTTACGGCAAGGTTGATGGGCGGACAGTGTTCGCCTTCGCCCAGGATTTTACTGTATTGGGCGGCTCTTTGGGTGAATATCACGCGGAAAAAATTGTTAAAGTCCAACAGATGGCTCTTGATGTGGGCGCGCCCATAATCGGTCTGAACGATTCCGGAGGCGCCCGTATCCAGGAAGGCGTCAATTCATTGTCGGGCTTTGGCAAGATTTTTTTCAATAACACCATATCCTCCGGCGTCATTCCGCAAATCGCTGTGATTATGGGACCATGCGCCGGCGGAGCCGTCTATTCGCCGGCTATCATGGATTTTATATTCATGGTCGACCAGACCAGCCAGATGTTTATCACAGGGCCGCAGGTCATCCAGGCGGTTACCGGAGAAGAGATCGATTCCGAATCGCTGGGCGGCGCGTCAGCGCATAATAAAATATCCGGTGTAGCGCATTTTATGGGCAAGACCGATGAAGAAACAATTGCTGCGGTTAAGGACTTGCTGTCTTATTTGCCCTCCAGCAACCGACAAAAGGCACCCAGGAAGGAAACCGGAGATCCGGCAGACCGATCGATACCGGAATTGAACGAGCTGATACCGGAAAATCCGGCGAAAGCCTACGATATGTATAAAGTGATCCGCCACTTAGCGGACGGAAGCGAAATCTGCGATGTTATGCCGCACTATGCTAAGAACATCATCACCTGCCTGATTCGGATGGACGGTCAGACAGTGGGCGTGATAGCCAATCAGCCGCGGATTAAGGCGGGCTGCCTGGATATAAACGCTTCCGACAAAGCGGCTCGCTTTGTTCGACGCTGCGACGCTTTCAATATTCCCCTGCTGACGCTGGTCGACGTGCCCGGATTTTTGCCAGGAGTCAATCAGGAGCACGGCGGTATAATTCGCCACGGCGCCAAACTGCTGTACGCCTACTGCGAGGCAACGGTTCCAAAGGTGACTCTGATAATTCGGAAAGCATATGGCGGAGCATATATAGGCATGTGCAATAAAGAACTGGGCGCTGATCAGGTGTTGGCCTGGCCGACCGCCCAGATCGCGGTGATGGGAGCCGAAGGGGCGGCCAACATTGTATTTCGCAATGAAATCAAGGCGGCCGAGAATCCTGATGCCCGACGACAGGAGTTGATTGAGGAATATGAAAAAAAATTCAACAATCCCTATCGGGCGGCAGAAATGGGTTATGTTGATGATGTGATCGAACCGGCGACCAGCCGGCAGCGCATAATAGGAGCTTTTGCCATGCTCGAAGGCAAACTTCAGAGTCGACCGGTCAGGAAACATGGAAACATTCCTCTTTGATCGGCCGCGGCCAATAGGCGAACTGACTTTGGAATCACCTTTTTTGCTGGCTCCGCTGGCCGGTATATCGGACAGCCCCTTTCGACGCATCTGTCGGGAACAGGGGGCGGCAATGGTTTATTCCGAGATGGTAAGCGCCAAAGGATTGTACTACAATGGCGCCAGAACTCAGGATTTGCTACGCCATTCAGTTGAAGAAAAGCCGATCGCGTTTCAGCTTTTTGGCTCTGAGCCGGCGATGATCGAATATGCCGTGCGCGAGCTGGCAGATCATGAACATGAATTGATTGATATAAATATGGGCTGCCCTGTGCCCAAAGTCGTGCAGAACGGTGACGGCGCGGCGTTGATGAAGGATCCGGGTCTGGCGGCTGAACTGGTTCGCCGGGCAGTGGAGACAGAAGATGAAAACTCAAGGCGGCTCGGCCGGCCGGCTCGGCCGGTGACCGTCAAATGTCGGAGCGGCTGGGATGCCAGGCCTTACGATCTGATTGGCTTTGCCAGACGCATAGAAGAAGCCGGCGCGGCAGCATTGGCCATACATGGCAGGACACGCGAACAGTACTACAGCGGTAAAGCCGATTGGGGAGCGATCGCTCGTCTGAGGCAGGCGCTGGATATCCCGGTGATCGGCAGCGGAGATGTGTTGAGCGGCAGCGCAGCTGTCGCCATGATCGTTCAGACGGGTTGCGATTATGTTATGATAGCCCGCGGCGCACTGGGAAATCCGTGGATATTCAAAGAGGCCGGAGATATGTATGAGGCCGCTCAGAGAAACTGTCAGTTAGAAAACTTCATCCCGACTGAGCAGACGACAAGGCGAGCAAGACCGGCGGCGGAGGAAGTGCGGTCGGTGATCGACCGGCAGCTGGCCTGGGCGATCGAAGAAGCCGGAGAAAAACGTGCCATCCCGGAGATGCGCAAGCATATCGGTTGGTATCTGAAAGGCTGGCCCGGCGCGGCTGCGGCCCGCGAAAAAATCAATCGGGCCGCCAATCTGACAGAACTGAAACAAGCGTTGGCGGCAACACCGCTTACCCGGCGCACAAAATTCCAAGATTTCTCTGATTGACTTCCGGCTGCGGCTTCGGTATAATTTTACCTGCATTATGTGCCAAAATCCATTAGCCCCGGACAAATGTACATTTTGGAAGGGTTCTGTGTGGGGTGAAACGCACAGAACCGATATCGAGATAAAAGAGGAAAAAGATGAACACATTTTCAGCCAAGCCTCATGAAGTCGAGCGCAAGTGGTATCTGATCGATGCAGAGGGAAAAACCCTCGGCAGACTGTGTACTGAAGCGGCTTCTATCCTGAGAGGCAAGAAAAAACCCATCTTCACGCCGCATGTCGATACCGGTGATTATGTCATCATTATCAATGCTGAGAAAATCGAAGTAACCGGACGGAAGCGTGAAAAAAAGATTTATAAGCATTATACAGGCTATCCCGGCGGTCTTCGAGAGGTAACTTTCGAAAAGCTACAAGCTAAGAAGCCGGAGGAAATCATCCGTCATGCGGTCAAAGGCATGATGCCGAAAGGCAAGCTGGGCAGAGAGATGTTTCGCAAACTCAAAGTCTACACCGGTACCGAGCACAAGCACGCCGCTCAAAAGCCGGAAGTTTGGGAATTTTAAGGAGGGGAGCAGTCTAAATGGCAAAGATTCAGCATTATGGAACCGGCAGGAGAAAATCGTCGGTTGCCCGAGTCAGATTAATCCCCGGCAAAGGCAATGTCACCATCAACAAACGTCCAATGGACGACTACTTCGGCATGGAGATCGTCAAAAAAGAAGTCCAGAGGCCTTTTGAAATAGCAGGTGTGGAAGGCAAGTTTGATGTACTCGCAACCGTTCGCGGCGGCGGGTTTACCGGTCAGGCCGGTGCTCTCCGGCACGGAATCTCCCGGGCGCTCTGCCAGGCGGATGCGGAATTGCGTCCGGCGTTGAAGGCTGCCGGTTTCCTGTCTCGCGATCCGAGAATGAAGGAACGGAAAAAATACGGCCTGAAGAAAGCCCGGCGGGCTTCTCAGTTCTCCAAACGGTAAACTCACAGCTCGGCATTGCAGCAAATTGCCGGTTGGAATTAAGAAAAACCGCTTTAAAAAGGATGTTGGAAAACATCCTTTTTTTATGCCATGACGATAGTGCTGTCAGTCTGTGAGCAAGGAGGTGTTCTTATGTCCTAAGCTGTCGCTGAGGGACAGTCCTAGTTGGCGGGCCTGTTCGCCCCACGCTGAGGCAGTGATATCTTCGCGATTGACAACGCCGGAAACATAAATCTGTCCGGCGTCCTTCCATTTAAGGTAGCGCAGCAGAGCCTGGTAGTGGAGCTTGAGCGTGTTAAAGGGCCAATCTCTGGGGATGCCGCAGGTCGCCAGCATAACAGCTTGTTTGGAAGGCATTTCGCGAAGTTGAGGGCTGACCATATAGAAGCGGTCGAGCACTTTTTTCAACTGCGAGGTCATATCAAAAAAGTACAGAGGGGTTACGAAAGCAACCAGATCCGCTTCCAGCAATAATCGTTGGATCGGCGCATAATCGTCTTTTATGATGCAGACACCGGAGACTTGCCGGCAATGCCCGCAGCCGCGACAGCCTTCCAGCTACATAAAGGCAGTATCGAAGCGAGTGATATCATGTCCGGCTGCGGCCGCACCGCTTTGAAAGTGGTCGGCCAGCCAGGCGGAGGTCCCTTCCCGGCGTGGGCTGCCCGTCAGGAGCAGGATATTCATTTTGGCGTTTAGAGCTTGTTCCATAGCGAGATTCCTTTACCACTTTGACCCTATCATACATCAGGTGATATTTCCAACTGTCCGATCAGGCATGTCAATGTAGAAATATATTCTTTCAATGTTTCTTTCCAGTCGTCAAGACAGTGAAGGCCTGCATTGGTAATGGCATATGCCGTTCCGTCATAATGTACCAGGCCGCGCTGTCTCATTATCTTTAAGAAACGGTATGTGGCAGCCATGTCCGGTATAGCCTGCTGATATGTCGCGTATTCTCTCATTTGTTTCTGAACGGCATAACCGGTCTGGTCTCCGCGGCTTAAAATATCCAAAATAATGGGCTGCATAAATTTTTCCAAATTCCCGCCCTGGCAGGCGCATTTCTGCCGCTTAGTATTCTGAGCCGGGGGTGCTGAAATATGATAACCAGCCTTTTCAAGAAGCTTACGGGCATGCTGCATATCTGTACCAGCCCAGTCTTTTTCTGAAAATCCAGCGTCTCTCGGTATGGCGCCGGACTCTACGACCACAACATTTGCGCCGCTGTTTACGGCTTCTTGTGATGCGGGATGGGCACAGATATCTCTCACGCTGTTGCCGCCTGAAAGACGAAGCACAGCAATAACATGAGCCAGATAAGCTTCATCTACCATAGAAGTATCATCGCCAAGGGGAGTTCCTTTGACCGGAAACCGCGCCATGGCGCCGCAGATCTTCGCGCCGCAGGATACCGCGTTCAGAAAGCAGTCTGCGATCTCCTGTGCGCTATGCTCCGGGCCAAGCGGTTCCACAAGGCTGATGAGCGACATTTGTGTGCTGGTGACGCTGTTCATCGTGTAGATTCGCTTTTCGGGTGAAAAGGGCGTGTCCGCCCCTTCTCTGAGCCTGAGCGCGTGATAGACGCCGTATACATTCGCAGCGGCAACGCGGTTTGCGGTAACGAAGTCGAGTTCGCCCGTGTTTAATATGATGCCGTAATTTCCGGGGATCTCTTCGCGGATGCGGGGAATCTGCTTTAAAAGAGTATCAAGACTGTAAAACTCCGTGGTTCGCAGCACGATATATGCTGCTCCTTCGGCAACATAGCCGCGTACACGATTAAAGATTTCCTCTTCGGTAACCTGGCGGCTCTGCTCAATCAGTCCCCACTTCTCACCAAAAGAACAGAATTTGCAATTCATAGCGCAAGGCGCATAATCCATACCGATGGCGCACCACAGATACCCTTTATCCAAAGCAATAAGAGAGGCTGCGCGCCGCGCGGCCTCTCTGAGTTTTTGATCTTCCGGGCTACCGACCGGGATTTCCAAAAGGGCAATGGTCTCATTTCGCGATAACACCTCGCCCTTAAGACATTTTTCTTCACAAAGCCGGATAAGTTTTTCAGTCATTTAATATATCCTCTAAGATTATGCATGAATCTATGACCGCTTTGCAGCATACCTCTTCGAATAAATTTTCCTGCATGACTTTTTCCCTTTCAGCGGGCTTGCTCAGATCATAACCGAGGATCTCTTTGCAGATGCAGCTTCCGTATTTTTCTGTAAAAGCGGCTTCAAAGCGATCCTGTACGGCGCGCATGTGGTTTTTCGCCTCTAGATTACACACATCGCCCTGACCATATTTTAATCCTATTACCATCAGCGCACCAGTGACGCAGCCACAGGTCTCGCCGTGCCGCATACCGCCACCAAATGGCGCGGCTATCTTGAGAGCTGTCTGTCTATCCAAACCGAGATATTCAGAAAATTCGCCGAACACTGCCTGAGAACAGTCTATGCCTTTATTAAAATCCTGAAGAGCCTTTTCTTCTGTGAGAGATGTTTTTATCATGGGATCGGTACTCCTTTGAATATATATTAGATTAAATCTAATATAATATTTTGGAATTGTTTCGTCAATGCAAAAAGGAGATTTGCGAATCATTTTGGGGTCTGAGTACTGCTCCGGCGCAGATACCGCAGGCGGTAAGTTGCATTACCATAAGTGCTAAAATAAACGACAAATCCGAATCCTCCACCTCTCGGTCTTGGGTTCGGATTTGATTGTTGTGGTGGACTCGAAGGGATTCGAACCCTCGGCCTCCGCGTTGCGAACGCGGCGCTCTCCCAGCTGAGCCACGAGCCCAAACAAAAAAATTGGTGGGGACAGCGGGACTCGAACCTGCGACCTCATGCTTGTGACGCATGCGCTCTAACCAACTGAGACTATGCCCCCATATCCTCCTGCAAACAAAAACCTGTGCACGAAATATTTTAATATAGATTATAATGACTGTCAATCCGGGAAAGCCCCTGCCGGACCGGAAATTATGAATTAGTAGTTGAAATCCCCTGATGTACTATGCTATTATAAGGAAGTCCGCAAAATGGGGGTATAGCTCAGCTGGGAGAGCGTTTGACTGGCAGTCAAAAGGTCAGGAGTTCGAGCCTCCTTATCTCCACCAAAAAAACAAAGAGAGCCTTGAGGCCCTCTTTGTTTTTTCTATTTTATCAAATGCTGCCTTCTATCGGGAATTATTCCTTCATCGATCTTTTTCTTTTTGTCTTCATACATAAAAACATCGAGTTTCCTCAAAAAATCATCTATTGACTCATGATTACTTTCGTATGTACTGTAACCGATTGAAAAATTTATACTATAAGGTTTCTCTTCCGATTCATTAAACAATGTTGTTTGTGTTTTAATGCTGTCGATCATATCAATGATTTCTTTCTGAGAGTTTATATACATCAATATGATAAACTCATCACCCCCAAATCTAAAGATTGATCCTTTATCCCCCACCGTTTCGCGTAACATCTTTCCAGTTAGGGAAATAACATCATCCCCTACAATATGTCCAAATCTATCATTAATACTTTTGAAGTCATTAATGTCTAACATAATTCCTGCAAGTGTACCGGCAGTATTTTCTTTTTTATTTTTACTATGAGTTAACAAGATACTATTTAAGTACTGTCTGTTAAATAATCCCGACAGCATATCTACATAAGACGCTTCATTTTGAACATTAATGAATAACGAGATCATCCCTATAGACACGCCAAGCCATACAATAGAGTATCCGTAAAAAAAGAACTGCAACAGACTTCCGATTATAATGGGAACCATAAACATAATAGCAGGAAGAAACAAATATTTATGTACCTTCTCACGATACAAATAGATTAACAAAACTCCATATAACAGATAAAAATAAGTTACAGCATATGGAATTATAAAGAAGTCTGCTCTTTGATAAATATTATATTCATCGACTACAAAAAACACAGGTGTCGCGAAGTTTATCAAGCAGCCTAATATAATTAACATGGCAGGTATAGCCACAAAGGGATATATTCGCCTGATTCTTTCCATGTCTGCAAACAATTTATAGTCTGCATATACTACCCAGAAATAGGCAAATATAATGGTGTTGATAAATAAAATTTCATTTAGCACTATCGACAAAGTACGATATCCATATATCATTTTGCCATCCAGGAAAAAAACCGTCGACTCAATTAAGCATTGCAGAATATTTAGAATAACCATCGCATAGAATATCTTTTCTTCAAACAGTCCATGACGTAGTGGCTTTTTCAAACTAAATAAAACAACCAATAACAACAATATCGCTGTTCCATTTGCAATATAGATGGCTGGGTAATTAATCATTTGCAATATCCTCTCTGCACCCATCATTTATGTTGTGTTTTCAAAACTTATCAAATGATAAATTCCCCAAAAACTGTGTGAGACAGACACAATTATTATATCATAGAATATCTTATGTATACACTAGGCTCTTAAGCTTCTCGCGCATTCGGCGCCACCAAAATAGAACGCAGTTATTAATATGATTTCATGTGTTGATAACTGCTCTCTTTTTGCTTAGAATAAAGAGAATACGGAAAACGTGCACGAAAGGTGCAAAATTATACGATTCATAATCTTTAATAATTTACATAGAAAGGTGCGGGAAATCATGAAAAAGAAGTTCTATTCTGAAACGATGGCCGGGAAATGGGCGGCCGCTTTAACAGTATTTTTTATTGCCTCAGTGGCTATAAAATTATTAGCTTCGACCATGCAGGCCAGACAACCTATTCCAACTCCTATTCTTGCGGCTATAGGAATTGCCGGAGCCGTATTGGGAGTTATATCATTCGTGCGGAATAAAGACAGAACTATATTGACCTTGCTTTCCATACCGGTTGGCCTGTTAATCATTTTTTGGATGGCAGCAGAAATGGCGATCCCCCATTAATCTCTAACCATATATGGTTATTTGATTTTTTCCGTTTTCTTTTGATTGATATAGGGCTTCGTCGGCCTCTTTATAGAGGGAGTCGAAGCTCTTGCCTTTGTTGTAGAAGCTTACGCCTATACTGCTGCTTACGGTCACGCTTCCTTCGGCATCTTTGATTTCTCGATTCATTTTTATGCGAATTTCCTCAAGCTTTTTTTCTAAAAAATCGGAACTGCTCTCAAACGGGAGATATAACATAAATTCATCTCCGCCGAGCCGGGCTACTATATCTGTCTCGCGGATTGAATTTTTAAGGATGGCGGCTGTGGTCACAAGCACTTCGTCTCCCATTTGGTGTCCCAGTACATCATTGACGCTCTTAAAGTTGTCTAAATCCATAATTATAAAAGCGCCGCCTTTATATAAATTGTTTTTCAGTATTGAAGTTATCGCGTGGGTACCACCTGCCCGATTATATATTCCCGTCAGCGCGTCAGTTCTTGATTTTTCGATCAGTTTCTGTCTGGCAGAGAAGATGAAACCCATAACTACGCCTACGGCCAGGGATACAGCTAAGAAAGCGAATATTCTGAGTATGATTCCCAACTTATTATGCCAGCCATTTTGAGGCACGATGGATAATCTGAAGTCAATGTTGGATATAGAAAAGTCGGAGGATATAAAATCGTCGTATTCAGAAACTCTGCCGGAATAGATTTCAACATACTCTTCGCTATCCGGCAGCTTTTTCTCTAAAATAAAATCATATTTTAAATTGTCATGCAGGTTATTTGTACTTTTAGATATAACATCCGGGAAATCCATTGTTACAGAGACCAGGCCGCTGTATTTCATTTCGGAGTTTTCATCGGAAGTTCTGATCGCTAGTCTCGCGGAAAAGGCTTTGCCGCCTTGCTTTAAATCATATGGCCCCGTAAGGATTGCATCTTCGGATTTTACCGCCAATATGGCATCCTCATAGCTTTTATTTTCCGGGCTGAGCAAATTTAATCCGAGAATACCCTCATTACCTTTTAGCGGATATACATTTGATACTACAGAGTTGGGAGCATATAATATGTTGCGGATATTGGGGTTTTTCAATATTCGTTCACCTATTATCTGCGGATCTACATATTTTCCGTCAGCCCCGAAGATCAAGGCTCTGAGCTCATAGACAGCACTTATATTGATCATAAATTCATTTTTTATAAAAGCGACCTGATTGTGCAGGATAGAAGTCGCCTCCAGCCTGTGAAGCTTAATTTCATCAGCTGCCAGGCTATGCATGTACAAAGCGCTGATGAACATGGCAATAAGCGTTGATATAAATATTATTTTAACTCTCTTGTTTTTCCGCATATTGACAAGCCCCCATGGGTTATTTATATTGAATTTCAGGGAAGTTCAGCGATAAAAGTCTGTATATTGGGTAAAGTTCAAATAAGTAGTCTTCTAAAATATTACACTAAATTCCGATCTTGTCAAAATGTTATTCATAATTATATTTGTGCCCCCAAACCCAACTTCAAGGAGAATATTTGAGATGATAAAGGGAAGAAAAAAGATCAAAAATGGGAAAATAAAGTGGTTGTTGGGTGCTTTTTTAGCAATAATTATCTTATATTTTTTGGTTCAGGGCGTCCGTTGTGCCGCCGGCCTACATAAAGCCCAGGATAAACTGAACTCATATGAAACAAAGGTGGCGGATCTGTCATATGGTTCGATGGCCTATGTCGATGTGGGGGAAGGAGTGACTATTTTATCCATTCACGGTATTTTCGGCGGATATGATCAGGCGTATGACAGTGTAAAAAACAGAGAATCAAAAAACCGCTTGCTGGCGCCGTCACGATTCGGCTATCCTGGCTCTGAAGTAAAGGGAAACGGAACACCTGCGGAACAAGCCGCTGCCTTTAAGGAATTGCTTGATTATTTGGAAATAAATCAGGTCTTTGTTTTAGGAACCTCCGCCGGAGGCACTCCGGCGATTCGGTTTGCGCTGGATTATCCGGAACGTGTAAAAGGCCTGATACTATTTTGCTCAGCGATGCCGGTCAATGAAAAGCCGGATACTTATATTGAATATCAAGCGCCGCCTGAGCCGCTGATATCCGACTATGCCATGTATTTAATCAGCCCGCTGATGCCTTCATTGATGGGGATGCCGGCCTCAACCGTAAAAAGCATCCAGCCTGTTTCTGAGAGAAAAACCGGGGTTATACTTGATGGCAAGCTGACCAATCCGGACATGGAAAGAAATTTTGAGCAGTATTCCATCGAAGAGTTGGAAGTACCGGTTTTGATCCTGCATTCGGAAGATGATCCGGTAGCCAGTTTTGAGAAAGTAAAAAATATCCAACATCGCTTTCCTAAGCTCACACTCGTTTCTTTCCCTGACGGCGGACATATGATGACAGGACACGGTGAAGAAATCGATGAAGCCTTAGACAATTTCATGAATTAAAATGATTTGAAATATATAAAAACATGCTTCAAAATCATGTTTTATTAAGCTGAACGGAGCCGGGTATGAGTAAAAAAATTAAGCTTATTGTGGCGCTGGGAATAGTTGCGCTGACAGCAATAATAGCCGTCGGTATTTTCGCGTATAGAAATATGAACTATGATATTTTAAACGAGAATTTTTTGGAAAAGAGGGGATACAAATCAGGCTTTACTGAAAACATGGCTGAATTGGACGACGGGTCGGAAATTTATTACTTGGAAGGTCCGGATAATGGCCCGAAACTTTTGTTGCTTCATGGCCAGCAAGTAAGTTGCTATGATTACGCAAAAGTATTGCCCAAATTATCGGAAGAATTTCATGTGTATGCCCTTGATTACTATGGCCATGGAAACTCGTCTAAAAATCCCGACAAGTATAAAGCGGTAAAAACAGGGAATGATATCATTTGGTTCCTCGAAAATATTATTGGCGAAGAGGCTTATATATCCGGTCATTCTTCCGGAGCCCTGCTTGCCGCCTATGTTTCAGCCAAAGCGGCTGACTACATTAAAGCCACTGTTTTAGAAGATGGACCGTTCTTTTCCACTCTTCCCGGGAGAGCGGAAAAAACCATCTCATGGCTGGGGTTTAAAAACATGCATGATTACCTTAACCAGAATAAGACAGGCAGCTTCATGGAGTATTCATTAGAAAATGACTATATGCAGGAGATTTTTAATGCTGAAGACCCCAATGCCTGGAACAAAATTGTCAAAGATCCGGCTTTAAAATATTTGGGCAGGCGTCCCGGAGAGATACCTAAAATATGGTTATATCCGCCAGAATTAGGAATAAACTCCATCTATGCACTGAACGCTAACATGCAGGACGGAACCGGCAGCTATGATTTGCGGTTTGGCGTAACATTTTATGATTTTTCCTGGTTTACAGGATTTGAACAGGAAGAAATTTTGAAAAGCATTAAATCTCCTACTATTGTTATGCATGTAGCGCCCAATGAATTTACGGCTCCCGGCTACTATGATAAAAACGGAATTTTACTTGCCGCCATGGATGAAACAGACGCCCGAAAAGTTGTCAGCTTAGTGCCGGACAGTAAATACCTTGGCGGTTTTAAATCCGCCCACGATATACATGCCGACCTGCCTGACGAGTATATTGAGGTGTTGCTTGATTTAAAAAATAAAATTGAAAATTAATCCGGCCCCTGTTCCCGCAGGTACCAATTAGGCGCCTTCGGATCGTGTCCGCATTTCTTAATGTGTTTTTCTACCATAAAAGTCAGCAAGCTGGCGAAGATACGGGTCATCAGCTTGCCGGGAGGTGACTGTGCCTGTTCATACAGGCTGTCAGAAGACGGGGTTCCCTCCTTGATGTGCAGGATAAACTGAGCGAAAGCCGGCACGACTGTCTTGCGGTTCATGTGCTTTTCCAGAGGCTTTCCGTCCAGCATGGCGCCGCAGCCCAGTACGAAACCGCCTTGCCACAAGAGATGATTCCGCTCTGCGAATAATTGCAGGCAGAGCAACCCGTGCCGGTGGGTGTGGATATAAGGCATGCCCCCGTTGATGACGCCGTAGAGTTTCTGTCCGGAAAATCCGCCCGCTGAGGCTGCCGTCTCCAGCAGCTCAATCAGTCTGGCCGGGTAGGTATTGATGTAGCAGGGACCGGATATTATGATGGTGGTTGCTTCTTGCATGGCCAGTATCAAATCATCCAGGCTGTCTTTCTGGGGCAGAAAAATCACTTCGCCGCCGGTGACAGCGCGGATGCGTTCCAGCAACATAGCGCTGGTTCCTTTGGGCCGGGGACTGGCACAGATTAGTATTATATCTGCTTTATTCATGAGCAATCTCCCGTGCGATTTTATCAAGCGAGACCTTGTCCAAGCTGCTGTCAAGGATAAAAGTTCGCCCTTTGACGTTCATGATGTTTCGGTTTTCTTCATTAAGAAAGAGGAAGGCTGAGCGCTCCGCTTCGCTCAAATCATCACCGACGCCCACCAGGTAGAAGTTCAGGCTCGGTATGTTCATGCCCTTTACTAATTCACCACCCCTCATCTGATAGCGGGGATTGCCCAGAGCCGACATCCGGTCCATCACTTTCTTGATGTGGGAGCTGACGCCGCCGAAGATCACCGGGGAAACCAACACCAAGGTTCGGCAGCCCACAATTTTGGGCAGCAGCAGCTGCATGTCATCCGGGATGACGCAGCGGCCATAGGTTTTTCCACTGCAACTGCTGCAGGCGGTACATGGCTTGATGTTGAGGGTGTCGGCAGTGAAACGGACAAGCTGAGTTCCCGCATGAGAGAATGCTTTCTCCAGGGCTTGACCCCAATCTCCTATGCTGTCGTCTGAAATGATCACCATCATATATTCTTCTCCTGCCTGATCCAAAAATATTTTCTTGCCGCCGGCGAGTACATAGTAATTATAAATAAAACCAGACATGGCGTCATCGGCTTCTCAGGTAAATTTTCTGTAAATTCAGGGGTCGCATTTTGATGGCGTACGGCTCGCGCTGTGCTTACCGACTGTACCCGCATCGTTCTTACCTGCTGTATTGCTTGACAGCGTTTTCGGATAAAGTTTATAATCAAAATACCCCTACAGGGTATTCGAGAAGCCAAATATCTAATAAAACAGCTTATGAAACCCAGGTATCGCAACGCAAAAGAAAGGTATAAATTTAATGATAAAAGAGATTTACGACATAGACGGGATGCGCTGCGCGGCCTGTTCGAGTGCGGTTGAGAGAGTTACCCGCAAATTACCGGGCGTAGAGAGCAGTGAAGTGAACTTGCCGCTGAACCGGCTCACCATATGTTACGACGAGGGAGAGACCTCTTCTGAAGATATAATATCTAAGATAGAAAAGGCGGGTTTTTCCGCGAATATCCGCCAAGAGGAAGAAAAGTCTTTTACCTCTGCCAAGCCATCTATCATCTCCGAGGCGGGAGATAATCTTGTCAGGGAGAAGAAATTGCTAATAGCTTCAGTAATTCTGGCCGGATTTCTGCTCGCGATATCCATGGGACATATGATAATTCCGCACTTTCCGCTGCCGGATATCATTTCTCCGGAGACTCACCCTGTAAATATGGCCATTGTTCAGATGGTCCTGGCCTTACCGGTGCTTTTTATCGGGAGAAGGTTTTTCACCGGCGGGTTTTCCGCGCTCTTTCATGGCAGTCCCAATATGGATACCCTGGTCGCCCTCAGCGCTGGCGCATCTTTTATATACAGCCTGGTCACCACCTTTCTCATCACGGATAATCCCCAACTCGTTCACAAGCTCTATTACGAGTCTGCCGCGGTTGTAGTGGCCCTGGTTTCCGTGGGCAAGTATATGGAGGCTAACAGTCAGGAAAAGACAAAGGGGGCGATCGTAAAGCTGATGGAA